>JBDSLT010000043.1:0-5309 GCA_039916265.1 Casimicrobiaceae bacterium | reverse complement strand
GCCGGTACGCCCGCGAGGGCGCCTGGGGTAATGAAGCCCTCGCGGGCGTACCGGCGCGCCCCCGGCACCGCCGATCACGCCGCCTTGCGCTCGCTGCCGCTCGAATAGCGGCCGCGGCCGCCGGATTTCGCGTGGTAGAGGCTGCGGTCGGCGCGGCCGACCAGCGCTTCGGGGGTGTCGAGTCCGTCGCTGCAGAACGCGATGCCGATGCTCGTGCCGACGTGCAGGCGGATCTTGGCGGCGTCGAACGGCAGCTTGACGGCGGCCAGAATGTCGGTGGCGACCCGCTCGGCGTGGGCGACGTCGGCAAGCGCCGGCAACAGCACGGCGAACTCGTCGCCGCCAAGGCGCGCGACGGTGTCGGTACGCCGGACGAGCTTGCGCAGGCGCGCCGCGAACTCGACCAGGACCGCGTCGCCGGCGGGATGGCCGTAGTTGTCGTTTACCTTCTTGAAGCGGTCGACGTCGAGGAACAGCACGCCAACACCGAGCCCCGATTGCCGCGCGTCCGACAGCGCCTTGGTGAGTCGCTCGTAGAACGAGGCACGATTCGGCAGCTTGGTCAGTTCGTCGTTTTCCGCCTTGGTGCGCAACTGGCGCTCGACGTCCTTGAGGCGGGTGATGTCGCGGGCGGTCACCGAAACGCCGTCGCCGAGCTTCACGGCCTGATGCGCGACCCACCCGACCACCGCGCCGGTCCCGACGGTGGAGAACTCCTCCGACAGCGACTCGCCGGTCGAGACGATGCGCACGTAGCGCGCGATGAAGAACTCGGCCTGCTCGGAAGGCAGGACGGCGCGCAGCGTCGCACCCAGGATGTCCTCGCTCGGCCGAGCGACGAGCACTTCGCCGCTCACGTTCACGTAGCGAATGCGGAAGTCGACGATAGCGCCGCGGTGATCGCGCAGCGCGTCCATCAGGAAATAGGCATCGAGGCTCGATTCGGCCGCCGCCTTGAACTGACCGGCGACGCGGGTCGCCTCCTCGCGTGCGTCGACGAGCGCGCGCGTCAGCGGCTGGAGGCGCCTGCGCAACAGCAGGACGCCGGCCGCGACGAGCGCAGCAAGCAGCACGACCGCGCCGCCGAAGCGGCGTCCTAGCGGCGCATTCAGCTCGGCCGTATCGATCTTGATGACCATGCCGAGCCCGGTCTGCCCGACCGGTCCGAAGGCAGCGAGAACGCGCCGATGCCGATAGTCGAGCATATCGGCAACGCCCGTCTCGTTGTCGAGCGCGAGGCCCATCGGCGACGGCCGGCCCTGTACGTCGCGCAGAAAGCGGCCGGCCGCGGGGTGGGTGCGCACGGGCACGCAGTCCATCTGCCCGGTGCCGGCCGCGGAGCAAAGGGCCATCTCGCCCGATCCACCCCAGCTGTCGGCTTCCTGCTTGAGATGCGTGAGCGCAGGAAAAGGCTCCTCGGCGAGCGCTTCGCCGACGACAGTGTCGCGGTCGCGGATCGGCATCCGCGTGCGCAGGAAATAGCGCCCATCCTTCAGTAGCAGGTCGGTACGCGCGCTACCGGCGAGCGGGATCGCCAGATCCGGCCGTTCGACGAATTCCCCGGCCGACACGGTGGTTGCGCCAAACTTGAATCGCCAGCCGGAGAATCCCGATTCGCGCAGGACCTCGGCCGCCTCCTGCAGCCGATTCTGAATCGAGCGGGTCGCCGCGATGCGATGCGCGTCGCCGACCGAGGCCGCGAACGCGGGACGCGAGCCGAGGCTCACCTGCTGCACGTGCTCGCCGATCGCGTATTCGAGGAAAGCGCGCCGCTCCCGCAGCGTGTGCGCGAGATCGGCGCGCACGGCGTCCTGATACTCGTACTGCGCCATCGCGAACGTCGAGACCCCGGCGATCACGGCGATGACGGAAAGCATCCACACGGCGGTCAGCACGATGGTCCGGCTCTCGTCGACCGCGCCCACGGACAGCTTCGCGTGATGCAGCACGACGCTGCACAGCCCGGCGCCCAGCAGCGCGACGGCAAGCGCCGCCTGCGGCGGCAGCGGATCGCCGTGCAGCCAGCTCACCATGAACTCGACGTTCAGCAGGTAGCCGGCGAGCGAGATGGCGCCGAAGGCGCCGCATCCGGTGGCGGCGATGGTGAGAAGGATCGCGGCCCGGCGTTCGCGCACGAACTGCAGCGCCGTGATACCGGTGCCGAGGACGATGAGACAGGCGGCCAGCGCCGGCGCGACACCTCCGGCTGGGGCATCCGCGAGGCCGAGCGTCGCCTGCAGGGCGGGCACTCCGATGCCGAGGTGCAGGCCGAGGACCGAGTCGGCAAGCGCGGCAATTCCGATCAGCGCGACGATCGCGCCGGCGATGCCCGACATGCGGCGCGACACGCGTCCCGGCGGCACCGCCGCTGTCATGACGGCAACGCCGCCGAGCGCAACCGCGATCGCGGCCGCGATCGTACCGCCCTGTGCGCCGCCCGACGATTGCGAGAACGCGGGCGCGCCGAGCAGCGCGGCGGTTGCGCCGGCGGCGCCGACCACGGCGGCGCACAGCCCGAACAGCATGGCGAGGAGATCGAGGTGTCGGTTCAGTTTCATCATCGGCCTGCGCCGTCCTGCCTGGCAGCCGGAATCCCGGCGATTTATGCCCCCACGCGACCGCTATCGTGGGAGTTGCGCGGCGTGCGGCGCCTTCTGCATCCCTTCGGGGCAAACGTCATGCCAAGCATCGCGGGCGCGACGATCGCCGCTGTAGGCTACCGACGCGCGACTGTCATCGTCAGGTGACAGGCCCCCGCGACAAGAGTTCGATATTTCCAGCAGGCTAGAATGCTGCCTCGGCGCACTTGCGCCTTGGGACGACGGATGAAGACACCCGATGCGGTCAACGCGCTCGCGGCGCTGGCACAGGACTCGAGGCTTGCCGTCTTCCGGCTGCTGGTCGAGCAGGGCCCGACCGGACTGGCCGCGGGAGCGATCGCCGAGCGGCTCGCACTGCCGCCTGCGACGCTGTCGTTCCACCTCAAGGAACTCGCGAACGCGCGGCTGGTGAGCGCGCGGCAGGAGGGCCGGTTCATTTTCTACCGCGCGAACTTCGAGCGGATGAACGCGCTGATCGGATTCCTCACGCAGAATTGCTGCCGCGGCAGCGGCGATCCCGCGGCGTGCGTAACGGAGCAGCCCGCGGCGCGGCCGCGGCGTTCGCGCGCACGAAGGGAGCGGGCGGCGTGAGCGTTCTGTTCCTCTGCACCCACAACAGCGCACGCAGCATCATGGCGGAGGCGCTGTTGCGCTCGACGGGACCAGTATGGACGAGCCAGCCGGTCACCGCGCATTGGGGCGTCGAAGATCCTTCGATCGCTCGCAGCGTGCAGGACATCGGCAGGTCGTGATGCCCGCCGCCCGACTTTCGCAGCGTCTCGCCGCCGAGGCGCTCGGCACGGGAGGGCTGCTGGTGGCCATCGTCGGGTCTGGAATCATGGGCGAACAACTCGCGGCGGGCAACGCCGGGGTCGCCTTGCTTGCGAACAGTCTGGCAACGGGATGCGCGCTGTGGGTCCTGATCGAGATTCTGGCGCCGATCTCGGGCGCGCATTTCAACCCGCTCGTCAGCGCGGTGGCTGCAACGCGGAACGAGTTGCCATGGGCCGAGGCGGGCGCCTACATCGGCGTTCAGCTCGCTGCCGCGCTCGCCGGCGTCGCTCTTGCGCACCTGATGTTCGACTTGCCGCCATGGCGCGCCGGTACGCATCCGCGCGCCGGTGCGGGCCAGTGGCTGGGAGAATGCGTCGCTGCGGCGGGATTGCTGCTGGTAGTCCTGCTCGGTCGCGATGCGCGGCCCGCGGCGCTTCCCGCGCTGATCGCCGTCTACATCACCGGCGCGTACTGGTTCACGTCGTCGACGTCGTTCGCCAATCCCGCGGTCACGCTCGCGCGCTCCGCAACCGACTCGTTCTCCGGCATCCGCCCCGGCGACGTGCCCGGCTTCGTCGGCGCCCAGATCGTCGGCGCGCTTTGCGCCGTAGCGATCGCCGGGCGCCTGCGGGGCGGTGGCGTAGTTTCCGGCGCGGCGCCACCTCGCCGCAGGTGACGCGTCAACCGCAGCAGGCGTTCCCAACCGGCGCAACTGCGCTGTCCGCGGTCCCGTAGACCGGCACCGTCCCGAGGCTGCGAAACGACTCCCACGCTATGCCCTGCGGGTCGGTGATCCAGTATTTGTCCGACCGCGCGTAGCAGCAGCTGACGTCTTGTTCAGCGCTGACCGCGGCGCCCGCGGCATCGAGGCGCCCGTGGATGTCTTCGAGTTCGGCCGCGTCGTCGACCTGCAGCCCGAGATGGTTGACGCCGAGGCGTCCGGCGCGTGTCGAGATCGCGAAGTTGATCCGCGGGTCGTCGAGCATCCACTTCGCGTAGTCGGCTTTCTCGACTGCCGGCGGCGCGCCGAAGAGGGTCGAGTAGAAGCGGATGCTCTCGTCGAGACTGCGGACCGCAACGTGCACGTGAAAGCGTTTCATGATGGGGCTCCGGAGAGTTGTCGAAATCGACATTTCCAAATATGTCGAAATATTAGGCGCGTGTCAAGCCCGGCGCCTGCCCACGCGGGAACGACGACTTTCAGGGTGCCGGACCGGCGCCCATGCGCTACGGCCGCAGGTAGGACCAATGCTCCTGCTGGCGCCGCATGATTTCGATCACGCCCGCAGGCACGTAGCCGATGCTGTCCAGCATGTCGGCCTTCTGGAGCTTCTGGCCGCGCATGGTGTTCTCGCAGGCGACGACCTTGACTCCCGCGCCCAGCGCCTCGCCGATGCGGTTGCCGACGACCGAATCGGCCTTCAGCATGCCGATGCCGGGCCCGTAGGCGACGATTTCGATGTCGACGTTCTTGGCGCCGAGATCCGTCTGAATGTTGCGCGCGTTGTTGAGCGCGAGATTCCACTTGGCGGGGTCGTTGTCGCTGACCTGAATCACGACGCGGTTCTCCGCAGCGCGAGGCTGGGCGAGCGCGAGCGGGGAAATAACGGCGAGCACGGCGGCGGCGCGAAGGAGATGGCGGCGGTTCATGGCGGCTCCTCGGTAAATTCGGAATGAAGCGGCGGATGCGGATTATGCGCCATCGGCGCAACGATGCCGGACGGCCGCCGCCATTGAAAGCTTTCACGATTTCCACGATACTTCAACCGCCCCGCCAGGCACGCCTTCACCGCGTCGCGGGGTCCGCCGCGAACGAATGACTATCCGCCCGAAGTCCCCGCATCGCGCCGCCGCGACGGCGCGCCGCGCGGTCTAGGCGCGGATTCGCATCCGGTACCGATGTCCGGCAGTCACGTTCCCGCCTCCGCTGCGCTG
>JBDSLT010000042.1:0-16629 GCA_039916265.1 Casimicrobiaceae bacterium | reverse complement strand
CGGGCGTGCGCGGATGAAGTGGGGCGACCGGCTCGAGTACACCGCGGAGGCGGGTCCCGGCGACTTCATCTACGTGCCGCCGTTCGTGCCGCACCAGGAGATCAACGCGAGCGACGACGAGCCGCTGGCCTGCGTACTGTGCCGCAGCGGCCAGGAGCCCGTGGTGGTCAATCTGGACCTGCCCAATGTCGAGCCCAACCCCGAGAACGTCGAGTGGGTCGACAACCTCCACCCGGCTAAACCCTAACGGATCGCGCTGCGCGGTACTCGAGCGGGATTCGCCACACCGCGTCCCAAATGAAAACGCCCGCCGCGTCGAGCGGCGGGCGTTCTCAAGTTGCGTCGGCCGCAGGAACTACTTTGTCGCCTTCGTGACGTCGGCCAGAAACGCCGATGCCTTGGGGCTCTTCACCGTCTTGCGCATCAGCACGTCGGGCGGCAGCACGTTATTGGCGTTGTAGTAGGCGTTGTTCCACGCGACGTTCGAATGGACGACCGTGCCGTCCAGGTTCACGCCGCCGTAAATGCCCTTGGAACGCGTGAACGACACCAGGTCGGCGGTGATCGTCGACTTGGCGCCCGCGCCGACCGGACCGGCAGCGATGCTTGCGTCACCGCCGATCTTGAAGGTCGTGGCCATCAGCGAGTTGAGGCCCTTGTCGGTCATCACCATGATTACCGCTTCGGAAACTTCGAGCCCGGCCTGGAAGCCGACGCTTGCCGTCGCGAGATCGTAGAACGCCGGACCTGCCCACGTACTGCCGTTTTTCGCCACGAGCACTGCGCGCCCGCCGGACCCGCCGAAGATGAACCCGGCCTTCACGATCTGCGGCGCGATGAGCACCGCCTTGGCGCGGCTGAGGTTTTCCTGAACCCACGTCTGGTCCGGGTCGCGCAGAAAATTGTTCAGCGTAACCTGCGCGTCCGCGACGAGCCGATCGGGCTCTGACGACGACATGCGTTCGCCCGAAGTGGTTGCGCACGCCGTGAGGCCGGTGGCGATGACGAGCGCGAACGCGGTCTTTGCGTAACGCGTTGACGATGCGGAAACTGGATTCATAGATTCTCCTCGACGGTGATTCAGAACTTGCTTTTTCGATAGTGCAGCATCCGGTGCAAACAAGTTGTCGGACGGCACGCGGGAATGCTGTAGGACAACACCGACCATCCAATAAGTAGGGTCAGACACCACTAACGTTATGTGGTGTCTGACCCTACTTATTCGGTGTGGAAGCGCGCGAAGCGTGCGACGCCGTCGGCGATGCGCGCGGTCTCCGCGGCGAAGCACCAGCGGACGAAGCCTTCGCCTTCGCGGCCGAAGGCGCTGCCCGGCGCGAGCCCGAGTTGCGCCTCGCGGACCAGGCATTTGCAGTACGCGAGGCTGTCGGTCAGCCCGGCGACGCGGAAGAACACGTACATCGCGCCCGGCGGCAGGGCAACGTCGATGCCGGGTAGCCGCGCCAGCTCGGCCACGAGCAGGTCGCGCGCCGCCTTGAAGCGCGCGCGGGTGCGGGCGACCGTCACCTCGCCTTCGGTGATGGCGGCCACGCCCGCTCGCTGGACGAACACCGGAGAGCACGACGTGTTGTACTCGATCAGCTTGCCCAGGTCCGGCATCAGCGACGGCGGCGCGACGATCCAGCCGAGCCGAAAGCCCGTCATGCACCACGACTTGGAGAAACTGTTCGTGCCGACGAGGCGATCGTCGGAATCGGCGATCTCGAAGAACGATGGCGCGCAGTCGCTGCCGTCGAACACCAGTCGCTCGTAGACGTCGTCGGCGACGAGCCACGTGCCCTGCCGCCGGCAATGCGCGAGGATCGCCGCCTGCGCCTCGCGGTCGATCGTCCAGCCGGTCGGATTGTTGGGCGAGTTGATCATCGCAATCCGCGTATCCGGTGTGATCGCGGCGAGAAGGCGATCGACGTCGAGCTGCCACTGGCCCTGGCGGAAATCGAGCGGAACGCAAACGACGTCGGCGGCAAGAATCTTCGGAATTTCGACCAGGTTCGGCCACATCGGCGTTACGACGACGACGCGGTCACCCGGCGCGACCAGCGCTTCGACGGTGAGCATCAGCGCCGACATGCCGGATGCCGTGACGGCGATCCGCTCGGCGCCAACGGCCCCGTGCAGCGTGGTGACATAGCGCGCAATCGTGTCGCGAAGCTCGGGTATGCCGCAGTTCTGCGAATAGAAGGTCTCGCCGCGCGCGAGCGACGCCGCGGCCGCCTCGCGGATGAACGCTGGCGTGATCTCGTCAGGCTCGCCGAACCAGAACGGCAGGATTCCCGCGACGCCCATGCCGGCGTTCGCGACTTCGCGAATCTGCGACGCGACGAGTGATTGCACGGCGCGACGCGCGGTGGCGGAACGGGCGGTGGAATCGGGCATGGAAGGGCGCCGGTGCGAAGGCGCGTCGTGCGCCGCCGTTATACTGCGTGCTTTGCGGCCATCGGCAAGGAATAGTACGCGATCGAGGTGCCGCGAAGCTGCAGTCGATGTCTTCCCGCACGCGCGTGCCCATCCTGTTGAACATTCTCGCCATCATCGTGTGCGGCGCCCTCGGCGCCGCCGCAGGCTATGGGGTACTCGCGTTGCTCGACGTCGCGGGGATTCCCGGCGCGCTCATCGCGGCCTTCGTCGCGATGGTGGTCGCCACCGCCGCATGGGCCGCCGGCTCGGTGGCGCTGCGCGCGGCGCGGCTGATCCGCTAGACGGCGCCTATGCAACGCACCGACATCGACAGCGTCGCCACCGCGTTGATCGACGCCTACGATAGCGTGCGGACGCTGCCGCCGATCAGCGCGACGCACGCCGGCTTCGACGCCGCCGCTGCCTACGACGTCCTCCACGCCATCGAAGCCCGCCGACACGCGCAGGGATGGACGCGTTGCGGCCGCAAGATCGGCTTCACCAACCGGACGCTCTGGGCGCGCTACGGTGTCGATCGTCCGATGTGGGCGCACGTCTGGACGCGCACCGTGCATCAGGCGGCCTCGGGCGATGCGACGCTCGCGCTCGCGCATTTCGTCCAGCCGCGCATCGAGCCGGAGGTCGTGTTCGGCCTCGCGGGTCCGGTTCCCGTCGAGGGGGACGCGCGCCGGATCCTCGACGCGGTCGCGTGGATCGCTCCCGGCTTCGAGATCGTGCAGAGCCACTTTCCCGACTGGAAGTTCACGGCGGCCGATTGCACCGCGGCGTTCGGCCTGCACGGCGCACTCGTCGTCGGACCGCGCACGCCGCTCGACGATCGGCGCCGCGATGCGCTTGCCGCCGCCTTGCCGCTGCTCTCGGCGACGTTGTCGCAGGGCGAGCGCGTCGTCGACCGCGGCGTCGGCGCCAACGTGCTCGACAGCCCGGCACTCGCGCTACGTCATCTCGCGCAGGTGCTCGCGACCCAGCCGCAGTTCCCGCCGTTGAAGGCCGGCGAAGTGGTCACCACCGGCACGCTGACCGACGCGTGGCCGGTCACGCCGGGACAAACCTGGAGCAGCGACTACGGCGAGCTCGGCCTGCCCCCGTTGCGCCTGACGCTCGCGTAGCGGGATCGCCGGTTTCGTCCGGCTAGGTCGCGGCACGGGGAGCGCCGGCTGCCTCCGCAACGACGACGTAGCGCAGGGGGCCGCCCGGCGCCAGTGCGTCGAACGGATAGCAGGTGACGAGCGTGAGTGTGGGCACCGGCGTGTCGCGAGGAATCCGCAGCGAATGCACGTCGGCGATGAACACGTCGCGCACGCGATAGTGTTGCCGCGCGCCGCCGGGCATCTCGAGCTCGATTGCGTCGCCGGGCACCATGCGCTGCAGGAAGCGAAAATGCGTGTCGCGATGCGCCGACAGCACCGTATTGCCCGCAGTGCCCGGCGGCGCCGAGTCGTCGAGGTGTCCCGGGCCCCAGGCGAGCGTGCGCCCGCTCGCGCCCGCCAGCACGAATTCGTCGACGTCGAGCGCCGGGACGCGCAGCCGCGCCACCGGATGCGTGTCGGCCCACGGCCACGGTTTCACCGGCTTGCCGGGCGCAGCCCCGCGCGACCACGCCCACTGCAGCAGCGCCTGTCCCGCCAGCGCCTTGGCGTAGATGTAGCTGCCGCTGCCCAGCGCCGCGACGCCGGCGAGCGCGAGCGCGAGGGCGACGATTGCGATCGCGCGCGTGCGCGCCGTCGTCGCCGCGGCGCCGCCGATCGGGGAAGACTCGGCCGGGCGGGAGGCTCGCGCGTTCCCGCGTGCTGCCGCCATTGGCGGCGGCCGTGCGGCACGAACTGCCCGGTCGATGGGTCCTCCTGGATCGGCGGCGACGGCACACATGGACGTGGATGCTCGTGTCGAAGCCCGCGTCATCTCAGCAAACGAGGCGCGCTGCGCGAACGGCGGCGTCGGCGGGTGGGTCCGCGCGTTGCGTCCGCCGCTGCGCCGCGTGCAGCGCGCCCGCCAGCAGCAGTGCGACAAGGCCGAGGGCAATCAAAAGCGGCGCCGGCGTCGCGGTCTGTGGAAGCCCCGCGAGTGCCGCACCCCCGGTGAGCCCTTCGGGCAGATTCGTAGGCAGCGCCGATTTGCGCGGGGCGACGCCCGCGGGCGCGCTTGGCGTGATGTCGACGGCCACGAGGCTCGTGTACGCGCTGACGAGGTGATGCTCGAGCGCGACCGCGACGATGTCGCGCCTGACCTCGTCCGCCGGCGCGCCGTTGCGCTTCGCGTCCATCAACGCCTCGATCCTGTCGCGCGCCCAAAGCACGCCCACGCCCGGCGCGCTCGCGCCCGTGTCGAGCGCGAGCTTGGCGTTCCACGCCGCGCCGTTGCGCACGCCGATGAGCGACAGCGCTCCCGCCTGCTTCGCGGTGGCGAGTTCGGCGGTGAGCACGATCGGCTCTCCCGCGTACAGGTCGGGGACCTTGCCCGGGTACGCGACGACTCCGCCCGGCCACACCGCGTCGATATCGGTCAGCACGGGAGCCTCGATCTTGCGGAAAAGCGCAGCCATCCGCTCCTTCACTTCGCGCACGTCGCCGATGAACGTGAACGTGCCGCGGCCCGCTTCGGCGGCCTTCCTGAGGAAGAACGTGTTCGGTGCGGGACCGATGCCGATGGTGAACAGGCGCCGTTCGTCGAGGCGCGCGCCGATGAGCTGCAGCAACTCGTTCTCGTTACCCACGGCGCCGTCGGTCAGGAACACCACCTGCCGCAGCGCCGTGCCTTGGCGCGCCGTCGAGAGCGCCGCCGTCAGAGCGGGCAGCATCTCGGTGCCGCCACGCGCCTTCAGGCCGCGCACGAAGCTCCGCGCGTTCGCGAGCGTCGTGGCGTCGACGGGCATCGGCGCCGCGTAAAGCGTCCGCGTGACGGAGTTGAACTCGATCACATTGAAGCGATCGCCCGGCTGCAGGCGCATGAGCGCCAGCAGCAGCGCCTCCTTCGCCTGGTCCATCGAGACGCCCTCCATCGACCCTGACGTGTCGACGATGTAGGTGATCTCGCGCGGCGCGCGCGGTGCCGACGCCGCGTCCGCGGCGGGCGGCAGCAGCATCAGCAGCGCGAACTTGCGCCCATCCCGCTGCTCGGTGAACAGCGCCGCGGCAGGCGCGCTGCCGACGTCGGGCGTCCAGACCAGCTCGAAATCGCGCGACGCGGGCACGACACCGTCGGCGAGGGTCACGTGGAAGCGGCGGTCGGGCCGCTCCTCGATGCGCACGGCGTGATACGGGCTCGTCAGCCGGGCCAGCGGAAAGCCGGCGTCGAGCTCGATGTCGATCGACACCGGATTCACCGCGCCGGTGCCGGGAACGACGACCGGCGGCGTAATGCGGCGCGCATCGGGAACGGCATCGGTCGGAGCAGCGGTGCCGGTGCCGGAACCCGCGTCCGCCGCTGCCTCCTCCGCGTCCCCCCCGTCGAAACGCGCCGAGCCGGGGATGTAGCGCGGTGTGATCGCGAGCGGAAAGCGCAGCGCGAAACTGCCGGCGTCGTAGGCCAGCGTCTGCTGGTACTCGATGCCGATGGCGATTTCCTCGGAGGGGCCGATGTGCGCGACGCTCGTCGTGAACAGGTTCGCCCGCTCCTGCTCGACGAGCGACGCCTTCCGGCCTTCGCTTTTCGCGGCTTCGTACGTGCGCCGCGCGTCGCCGCGCTCCTTGATCTGGCCCTGGAGGATGCGCTCGCCGATCCGCATGTCGAGGTGGTCGACGGCAGCTTTCTCGGGCAGCGGGAATACGTAGACGCCTTCGCGCCAGTCAGCGGTGGGATTGACGAAGCGCTGCGTGACACGCACGCGCGCTGTCATTCCGGCGACGTCCATGTGGACTTCGGTGAAGACGAGCGGCGCGACGTCCGCAGCGCCGGTGGCGCTTTTCAGCAGCAGCGTGCCCTGCTTGACATCGCCTGCGCCGGTCGCGGCGCTCGCCTGCGACGCGACGATGAACACCGCAAGTCCCAGCACCGCGCTGACGAACGCACCGGCCGCCAGGCTTTCCAGCAGCAGGCGCACGAAGCCGCGCCACGCGCGCCGGCCCATCCCCTGCGCCGTCACCACCACCGCCTGCCCGCCGTGTGCCATGTCCATCGCTCCCGCGTTTTCGAGCCGGCGGCGGTTTCGGTGCTCCGGGACGCCGGCCGCCGGCGTCGCGTCGTCCCGGATGCCATTTGGGGCCTCGAAAGCGGCGGCGGTCGGCGCGAAATGCGGCGCAGCGGCGATCAATTGTGGCAAACCCGTGGCAGCGCGCCGCGGCGTCGCTGGGAACGAATCGCGCTGCGGTATAGTCGGCCACGTCGCGTGCGCTCCGGATGTCCGCCTTGAGTCGTCGCATCGCCCTGGTCGAAGACGAGCCCGCGCTGCGCGCCAATCTCGCAGACGCGCTCGAGCGCCAGGGCTACGACGTCGCGACCTTCGGCAATCGCGCGGATGCGCTCGCCGCGCTCAAAGCGCGGTTGCCCGATCTCGCGCTGATCGACATCGGGCTGCCGGACGACATCGACGGGGGCTTCACGCTGTGCCGCGAACTGCGCGCGCTGTCGGCGACGCTGCCGATCGTGTTCCTCTCGGCGCGCGACTCCGATTTCGACGTGGTCGCCGGTCTGCGCCTGGGCGCCGACGACTACGTCACCAAGGACACGAGCCTGCCGCATCTTTCGGCGCGCATCGCCGCGCTGTTTCGCCGCAGCGATTTGCTGGCCTCACCGCAGGCGTCGGACGACGTCATCGCGCGTGGGCTCCTCAATCTCGACGTCAAGCGCCTGACGGCCGACTGGAACGGCCGGCGCGTCGGCCTCACGCTGACCGAGTTCTGGATGGTGCACGCGCTCGCGCGCTTTCCCGGTCACGTGAAGGATCGCGAAAGCCTGATGCGCGACGCCAACATCGTCGTCGACGACAGCACGATCACGTCGCACGTCAAGCGCATCCGCCGCAAGTTCCAGGCCGTCGACGCCGCATTCGATTGCATCGCGACCGTCTACGGGATGGGCTACCGCTGGAACGCGGGGTGACGACCCCCACGCTCACTGCTCCTGCCCCGGCGGGAGGCTAGATGCGCATCGCGCTCGGCATCCGCGCGCAGCTCCTGCTCGTGCTGCTTGTGTTCCTTGCGCTGCCCTGGCTCGGCTACGAGTACGTGCGCGAGCTCGAGCGGTTCCTCCGCGACGCGCAGGAACGTGCGCTCGCGAGCACCGCGCAGGCGGTGGCGACCGCGCTGCACGATCGCCCGCGGCTGTTCGCGATGGCGCTCGACCCGATCGCGTCGTTCGCGCGCGATCGCGCGAACGAGAGCAGCGATCCGGCGGTGACGCCTTCCGCGTCGCCCGAGATCGCGCAGATCCTCCAGGGACTGTCGCGGACGACCGCGCGCATCTGGGTCATCGATCGCGACGGCGGCGTATTCGCGCGCGCAGGAACGCTGAAAGGCCCGGCCGACGACGCCGCAAGGAGCGGTGCGGGCGGCGACGGTCGCTGGCAGTCGGTGGTCCAGGCGTTCACGCATCCGCTGTATCGCCTGATCCTGAAGCAGCCGACGGAAGACTTCCGCGACGACGCGCAGACCGTCGGGCCGCCGCGCGGGCGCGACGTCGAGGGCGCGCTGTCGGGCATCCTGACGACGGACCGGCGCAGCACCGCCGACGGGCGCGCGCAGATCGTCTCGGCCGCGCATCCGATCTGGCTGGGCGACCAGGTGCGCGGCGTGGTCGTCGTCGAGGAAACCGGCAACCGCGTGCTCGCCGAGCGCAACCGCGCCTTCGAGCGGCTTTTCAACATCGTGGCCGCGGTGCTGCTGATCGGTTCCGTGGCGCTCACGCTGTTCGCGACCCGGCTCGCCGCGCGCATCCGGCGGCTCCGCGACGACGCCGAGCAGGCGATCGACGCGCAGGGGCGTGTGCGGGCGCCCCTCGCGAGCTCGGCGGCAGGCGACGAAATCGGCGACCTGTCGCGCAGCTTCGCGAGCGTGCTCGAGCGGCTCTCCGGTTACGCGGCGTACCAGGCGCAGATGGCAAGCCGCCTCTCGCACGAACTGCGCACGCCGGTGGCGGTCGTGCGAAGCTCGCTCGAGAACCTCAGGGCGGCGCCGCAGTCGGGCGACGCGCGCGTGTACATCGACCGCGCGCAGGGCGGGCTCGATCGCCTCACGGCGATCCTCGCGCGAATGACCGAGGCAACGCGCCTCGAGCAGGCGCTGGGCGACGCGGAGCGCGAGCGCTTCGACGCCGCGCGCGTCGTCGCCGGCTGCGTCGACGGCTATCGACTCGCGTACCCGAACGCGACGTTCGCGCTTTCGCTGCAAGACGGCGAGGTCACGCTCCTGGGCGCCCCGGAGCTCTACGCCCAGATGCTCGACAAGCTCGTCGAGAACGCGGCGGGATTCTCGACCGGAGGGGCGATCGGCGTCGAGCTCGCACGCGACGGCGACGCCGCGCGGCTTAGCGTCGCCAACGCGGGGCCGCCGCTGCCGCATGGCATGGAGGAGCGCCTGTTCGAGTCGATGGTGTCGGTGCGCGAGGGCGGTAGCGGCGACGCGCCGCATCTCGGGCTTGGCCTTTACATCGTGCGCCTGATCGCGCAGTTCCACGGCGGCTTCGCGATCGCGGAGAACCGCGACGCTCCGGCCGGCGTGGCGGTGGTCGTCCGGACGCCGCTTGCGGCGTGACACAGGATCTCGCCGTTCGCCGGCGGCGTCCGCTTCCCGGACCTACTGCGAATCGGGAACAGCCGCGCGTGACGGCGCGTGACCCCAAGCCGGGGTGCGCTGCGCCTCGGCGCGCGTCACCCGGTAGACGAGTTCGACGCAGGCCTCCGCGCGAAACGTGGTGTTTCTTGCGATGACCTTGCGCATGCCGACGCGCTGCAGCAGCCGGATCGACGCCGCGTTCCGCGCATCGGTGATTCCGAGTATCTCGTCGACTGCGGTGTGCGAGAAGACGAGTCCGATCGCTTCGCGCACCGCTGCGCTCGCCATGCCGCTCCCCGGGTCCGCTCGACAGACGGTGAAACCGATCTCGGCCTGGCGAGCGTCGCTCGACAGGAACAGCCCGATGTCGCCCCCCAGACGCTGGTCGCGGGACGCGGCTATACCGATTTGCGTCCAGGCGCCGGGGCGCCATAACGGCGCGGTGCTCATTTCCGCCAGGAAGGCTGCAGCGCCCTCGTCGGTCAGCGGCGACCAGCCCTGATAGCGGCCCACCTCCGGGTCGTTGCGGTAGGCCTGGAACGCCGGAAGATCCGCGCCCGACAGGCGCCTCAGCGTGACATTGCCGGCGAAGCGCGGAAGGGTGGCTTGCCCGGGCATTCCGGTGCGCAGGCCGTTGCGAAAAATCAGCGCTTTCGCGCAGGGATCGGTGCAGGCGGCGCGTGCATGCCGAGCTCGTTCACGAGGAAAGCGTAGACGTCGGTCTCCTCCGCGATGCGAGTCGCGAGCGCGGTGCCGATGCCGTGTCCCGCCGTCGCTTCGGTGCGCAGCAGGACCGGCCGGGACGACGCGGTCGCCGCCTGCAGCCGCGCCGTCATCTTGCGCGACTCGTACGGCGAGACGCGCCCGTCGTTGTCGCCGGCGGTCAGCAGCACCGCCGGATACGCCACGCCGTCGCGCACGTTGAGATAGGGCGAGTAGGCGTGCAGCGCGCGAAACTGGTCCGGATTCGTGACCGTACCGAACTCCGTCACATTGAACGCGCCGTTGGGCTGCGTCTCCCAGCGCAGCGCGTCGTACATGCCGACCTGCGAGACGACCGCGCGAAACAGCGCCGGGTGCTGCGTGATCATCGCGCCCATCAGGAGACCGCCGTTGCTGCCGCCCATGATCGCCAGCCGGTCGGATCGGGTGTACCCGCGCTCGACCAGATGCTGCGCGCAGGCGGCAAAATCGTCGAACACGTTCTGCTTCCTGGTCAGGTTGCCGGCGAGGTGCCACGGCTCGCCGAACTCGCCGCCGCCGCGCACGTTCGCGACGGCGTAGGCGCCGCCCCAGTCGAGCCAGAAGCGCGTGAGCGGCGAGAAATACGGCGCCATGCTCATCCCGTAGCCGCCGTAGCCGTAGAGGAGCAGCGGCTGGCTGCCGTCGCGCGGCGCGCCCTTGCGCGCAATGATCGTCAGCGGGACGCGCGTGCCATCCTTCGACAATGCGAAGTCGCGCGTGACCACGGCGTCGGCGAGGTCGAAGTCGGGACGCTCGGAAAGCTGCGTGCGCACGAGGCGGCTGCGGCGCGCTTCGTAGCGCGCCACCGCAGGCGGATCGACGTAGCTCGTCGTGCGCACCAGCACGTCGTCGTTGTCGAGCCGCGTGAACACGTGCGTGTCCGACACCGGCGCCGCGGGAAGCTGCCCGAGCCGCTTGCCGTCCAGCGCGAAGAGCTGCACCACCGCCGGCCCGCCGATGCGGTAGGTGACGTAAAGCCGCGTACGGGTTGCGATCAGGCTCTCGGCCGGGACCTTGTCCTCCGGCACCACGACGCGCGCTTGGGCGAGCGTCGGCCGCGCGAGCGGGATCGCGACGATGCGTCCGAGCAGCGCGTCCTTGACGGTGAGCCCGTAGAGATTGCCGTCGTCGCCGAATACGACGTCCTTCACCTCGTCCTTGAAGCCCGCGACCTCGGTCCAGCGTCCGTCCGGCGTGCGCAGGTGAAAGGCGAACTCGCCGCCATCGCCGTTGGCCACGGTGGCGAGCAGGTGGCGGCCGTCGCCGCTCGCCTGCAGCGCAGTCTCCGCGATCCGTGGAAAGTCCTTGCCGAGCACGTAGCGATCGCTCGCCGCGGGCGTGCCGAGGGCGTGGAACCAGATTTGCTGGTAGAAGTGGCGGTCCGCCGCGGGCCGCTCGCTGCCTTGCGGGTAGCGCGTGTAGAAGAACCCGCCGTTGTCGGCCGCCCACTCGACGCTGCCCCCGCCCGTGGGAAACGCCACCCGCGGCACGACGTCGGGCAGACGCTTGCCCGTCGCGACGTCGAATACGTAGGCGGTTCCGTCCTCGCTGCCGTCCTTTGACAGCGACACGACGACGTGGCGGCCGTCGTGCGACGGCCGGAAGAAGTCGATCGCCGTGCGCCCGGTGGGGTCGAGCGCCACCGGATCGACCACCGTGCGCTCGCTCGACACGACCGCCGTGGACTTCAGCACGACCAGCAGCGGCTGCGCGCGGCGCGGCTGGCGCTTGAACGCGAAGAGCTGCTTGCGAAACTGAAAGCCGTAGCGCGTCACCGGCTCGGCCTGCAGCAGCCTGCCGATCTGCTGCGCGACCGCCGTGCGCGCCGGCAGCGCGTCGAGCCAGCGCCGCGTCAGCGCGTTCTGCGCGCCGGCCCACGCGATGACGGTGGCCGCGGCGTCGTTCTCGAGCCAGCGGTACGGATCGACCACGGTGACGTCGTGATACGTCTCCGCGACCGGGATCGCCGGCGTCTCGGGATAGGCGAGCCTGCCCGCATGCGCTGCGACGAACATGCCGGCGAGGAGGGGCACTGCGGCGAGTGCGACGAGGATGGGTGTGGCGACGGTGGCGGAGCGGTCGCGCATGCGGGAGGAAATGCGATGCCCGGGTAAACAGTCCGACGCCGAGTCCGACGCCGCGGTTCGCCTGCGCCTGGATCGGGCGGCGACGCGACGATTGTACGCTGCGGCCGACGGCGGCGCGCCGCGGCGCCCGTCCGACGCGGCGTGATTGCCCATTCGGGGATAATGCCGGCTGTCGATTCGAACCCCGGCCGCTCGATGAAACCCGCCTCGTTCACCGCGCATCCGGCGCACGCGTTCGCGCCTGACCGCAGCGCGCGCGACGCCTGAACCCGATGGCGCCGCTTTCCTTCGGGTCGATCTACGTCGTCTTCGCCGCCGGCTATTTCCTGTCGTACGCGTTCCGCGTGGTGAACGCGGTCATGGCGCCGGACCTGACGCGCGACCTCGCGCTGCATCCGTCGTCGCTGGGCCTGCTCACCAGCACCTATCTGCTTGCCTTCGGCCTGCTGCAGCTCCCCGCCGGCATCCTGCTCGATCGCTACGGGCCGCGACGCGTCGAGCCGGTGCTGCTGTCGATCGCGGGCGTCGGCGCCATCGCCTTCGGACTCGCCGAGTCGCTCGGCGGCCTCGTGATCGCCCGGGCGCTGATCGGTGCGGGTGTCTGCGTCTGCCTGATGGCGCCGCTCAAGGCGCTGGCGATGTGGTATCCGTCGGAGCGGCAGGCACCGCTCGCCGGCTGGATCATGGTCGCGGGCTCGCTCGGCGCGCTGCTGGCCACCACGCCGCTCGAATTCGCGCTTCGCGTCGCGACGTGGCGCACCATCTTCGTCGTGCTGGGCGCTGTCACGATCGTTGTCGCGGCGGCGATCGCCTGGCGCGTTCCCGACATGCCGCGGCCGGCGCACCCGCCGAGCCTCGGTTCCCAATGGGCGGGCGTCATGCAGGTGGTGCGGCATCCGCGCTTCTGGTGGCTCGCGCCCGTCGGCGCCGCCGGCATGGGATCGTTCATGGCGATCCAGGGGTTGTGGGCGGTGCCCTGGATGATGGATGTCGACGGCATGACGCGCGCCGGCGCGGCCGACCGGCTCTTCGCGCTCGGCGTCGTCGTGCTCGCCGGCTACGTCGCGCTCGGCACGTTCTCCGCGCGCCTGACACGCCGTGGCGTGACCCCCGCGCATCTCTACGGCGCGGGCTTCGGCGTGCACACGCTGGCGCTCGCGGCGATCGTGGCGCGCGTGCCCGGCAGCTACCTGTGGTGGTCGCTTTACGGGCTCGGCGCCGCGGTCAACATCCTCGCCTTCACGGTGCTCGGCCAGGGATTTGCGAAGGAGCTCGCCGCACGCGCGAACACGACGCTCAACCTCATGATGTTCGGCACGAGCTTCGTCGCGCAATGGGGCATCGGCATCGTCGCCGAAGGCGCGCGGGCGGCGCAGGCGCCGAGCGCGAGCGGTCTCAGGACGGCGTTTGTCGTCGTGCTGGCGCTCGACGTCGCCGGCATGCTGTGGTTCGCGCGCGGCTGGCGGCGCCAGATGGGCCCGCCGCCCGCGCCGCTCCAGGCGTGACGCCGCTCGCCACGCTGCTGACCGAGGCGACGGCGCGCGCCGCCGCCGGCGATCGCGACGGCTCGCGCGCCGCCTATCGCGAGGCGGTGCGCCTCGCGCCGGAGCGTGCGGACCTGTGGCACAACCTCGGCGCGTTGTGGGCGGCGGACGGCGAGCGCGACGAGGCGCTGCGGGCCTTCGAGCAGGCGGCGCGCCAGCGCGAAGCGTGGGCCGAGCCGTGGCATGCGCGCGGCCACGTGCTGTTTCGCAGCGGCGATTTCGAGGGCGCGCTCGCGGCGTTCGGGGAGGCGGTCGCACGCGATCCGGCGCACGTCGCCGCGCACGTCAATCTCGCGCTGACCTTCGAGCGGCTCTCCCGTTTCCGCGCGGCGATCCCCCCGCTGGTGCGCGCCCGTGAGCTCGCGCCCGCCGACGAGGGCATCTGGTGGATCCTGCGCGGTCTACTGCTGCGCTTGCGCCGCGACGAGGACGCGCTCGCGGATTTCCTCCGCTTCGCGCCGCTCGGGGGGGACTACCCCAGCGCGCGCGTCGTCGTCGCGGCACTCGCGTCGGCGCGCGTCGCTGCCGATCGCGGCATGGAAGCGCGCGCGCTCGACGCCGCGTGTGCGCACCCGTTCGTCGCCGGCGAATCCGCGTTGCTGGCGGAAACCCTCGCGCTCGTCCAGTACTTCGACATCGAGCCCGCGACGCTGCGCGACCTGTATCGCAGCTACGACGCGCTCGTACGCGCGGAGCTCGCCGCGGCGCACGAGGACACGCCGCTCGTTCCCGCGCGCGCGCGGGAACGCGACGCCTCCGACCGGCGGATTCGCGTCGGCTACCTGTCGGCGGATTTTCGTGCGCACGTCATGGGCGAGCTGCTGGCGCCGATCGTCGACGCCCACGACCGCGGCCAGTTCGACGTGCGCCTCTACAGCCTCGTACCCGCGCAGAACGAGGATGCGCTGACCGAGCGCTTCCGCGCCGCCGCCTCCGGCTTCACCGGCCTCGCCGAGCTCGACGACACGCTGGCCGCCCGCGCCATCGCCGTCGACGATCTCGACATCCTCGTCGACCTGATGAGTCATTCGGCCCATGCGCGGCCCGGGATCGTCGCGCGCAAGCCGGCGCGGGTGGTCGCGACGCACCTCGGGCACCACGGCAGCCTCGGCCTGTCCGCGGTCGACTACAAGCTGACCGACGCGATCGCCGATCCGCCGGGCAACGCGGCGTTCCAGCTCGAGGCGCTGCTGCCGCTGTCGGTCTGCGTGTTGCCGCTGTCGCCGTATCGCGCGCCGCCGGCGCGGTGGTCGCGCGCGGAACTCGGCATCGCGGAAGATGCGGTGGTGCTCGAAGCCTTCGTTGGCGTGCAGAAGCTCTCGCCGCGCTGCCTCGCGCTGTGGCTGCGAATTCTGCATGCGGCGCCGCGCGCGCTGCTGCTGTTCTCACCGCCGCGCGACGACGATCGTGCCGCGCTGGTGCGCCGCCTTGCGGCGTTCGGCGTGCCGATGGATCGCGTGCGCTTCTTGCCCTACGAGCGTGATGCGCTGGCGGCGCGCCATGCGCTCGCCGACGCGGCGCTCGACACGATGCCGTATACGGGCGGCGACACGACCGCTGCCGCGCTGGCGGCGGGAATTCCCGTGGTGACGCGCGCGGGCGCACGCCACGCCGAGCGGGTGTCGGCGTCGATCCTGCGCCACGCCGGGCTGCCACAGCTCGTTGCGACGAGCGACAACGGATACGTCGTGCTCGCGCTGCGGCTAGCCGCCGACACCGCGTTTCGGGAGGCGCAGCGCGCCGAGGTGCGCGGCGCGTTCGCGCTATCCTCGCGCACGCGCCCGGCGGCCTACACGCGCGCGCTCGAAACGGCGTACCTGCGCGCGCTCACCGAAAAGAAATCGCTTCCGCACTGACCGCATGCACCTGCACATCCTCGGCATCTGCGGCACGTTCATGGGCGGCATCGCGGCGCTCGCAAAGGCGGCGGGCCACCGCGTGAGCGGCTGCGACGCCAACGTCTACCCGCCGATGTCGACGCAGCTCGAGGCGCTCGGCATCGCGCTGACCGAAGGCTTCGACGCCGCGCAGCTCGCCGGCGTCGCGAAGGACGCCGACGTCTTCGTCGTCGGCAACGTCGTGTCGCGCGGCAATCCGCTGGTCGAGGCGATCCTCGACGCGGGACGTGCGTACGTCTCGGGCCCGCAGTGGCTCTACGAGAACGTGCTGCGCGAGCGCTTCGTGCTGGCGGTCGCCGGCACGCACGGCAAGACGACCACCAGCGCGATGCTCGCGTGGATCCTCGAGCGGGCCGGCCTGCAGCCGGGCTTCCTGATCGGCGGCGTGCCCGTCGACTTCGGCGTGTCGGCGCGGCACAGCGCTTCCGCGTTCTTCGTCATCGAGGCCGACGAGTACGACACCGCCTTTTTCGACAAGCGCTCCAAGTTCGTCCACTACCGCCCGCGCACCGCGATCCTCAACAACCTCGAATTCGACCACGCCGACATCTTTGCCGACCTCGCGTCGATCGAGACGCAGTTCCATCACCTCGTGCGCACGGTGCCGGCGAGCGGACGCCTGATCGTCAACGGGGGCGAGGCGAGCGTCGCGCGCGTGCTGGCGCGCGGCTGCTGGAGCGAGGTCGAGCGCTTCGGCATCGCGGAAGTGCCCGGCACGGGGCCGGACTGGACGATCGCCGTCGACGGCGCGATCCAGCTCGGCGGCGCGCCGCAGGGCGTGCTGCGCTTTGGCGAGCTCGGGCGGCACAACCAGCTCAACGCGCTCGCGGCGATCGCCGCCGCCCGCCACGCCGGCGTGCCGGTGCGCGAAAGCCTCGAGGCGCTGGCGGCGTTCCGCGGCGTCAAGCGCCGGCTGGAGCTGCGCGGCGCCGCGCGCGGGGTGAGCGTCTACGACGACTTCGCGCATCATCCGACCGCCATCGCGACGACGCTCGATGGGCTGCGCCGGAAGGTGCGCGACGCGCGCATCCTCGCGGTACTGGAGCCGCGGTCGAATACGATGAAGCTCGGCACGATGAAGGCGGCGCTGCCGGACAGCCTGCGCGCGGCGGATCGCGTGTTCTGCTACGCCGGCAATCTCGGCTGGGATGCCGCGGGGGCGCTGGCGCCGCTCGGCGATCGCGCGGAGGTCCACACCGATCTCGCGGCGCTG
>JBDSLT010000041.1:0-24430 GCA_039916265.1 Casimicrobiaceae bacterium | reverse complement strand
AGCGATACCTGATGCTCGTGCTCTACTGCTTCATCGTCTTCGTCATCGTGACCGAGGTCCTGCGCCGCTTCGTGCTCGACTTCTCGTCGCTGTGGGGGGAGGAAGCGGCGCGCTTCGCGTTCATCTCCCTCGGCTGGATCGGCGCGTCCTATGCGGTCAAGCAGCGCGCGCACATTCGCTTCGATTTCCTTACCCGCGCGCTGCCGCCGCGCGCAGCCGGCTGCGTATTCCTGTTCTCCGAGCTCGCCACGCTGGTGTTCGCGTGCTTCGCCGTCTACTGGTCGCTGCAGACGCTTGCGACGATGGTGCGCTTCGATGCGCTGTCGCCCGCGCTGCGCATCCCGCAGGCGTGGTTTGCCGCGGCGGTGCCGCTGGGCTTTGCGATGATCGTCGTGCGGGTGATCCAGTCGGCGTTGCGCGACCTGCGCAACCTGCGCGCCGGGCGCGCGCCCTACGCTGGCACGCTGCTGTTCGACTGACCGCCGGACCCGCAAGCGAACTGTCGGCACATGGCGCTCCCGCTCGGCCTGCTGTTCATCGTCGCGCTGCTGTTCCTGGCGGTCCCGTTCTGGGTCGCGATCGGGCTCGGCACGATCGCGCTCCTCCTCGGCACCGGCGCGCTGCCGCTGTCGCTGCTCGGCGAGGCGCTGTTCCAGGGCGTCGATTCCTTCGCGCTGATCGCGATCCCGCTGTTCGTGCTGACCGGCGACGTGATGGTGCGCTCGGGGCTCGCGAACAAGCTGCTCGACTTCGCCGAGGCGACGACCGGCGGCATGCGCACCGGCTTCGGAACGTCGACCGCGCTCGGCTGCGGGTTCTTCGCGTGCATCTCCGGCTCCGATGCCGCCGACGCCGCCGCCATCGGGCGCATCACCATGGACCGGCTCGTCGAGCGCGGCTATCCGAAGCCCTACGCTTGCGCGCTCGTCGCATCCGGCGCCTGCACGGGCATCCTGATCCCCCCGTCGATCGCGTACATCATCATCGGGCTCGTGCTGGGACTGTCGTCGGCGACGCTGTTCAAGGCCGCGGTGATCCCCGGCGTCCTCGTGCTGCTCTCGGTGGTGGCGACGAACATCGTCGTCAACCGGCTCAAGGGCTACGAGAACTCGCGGCGCCCGTTCTCGTTGCGCCGCTGGTTGAAGGCGCTGAACGACGCCAAATTCGCGCTGGCGATCCCGGCGATCATCCTGGGCGGCATTTATTCGGGCGTGTTCACGCCTACCGAGTCCGCGGCGGTGGCCGTCGCGGTCGCGCTGCTCGTCGGCATGTTCCAGCGGACGATCCTGTTGCGCGATTTCCCTTCGATGCTCGAGACGTCGGCGCGGGTGAACGGCGTCATCCTGCCGATCATCGCCGTCGCCATCCTGTTTGCGCAGGCCTTGACGGTGCTGAACGTGCCGCAGACGCTGGTCGGCGGGCTGACGTCGCTGACCGAGAGCCGCGTATTGCTGACGCTGATCATGCTGGCGATATTCATCATCGCGGGCATGTTCATGGAGACGACGCCGAACATCCTGATCCTGGCGCCGCTGCTCGCGCCGGTTGCGCAGAGGATCGGCATGGATCCGATCCATTTCTGCGTGTTCATGATCACGTCGCTCGGCCTTGGCTTCATCACCCCGCCGATGGGGCTCAACCTGTTCGTGATGTCCGGGCTCACCGGCGTGCCGATCATCGCCATCGCACGCCGTGCGGTGCCCTTCGTGCTCACGATGGTGGTCATCTCCGTCGTGGTGGGCTTCGTTCCGTCGCTGTCGCTGGCGCTGCTTGGTCGCTAGGAGGCGGCCGGTCTGTGAACGGCTTCAGCAGGCGGAAGAGCAGCGGGTTGAGGGCGATCGACACGAGCGCCGCGGCAACGAGCGCGTCGAAGGCGTCGGCAGGCACGAGCCCGAGCTGCCGGCCGAGTGCACCGAGGATGAACGAGAACTCGCCGATCTGCGCGAGGCCCACGCCGACGGTCACGGCGGTCCGTCGAGTATCGCGCAGCAACCGCACGATGGCGATGGCGACGAGCGGTTTCACCACCATGACGATCGCCACCGCTGCCGCCACCTTGAGCGGCTCGACCAGCACGAACGACGGATTGAACAGCATCCCCACCGAAACGAAGAACATCGCGGCGAACACGTCGCGAAACGGTGTGACGTAAACCGTCGCCTGGGGACCGAAGCGCGAGCGCGCGACGACGAGGCCGGCGAAGAAGGCGCCGAGCGCCACGGACAGATGGAACACTTCCGAGGCGATCAGCGCGACACCGAGCGCAATCACGAAAACCGCGACGGTGAACAGTTCCTGCGAGCGCGTGGCCGCCATTCGTTCCATCAACTGCGCGACGACGCGCGTGCCGACGACCCAGACAAGTCCCGCGAACACGGCGGCCTTGCCCAGCGCCGCCGCCAGCGCCAGCGGCATCGACGGGCCGTCCCCGCCCTTGCCGAGTGCCAGAACCGGCAGGATCACGAGCGCCAGCACGGTGAAGAGGTCCTCGACGATCAGCCAGCCGACCGCGACGTGACCGTCGTGGGCGGTGAGCCGCTCCTGCTCGGTCAGCATCCGTATCAGCACGACGGTGCTGGCGACCGCCAGCGCCATGCCGAAGACCAGCCCCGCCGTATCGCTCCAGCCAAATGCGCGCGCCGTGACCCAGCCCGCGCCGGTCGCGACCACGCTCTGCGCGATCGCGCCGGGGATGGCGATGCGCTTGACGCGCAGGAGGTCGCGCGGATGGAAGTGCATGCCGACGCCGAACATCAGCAGGATTACGCCGACTTCCGCGAACTCGT
Source organism: Casimicrobiaceae bacterium (assembly GCA_039916265.1). Taxonomy (GTDB): domain Bacteria; phylum Pseudomonadota; class Gammaproteobacteria; order Burkholderiales; family Casimicrobiaceae; genus VBCG01. The sequence goes on along the minus strand of JBDSLT010000041.1, from coordinate 21,644 downwards.
TCGCGATGGCGCGATCGCCGACGAAGCCGGGCGTGTACGGCCCCACGGCCACGCCGGCGAGCATGTAGCCGACGAGCGTCGACAGGCCGAGCTTCTGCGTGATCCAGCCGAAGAGCAGCGCGAAGGCGAGCCCGGTGGCGAGCAGCGTGATGATGGGGAGGTCGTGCATCGGGCGGCAAGGTCTCCGGCGGCGGCGCTACCGTGGCGCTCGAATCAGACCACTTCGATTCCCACGGCCACCGCTGCTTTCGCAAGCTGCCGATCGAAGCTTGCAAGCGGCCCGCCCGTGCGCATCGCAAGATCGAGATAAGTCGCGTCGTACGCGGTCAGGTCGTGCTGTCGACCCAGGCCCACGACGGCATCGCGCCGCACCATCGGCGCTGCGCTGTCGACCGAGATCGGCAACATGCCCAGTCGCGCCAGATACTCGGTCGATTGCGCCGGCATGACCAGTTTTCTGCGTTCACCTACCAACAGCGCATTGAGCACCTCGGTGTGCCACAACGCCGGGACCACCGCAGTGTCCTTCTCCAGCCGATCCAGCGCGCCGACCGCGCGCTTGCGCTCGGCGACGGTCTCGCGCTCGAACAGCCAGGACAAGGCCATCGATGCATCCAGCACCAGCATCAGCGCCGGCCTTCGTCGATCAGCGCGCGCATGGCGCGCGCTCCTACGCCGGCGATTTTGGCAAGCTGTTTCATCCGTGAAACGGCCTCTCGGGCGCTCGGCTCGGGAACGCCGGCGACGGGTCGCAGCTCGGCGACCGGAACGCCTCGATTGGTGATGGTAAAGCGCTCGCCCGCCTCGACGCGCCGCAGGATCGCCGGCAGCTTCGTCTTGGCTTCGTACGCTCCAATGACGCCCGTCCGCTTGCTCATGGTGATCAACCAGTCTACCTACTGGTCTGACTATAGTCTCGGGGGAACCCGAAGTCAAACCCTCGGACGGGCGCAAACGCGCGCTGCGGGCAGAGCTACAGCGGCGCGCCGATGCGCGTCGCCACTTCGCGGTAGCGGTCGATCACCTCGCCCAGGTCGCGGCGGAAGCGGTCCTTGTCGAGCTTTTCACCGGTCTTCGCGTCCCACAGCCGGCAGCCGTCCGGCGTGAACTCGTCGCCGAGGACGAGCGCGCCGTCGGGATCGTCGGCCGGGTGGCCGAATTCGAGCTTGTAATCGACGAGGTCGATGCCCGCATCGGCGAACAGCGGCTTCAGCACTGCGTTGACGCGATGCGTGAGCTCCTTCATCTGCGCGATCTCCTGCGCCGACGCCCAGCCGAGCACGCGGATGTGGTCTTCGTTGACGAGCGGATCGTGCAGCGCGTCGCTTTTCAGGAAGAACTCGAAGATCGGCTCCGCCAGTCGCGTCCCCTCGGCGATCCCGTAGCGCTTGGCCATCGAGCCGGCGCATACGTTGCGCACCACGCACTCGACCGGGATCATCTTCATCGCCTTGACCAGCGATTCTTGCTCGTTCAGCAGCCGGACGAAGTGCGTGCGCACGCCTGCTGCGGCGAGCTTTTCCATCACGAACGCGTTGATCTTGTTGTTCGTCTCGCCCTTGCGGTCCAGCTTGGCGAGCTTGACGCCGTCGAAGGCCGACACGTCGTCGCGATAGTGCATCACGAGCAGGGCGGGGTCGTCGGTCGCAAAGACCGTCTTCGCCTTGCCCTTGTAGAGTTCCTGTCGTTTTTCCACCGCCCCGTTCCCCGGTTCGTTGCCTTCAGGCGCCGAGCATGCGCCAGTCGAATCCACCGGCCTGTTCGGCGACGCCGATCCAGTCGGCCGTGCAGCCGAGCGCGCCGGCGAGCGCGGCGCGCGCGCGCTCGGGCGTGTTGTTCTGCTTCGAAAGATGCGCAGCGACGATGTGCGAGAGGCGCGAATTGTCGAGCGCGGCGAGCAGTGCAGCGGAGGCTTCGTTGTGCAGGTGGCCGAAGCGTCCCGAGATGCGCTGCTTCAGCGGCCACGGATAGTCGCTGCGTCCCAGCATGTCGAGATCGTGGTTGCATTCCAGGACGAGCGCGTCGCAGCCCGAAAGGCTGGCCTCCACGTAGCGGGTCGTCGTTCCCAGATCGGTGAGCACGCCGACGCGGTGCGCGCCGTCGGACACCACGAACTGCACGGGCTCGCGCGCGTCGTGCGGCACCGGAAATGGGCAGATCTCGAGGTCGCCCACCGCCACGCGATCGTGGCTGTCGAAGCCGTAGACCCGGTCCATTCCCTCGAAGCGCGCGCCGCTCGCCTGGAGGGTTCCGAAGGTCAGCCAGACGGGAATCGAATACTTGGCCGCAAAAGCCGGCACGCCGCTGACATGGTCGGCGTGCTCGTGCGTGACGAAGATGGCGTCGAGCGATTCGGGCGCGACACCGAGACGCTCGAGTCGCGCGGCGGTATCACGCACGCCGAAGCCGCAATCGATGAGGACGCGCGTTCTGCCCGCTTCGACGACGAGACCATTGCCCTCGCTGCCGCTGCCGATCGACGCGAAACGCATCAGCGCCGCGCGGTCGTCACTTGAGCTGGTCTTTGAGGAGCGCGAGGATCTTCTCGCCGGTCTGCGTCTTGTCGGGGACGCCGCTTGGATCCTGGACGCTCACGACCGACGCGGGCGCGACCTCGGCGACCTTGATCCGGTATTGCTCGGGACGATCCTTCTCGTCGGGCTTCCAGAACGTCATCAGCTTGCTCAGGAACCCCGACTCGCGGTCGCGCTTGGCCATGTCGATGTCCGGATTGGCGTAGCGGACGTAATAGATGCCGGTGGAGCGGTCGCGGTCGACGACGGTGAAGCCCGTGCGATCGAGCGCCAGGCCGACTCGGCGCCACGCGCGGTCGAAGGGGTCGTCGACGACGAGCTTCGGCGTACCGTCCGCGTTCTTCTCGAGGCGCGCGCGGTCGGCGGCGGCCGGCGCCGCGCGCGGCCCGTCCGCCGACGGTGCCGCGCCGGTGACGGCCGCGACCGCCTGCGCTTCCGTCACGCCGAAACGCATGATCAGCCGCTGCAGCATCTCCGCCTCGAGATTCGGATCGGGCGGCTGAAGCGCCCACGCGAAGCCGGCGCCCTGTACGTTGTCGATCTTGACCGTCGGTACCTGCTCCATCCCGCGATGCGACACGTAGATCTCCACGGTGCCGGGGTCGCTGCCGCGCTCGATCCGGGTGCGGAACTTGTCGCGCTTGTAGGTCGACGTGAACGCCTCGACGTATTTGCCCACCGTGCGCTGCAGGAAGTCGGAGGGAATGTCGGCGCGGTTCTCCGCCCAGTCGGTTTCCATCATGCCGATCGTGGGCTGTTCGACGGCGACGACGAAACCGAGATCCGACCAGAACGTGCGCGCGGTCGCCCACGCCTGTTCGGGGGTCGCCTTGGCGACAATCCAGCGCTCGTTGCCCGCGCGCTGGATCCGCGCGTCCGGATTGGTCGGCAGCAGGTCGTTCTGCTTGGGTGCCGTCGCCTTGGCGGCGGCGAGGCCGGAGGCCGTGGTGACCGTGTAGCGGTCGTCGTAGCGCGGCTGCGAAAGCTCCGGGGGCAATTCCAGCGCCGGCGCCGACGACGTCGACTTGTAGTCGATGCGCTTGCCGATGGAATTGACCGACTCGCAGCCGGCCAGGACCAGCGCGGCGCAGCCAAGCGCCAGCGCAGCGCGCCGGATCGGAAAATGTTCGTGGCTCATCGTTCGTGTACCTCTATCGGAGGCAGCCCGCTTCGCGCAGCGCGCTACGGACGGCGTCGTGGAATTGCGGCGGCAGCGGCGACAGCGGCAGCAGGAGGCCGCCGCCGCAGAGTCCCAGCTCGGCCATCGCCCATTTGACCGGGATCGGATTCGCCTCGATGAACAGCCTCAGGTTCAGCGTCAGCAGCCGCTCGTTGATTACGCGCGCTCCCGCGACGTCCCCGCGCAGCGCCGCCGCGCACATCTCGGACATTGCCTTCGGCGCAACGTTCGCCGTGACCGAGATCACGCCGTGGCCGCCGAGCAACATGTAGGGCAGCGCGGTGTCGTCGTTGCCCGAATAGAGCGCGAACTCCTTGTCCCGCGGCAGCCGCTTGATCAGGTCGACGTGGCGCACGAGGTCGGAGGTGGCGTCCTTGAGGCCGGCGATCGACGGCACCTCGGCGAGTCTCAGCACCGTCTCGTTCGACAGGTCCGCCACGGTCCGGCCCGGCACGTTGTACAGGAGCATCGGCAGACCCACCGTTTCGGCGATCGTGCGGAAATGACGGTAGAGGCCTTCCTGCGGCGGCTTGTTGTAGTACGGCACCACCGACAGGCACGCCGTCGCGCCGACGCTCTTCGCGTACTGCGTGAGCTCGACGGCTTCGGCGGTGGAATTGCCGCCCGTACCGGCGATCACCGGCACGCGTCCCGCCGCGTGCTCGACCGCGGTCTTGATCAGCAGGCAATGCTCGTCGACGCCGACGGTCGGCGATTCGCCGGTGGTCCCGACCGCGACAATGGCGGCGGTGCCGTTCGCGACGTGGAAGTCGATGAGGCTGCGATAAGCCGCCAGATCGAGCGCACCGTCATCCTGCATGGGCGTCACGAGGGCGACGAGACTACCGGTCAGCATGTCGAGGCAGCGGAAAAAGGCAGCATTTTACCCCATCCCCACCGTCACGCTCGGTCGAGCGGGGGCGGCCAGCGACGGGCGCGGCCGACGGCGGCGATCCGCTGCACCACGGCGAAGCCCTCGCCCAGCTTCACGCGCCCCTGTTCGAACGCCACGACCACGAGCCGTTCGCGCACGCGCTCGAGGAGTTCGCCTTCCTGGAGCAGGAAATCCGGATTGGTGGGGCGCCCGTAGGCCTCGTTGCCGGCAGCGAAGGTCTCGCAGACGAACACGCCGTCCAGGGCGAGCGCGTCGAGCATGGGCGAGAACAGCGGCCGATGCAGATAGTGGACGACGACGATCGCGTCGAAGGATTCGCCGGCGAAGGGCCACGCGCCGCCTTGGAGGTCCGCGACGCGCGTCTCGACGCCCGCGACATGCGCGCTCGCGGCGAGGGCCTCGGCGTCGCGATCGACCGCAATCACGCGCGCGCCGCGCGCCGCGAAGAGGCGTGCCTGCCGCCCGCGGCCCGCCGCGACGTCGAGCACGCGCGCGCCCGCAGGAACCAGGTGCGCGAAGCGTTCCACCCACGATGAAGGCGTCAGGCCGAAATGCGGATTCGAGCGCGTGTTCACTGCGTCCTCTCCCGGGCGGCCTCGTCGCGCAGCCAGCGCACGAACGCCGCGACGTCGGCGCGCTCGTCCGCGCGCGGCGCGACGATCGCGAAATAGCCGCGCGCCGAATCGTAGCGCTTCGGGAACGGCGCGACGAGGCGCCGGTCGCGAAGGTGCGCGGCGATGAGCGGGACGCGACCCAGCGCGACACCTTGCCCGCCGACCGCGGCCTGGATGACCTGGTCGTAGAGCGTGAAGCGTAGCGTGCCGGCGGGCTTCAGCCCCGGGGCGCCGTTGGACGCGAGCCAGCTCGACCAGTCGAGCCACGGCACGCGACCCTCCGGATCGTCGAGGTGCAGCAGCACGTGGCGCGCGAGGTCGGCAGGGCGCGCAAGCGGCGTGCTGCGGCGCCCGATGAGCCTGGGACTGGCCACCGGCATCATTCGCTCGCCGAACAGGCGCTGCGCCGAGGCGGGCGCGTTGGCGTCCGGCAGGTAGCGGATGGCCACGTCGACGTCGCCTCGCGCGATGTCGACGACCCGATCGTCCGCGGAGACGTAGACCTCGACCTCTGGATGCTCCGCGCGAAAGCGCGACAGGCGCGGGATGATCCACAGCGACGCGAACGACACGGTGGTGGACAGCGTGACGCCCCGCGGAGCGACGCGGCCCCGCACGACGTCCGCAGCGGCGGCGATCGATGCGAGCGCGTCGCCGGCGGCGCGGTGAAACGCGGCGCCGGCCGGCGTGAGCGCGAGCGAGCGGTGCCTGCGCTCGAACAGCGCGACGCCGAGCCCCTCCTCGAGCGCCTTGATCTGCCGCGAGAGCGCGGACTGCGTGACGAAGAGCTCTTCGGCAGCAAGGGTGAACGACAGCCTGCGTCCGGCCGCTTCGAAGCCGCGCAGGAAATCGAGCGACGGCAGCGCGCGCAGCGCCGGGCTCGACCGGTCCGCGCCTTTGCGCGCGCGGTCCCCGCCGTGCGGGGTCTGCTGGGCAGCCGCCCCGTCAGGCATTCTCAAAACTCATGCAAAGCATTCGCATTCACCGTTTGAGGCCCGGCCGCGGCAACCGCATCATTCTCACACGGAAGCCAGATCGAACCGCGTCCCGCCGCAGCGCCCGGCCGCCGGCGCCCGAAGTAGAGTGGAATGCATTCTACGCATGTCTTGGGAGCACGACCATGCTTTGCAACGGTTACGGCGACGTCGTGGAATTGAAGTCCGGGGAACTCGCCGAACTGCGTGACGTCCGGGGTGCAACGCTGCGTGTGACACGCGGGACGCTGTGGGTGACGCAGGACCGCGACAGCCGTGACGTCGTCCTTCGCACCGGCGACGTCTGGGCCGTCGAGCGGGACGGCCTTACGCTGGCGGAAGCGCAGGGTGCCGCGACGTTCTGCATCCTCGGCGGCCAGGCGCGCCGCGTAAGTAGCCGAACGCTGACGACCTATCGGCAGCGACTGGCGAAGTGGTTCGACGAATTCGCGCGACGCCGCAGCCGGCGGTTCGTTCCCTATCTCTGAAATGCACGCCTGAGCGCGATCGCTCGCCGCCACGCGCGGCCCCGGCGTCGCGCCGTGGCAAAATCCGCCGCAGTCGACATGCGGGCAGGATGGGCGAATGGATCAGTGGCGGCCGGTTTGGGAAATCGCGCTCGGCGCGGGCGCGCTCGTGACTTCACTGATGGTCCACGGCGCCGGAATGTTCTGGATCCAGCGGCGCAACGTGCACTACCGGATGCTGGCTCCGCTGCACTGGCGGCGCGAGGCGGCGTTCAGCTTCCTGATCCTGCTGATGCTGATGACGCACGTCATCGAGGTCCTGCTGTGGTCGGTGGCGCTGACGTCGACGGGCGCGCTCGCCAGCTTTCGGGACGCGTACTACTACGTTGCCGTCACCTACACGACGCTCGGCTACGCCGAGAGCACGCTGGAGCCGCCGTGGCGCATCCTTGCGCCGATGATTGCGATGTCCGGCGTGTTCGCGTTCGGTTGGACGACGAGCGTGCTGTTCAGCATCGTCGGCGACAGCGGCGCGTCGTCCGCGGCTGCGGCTGCAGCCGCGGCCGCAGCGCAGGCCGATCTCGACAAGGCGGCTAAGACTTCCCGAAGGTGATCCCGCCGCCTCCCTTGCCGGCAGAGGCTCCGACTTTCACCGTGTCGCCGGCGACATAGGTTCCCGCGAGGATCTCCCGCGCCAGCGGATTCTCGATCTGCTGCTGGATCGCGCGCTTCAGCGGCCGCGCGCCGTAGACCGGGTCGAAGCCCGCGGCCGCCACTGCTTTGAGCGCGGCGTCGGACACCGTCAGCCTGATCTCCATCTTGGCGAGGCGCGCCTCGAGATGCTTCATCTGGATCTTCGCGATCGACGCGATCTGCGCTTCGCCGAGCGGCTGGAACACGACGATCTCGTCGATGCGGTTCACGAACTCCGGCCGGAAGTGGTTCTTGACCTCCGCCAACACGGCGATCTTGATCACCTGCTGGTCGGAACCGGCGTCGGTCATCTGCTGGATCTTGTGCGAGCCCAGGTTCGACGTCATCACGATGACCGTGTTCTTGAAGTCGACCGTTCGGCCCTGCCCGTCGGTCATCCGGCCGTCGTCCAGCACCTGCAGCAGGACGTTGAACACGTCGGGATGCGCCTTCTCGATCTCGTCGAGCAAAATCACCGAATACGGCTTGCGCCGCACCAGCTCGGTGAGATAACCGCCCTCCTCGTAGCCGACGTATCCGGGCGGTGCGCCGATCAGCCGCGCGACCGAGTGCTTCTCCATGAACTCGGACATGTCGATGCGGACCATCGCATGGTCGGTGTCGAACAGGAACTCGGCCAGCGCCTTGCACAACTCGGTCTTGCCCACGCCGGTGGGACCGAGGAACAGGAACGAGCCGTAGGGACGGTCCGGGTCCGCGAGCCCGCTGCGCGAGCGGCGGATCGCGTCCGACACGAGGCGCACCGCCTCGTCTTGGCCGACGACGCGCTGGTGGAGCTTGTCTTCCATGAACAGCAGCTTGTCGCGCTCGCCCTGCATCATCTTCGAGACGGGAATGCCGGTGGCGCGCGCGACGACCTCGGCGATCTCTTCGGCGCCCACCTGCGTGCGCAGCAGCGTCGGCTTCTTCGCCTCCTCGGCGTGGAGCTTCCTGTCGGTCTTTTTCAGTTGCTCCTCGAGCTGCGGCAGCGTGCCGTACTGCAACTCGGACATCTTCTGCCAGTCGCCCTGGCGCCGCGCCTCCTCCATCTGGAGCTTGACCTTGTCGATCTCCTCCTTGAGGTGCTGGCTGCCGGCCACCTGCGCCTTTTCGGCGCGCCAAACTTCGTCCAGGTCGGCGTATTCACGCTCGAGACGTGCGATCTCGTCCTCGATCGCGGTGAGGCGCTTTTTCGACGCGTCGTCCTTTTCCTTTTTGACCGCCTCGCGCTCGATCTTGAGCTGGATCGTGCGCCGCTCGAGCCGGTCCATCGATTCGGGCTTGGAGTCGATTTCCATCTTGACGCGCGCGGCCGCCTCGTCGATCAGGTCGATCGCCTTGTCGGGCAGGAAGCGGTCGGTGATGTAGCGATGCGAGAGCTCCGCAGCGGCGACGATCGCCGGATCGGTGATCTCGACGCCGTGGTGGATCTCGTAGCGCTCCTGCAGGCCGCGCAGGATGGCGATCGTCGACTCCACCGACGGCTCGTCGACGAGCACCTTCTGGAAGCGGCGCTCCAGCGCGGCGTCCTTCTCGATGTACTTGCGATATTCATCAAGCGTCGTCGCGCCGACGCAGTGCAGCTCGCCGCGCGCGAGCGCGGGCTTCAGCATGTTGCCGGCGTCGATGGCGCCTTCGGCCTTGCCGGCGCCGACCATCGTGTGCAGCTCGTCGATGAAGACGATCGTGCGGCCTTCGTCGGCGGCGATGTCCTTGAGCACGGCCTTGAGGCGCTCCTCGAACTCGCCGCGGTACTTGGCGCCCGCAAGCAGTTGCGCCATGTCGAGCGACAACACGCGCTTGTTCTTGAGCGTCTCCGGCACCTCGCCATTGACGATGCGCTGCGCCAGGCCTTCGACGATCGCGGTCTTGCCCACACCCGGCTCGCCGATCAGCACGGGGTTGTTCTTGGTGCGGCGCTGGAGGATCTGGATCGTGCGGCGGATTTCGTCGTCGCGGCCGATGACCGGGTCGAGCTTGCCGCTCTTTGCGCGCTCGGTGAGGTCGATCGTGTATTTTTTGAGCGCCTCGCGCTGGCCTTCGGCTTCCTGCGAATCGACGTTGCCGCCGCCGCGCACCGCTTCGACGGCGGACTCGAGCGCCTTGCGGGTCAGGCCGCTGTCCTTCAGCAACCGGCCGGTGGCGCCCTTGTCGTCGGCGAGCGCCAGCAGGAAGAGCTCGCTCGCGATGAACTGGTCGCCGCGCTTCTGCGCTTCCTTGTCGGTCAGGTTCAGCAGGTTGTTGAGGTCGCGCGACACGCTGACCTCGCCCCCGGTGCCCTCCACTTTCGGGAGCTCCGCGATCGACTTCTTGAGCGCGGCCTGCAGTTTTGGCACCTGGACGCCGGCGCGGGCAAGCAGCGACGCCGTGCCCCCGTCCTCCTGGGCGAGCAATGCCGCCAGCAGATGCTGGGGCTCGATGAATCCGGCGTCGTTCCCGAGCGCGAGGCTCTGCGCGTCGGCCAGCGCCTGCTGGAACTTGGTCGTCAGCTTGTCAAAGCGCATGTCGTTGTTTTCCTGGTCCCGCGGTAATGTCAACACCGCATATGGGGGAATTCTCCACCCTTTCAACGAATACACATAAGTAGGGTCAGAGACGACTTATCCTGATAAGTCGTCTCTGACCCCACTTATGCCCCTACTCATGCTGGCGGGCGTGCGGTGGGGCGCGTGCTACGATCGATGCTCGCGCCTCGCGCGCCTCGCCCCCGCGACCGGTCCCTTGCCCGTCGAACAGCCGCCAGACACCCGCCCCCCGCCCCGCGAAGCGAACTTTCTGCAGGTCATCCTTGCCGTCTGGGCGAGCTTTTTCGGTGTCCGCAAGCGCCGCATGCACGACGAACTCGCGCCCTCGGTCAAGCCGCAACACCTGATCGTCGCGGGCGTCCTCGGCGCACTCTTCCTCGTCCTGGCGCTGATCGCCGTCGTGCGAATCGTCATCGCGAACGCATGAGCTGCGCGCGCAGGCTGTGCGTCCTCGCGCTCCTCGCGGCGCCTGTGGCCTTCGCTCAAGAGGCGCCGCACACACCGACACCGGCCCCCGGCGCGCCGGGCGCCCCGCCGTTGACGGCGACCGCGCAGGCGATCTACGCCGACGCGCGGCCGCGGCTGCTGCAGATCCGCACGCTCGTCCAGTCGGCGGGCAACCAGTCGTCGATAGGCTCCGGTTTTGTCGTCAGCGCGGACGGATTCGCGATGACGAATTATCACGTCGTCTCGCAGTACGTACTCGAGCCCGCCACCTACCGGCTCGAGTATGCCGCGCCCGACGGCAGCCGCGGCGCGCTGCGCGTGCACGCCATCGACGTCGCCAACGACCTCGCCGTGTTGCAGCTCGACCGCAACGGGCTGCCCTTCTTCGACTTCGACCCGCGCGCCCTCGACGGCACGCTGCCCAAGGGCGAACGGCTGTTCGCGATGGGCAATCCGCTCGATCTCGGATTTACGATCGTCGAAGGCACCTACAACGGCCTGGTCGACAAGAGCTACAACGAGCGCATCCACTTTTCCGGCGCGCTCAACGCAGGCATGAGCGGTGGCCCGACGGTGGCCGACGACGGCCGCGTCGCCGGCGTCAACGTCGCGAAGCAGATCGGCGGCGACCTCGTCAGCTTCCTGGTCCCGGCGCGCCATGCGATTGCTCTCGTGGAGCGCGCGCGCCAGAGCGGCCCGATGACGCCCAGCCACGCGCGCGAGGACATCGCGCGGCAACTCGTCGCGTGGCAGGCGGGCCTCTACGCCGCGGTCGCCGCCAAGGGCATGACCTCGGCCACGCTCGGTCCGTATCGCGCGCCCGAGGCGGCGGCGCCTTTCTTCTCGTGCTGGTCGCACACCAACGTCGATGCGACGCCCAAGCCGCGCGCGCAGGTCAACCAGACGAGCTGCAGCACGCAGACGTCGCTGTTCGTCGCCAACGACATCAACACCGGCCAGATCGACTACTCGCATGCGTACGTGCGCAGCGTCGATCTCAACGCGTTCCAGTTCGCAGCGTTCCTGTCGCAGCAATACCGGTCGTCCTCCACGGCGAAGTACAGCCGCAAGCGGCTCGCCGCGCAGAAGTGCCTCGAGGACTTCGTCGCCACGTCATCGGACAACGGCCGCCCGCTGCTGCGCGTCATCTGGTGCGCGCGCGCCTACCGCGAATTCGACGGCCTCTACGACATCGCCGTCACGGCGGTGACGCAGGATCGCGACCGGGAGGCGCTCGTTTCCCGGCTGTCGATGCGCGGCGCCAGCTACGAGAGTGCGGTCGCGCTCGCGCGGCGGTTCCTCGACAGCCTGCAGTGGGCGCCATGAGGCCGGCGTGATCTGGGTCGAGGTGCTGGCGCGCCATCGCGACGTGCTCGATCGCTATCGCTGCGACGGTCCGGAGGTGACGATCGGCCGCGCCTACGACAACGACGTCGTCCTCGACGACCCCTACGTCGCCGCGCATCACGTGCGCATCGTCCCGGACGAGCAGGGCCGCCTGGTCGCGCACGACCTCGGCAGCGTCAACGGCCTCGGGGTCGAGGACGGCCCGCGGCGCGACGCGGCCGTCGTGCTCGACGGCAAACTCGTCATGCGGCTCGGACGCACGCTCGTGCGGGTGCGAGGTCCGGATTTTGCGGTGCCCGCCGAGCGCACCGCGCTGCCGCTCGCACGAACGTGGCCCGCCGCCGCCGGACTGGTCGGCGGCGTCGCGGCGGTATCGGCGCTGTCGCTGTGGCTGTCGGAGACGAGCGAGCCGCAGCTGTCGCGTTACGTGCTGCCGCTGCTCGCGATGGCCATCGTCGTGCTCATCTGGACCACGTCGTGGTCCTTGATGTCGCGGATCTTTTCCGGCGCCGCGCGCTTCGAGCGTCACCTGACGATCGCGCTCACCGGCCTGCTCGCGTTCTTCGCCTTCGACGAACTGACGGACTACGGGTCGTTCGCGATGTCGTGGCGGTGGCTCGCCGAGTTCGCCTACGTCGGCGACTGGCTCCTGTTCGCCGGTCTGTGCTTTTTCCACCTGCGCGAGATCGGGCCGTTGCGGCTGCCCATGAAGGGCGGTGTGGTTGCGGCGATCGCGCTGGCCGCCATCGGCGCGCATACGCTGACCAAATCGGAACTCTCGTCGATGTTCGGCCAGCAGTCGTATCTGCCCGGCTTGAAGCCCCCGATGTTCCGGCTGAAGGCGCCGAAAAGCGAAGGCGAGTTCTTCGCCGACACCGATTTGCTGAAGGCCGTTGTCGACAAGGCGCGCCGCGACCCGGTGGAGGGGCCAGGGCTGCTGCCCCAAGTCAGCGGCGACAACTAGGGAGTTCCGTCATGTCGCCAAAGCTTCTGCTTTTCCTCACGATGCTGGCGCTGTCTTCGCCGAATCACGCGCTTGCGCAGGATCAGCGCGATGAGTGAAGGCGATGCCACCCGGGATTCGCGTCTAGCGCATCAGCGCGGCGAGCGTTCGCGCCGCGCGCTGCAGGTCCTCGTCGGCAGTGAGGAGATCGGGACAGAGCCGCAGCAACGCCCCGCGCGCATCGGTGACGATTCCCTGCGCGCGCAGCGCATCGGCCAGTTCGCCCGCGCGCGGATGCGCGACCACGACGAATGCGCCGCGATCCTCCGTGCCGCCGCGCGCCTTGACGCCTTCGCTGTCCAGCGCCGCGACGAGCGACCGCTGGCAGGTCAGCGAATAGCTGCGCAGGCGCGCCACGCCGAGCGTCAACGTGAAGATCTGGCCGGCGCGCGCCTGATAGAACGGCAGGATCGGCGGCGTCGACTCGAGCCAGCCGTCGCCGCCCTCGGCGAAGCGCGGCGGATCGGGCCGCCGGTACGCGAAGCGTGCCTCCTTGGCGAACCAGCCGGTGTCGAGCGTGCGCAGGCTGCCGTCGAGGTGCCGGGGATGGACGTAGAGAAAGCAGGCGCCGGGACCGCCGCGCAGGTACTTGTAGCTGCCGCCGACGGCAAAATCCGCATCGAGCGCCGTCACGTCGCTTTCGATCGCGCCGGTCGCGTGGTAGACGTCGACGAGAATCTTCGCGCCCGCGGCGCGCGCCGCCGCGGCGATCGCCGGCAGCTCGGCGAGGCGCTGGCCGGTATTGAACACGACCTCGGATACGACGACGAGATCGGCACCGGCGCCGATCGCCGCCACGACGTCGCGCGTATCGAAGCGTCCTTCCTCGCGCGGCTCGACCATCGTCAGGTGGATGCGGCCGCGCCGCGCGTATTCGCGCAGGATGATGTCGAGCGAATCGAATTCACCGCGCGTGGCGACGACGCGCGGCGTGTCGGCGAGCGCATTGAGGACCGCGCGGAGCCCCTGCCCCGCGCTCGTCTTCGGCACGATGCAGTCCGCCCGCGGCGCGCCGATCAGCTTCGCCAGTCGTGCGCGGTACGCCGCGATCTCCTCGTCCCAGCGTTCCCACGCGCCGCCCATGTCGGCATACCAGGGGGCCAGGCCCTCGCGGACGTCGTCCTCCGTGGCGTCGAGCGGGCGGCCGAGCGAGTGATTGGCGAGATACACGCGATCGCCGAAGGCGAGCTTGTGCCGGGAGAAGAGCGGTGCGATGTAACGGTCCACGACGCTCTCGGTGAGCTCGCCCGGACCGACGGCGCGCACCGCGGCGCCGATGCGCTCGGCAGTGGAGGCTGGCACCGTCACGGCTCCGCGCCGATCGCCGTGCGCACGTCGATCAGCTCGGGGAAGAACGACTGCTCGAGCGCGCGCTTAAGGAACGCCACGCCCGACGAGCCGCCGGTGCCGCCCTTGTGGCCGATGATCCGCTCGACGGTCTTCATGTGCCGAAAGCGCCAGAGCTGGAAGCCTTCCTCGATGTCGACGAGCTTCTCGCACATGTCGTAGGCGCCCCACCAGCGCTTGGGATCGTCGTAGATCAGGCGCAACGCGGGCACGAGTCCGGGGTTGCGGACGTACGGCTGGGTGAAATCCCGTTCGAGGCATTCGTGCGGCACCGGCAACCCCGACCGCGCAAGATGGCGCAGGAATTCGTCGTAGAGCGACGGCGCATGCATGAGCCGCTCCAGCGCGGCGTACGCCGCCGCGTCGTGGCGAAACACGTCGAGGATCGCCGGCTGCTTGTTGCCGAGCAGGAACTCGATCGCGCGGTATTGCGCCGACTGGAATCCCGACGAGGAGCCGAGCGCCGGGCGAAACGTCTCGTACTCCGAGGGCGTGAGGGTTTCGAGCACCGCCCACTGCTCGAAGAGCTGCTTCTGGATCAGCTTGACGCGCGCCAGGATCTTGAAGTTCGCTTCGAGCTGGTCGGCACGAACGTGCGCGACCGCGGCTTCGAGTTCGTGGATCAGGAGCTTCATCCACAGCTCCGACACCTGGTGCTGGACGATGAACAGCATCTCGTCGTGACGCGCCGTGCCGCCGTCTGTGCCGGAGAGCGGCTGCTGCGCATCGAGCAGCCGGTCGAGGCGCAGATAGCCGCCGTAGGTCAGGCGATCGCGCAGATCGGTGACGATCCCGGGTTCGAGCGCACGCGCGGTCATGGGTCGTGTGGTGGCCGTATCAATCGGCCGCAGTATAAGCGGTCCCGCCGGCGATCCGGACCCGGTTTCCGCGCGTTCATCGCATTCGACGCAGGCCGGCGACGTCCGTTTGGTAGGATGCGCGCCCATGGATCGTGGCCGCTGCAGAATCGTCTGTCGGGTCGCGACGCCGCTCGCGCTCGCAGCGCTTGCGTGCCTCGCGGCGTGCAGCGATGCCGGATCGAAGCGCGGCATCGCGCTTGCCGAATGCAGGCTGCCGCGCTTCGCGCAGCCCGCGCAATGCGGGACGCTCGAAGTTCCCGAGGATCGCGCGCGTCCCGCGGGCCGCAAGATCTCGCTGTTCGTCGCCGTGCTGCCTGCCAATACGCTGACGCCCAAGCAGGACCCGCTGTTGATCCTCGCAGGCGGCCCGGGCCAGGCCGCGTCGTACCTCGCGCCGTTCGCAGCGCAGCTCAACGCCGTACGCCGTACGCGCGACATCGTGCTCGTCGATCAGCGCGGCACCGGACGCTCGTCGCCGTTGCAGTGCTTCGCGTTCGAGCCTCGCCGGCAGGATACCTACGAAACGGACCCGCAGCCGCGCGCGCGACTGTGCGCCGACGAGTTGCGCGCGAACGGCATCGACGCGGCGCAATACACGACGAGCGCCTGGGTCGCCGACATCGACGCCGTACGCGCGGCGCTCGGCTATCCACGACTCAACCTCTGGGGCGGCAGCTACGGCTCGCGCGCTGCGCTGGAGTTCTTGCGGCGGCATCCGGACCGCGTGCGCAGCGTCGTCCTCGACGGCGTCGTGCCGCCGCAGATGATCGTGTCGCTCGACGTGTGGCCCACGCGGGACGCGGAGCTGAGTGCCGTCATCGACGCGTGCCGCCGGTCCGCGCCCTGCGCGGCCGCGCATCCCGACCCGGCGGCAACGCTTGCGGCAATCGCGCGCGATCTCGGCCCCGACGGCAAGTCGGTCGCGCTCGCCGATCCGCGCACCGGCGCCCCGACGACAGCCATCGTGACCTTCGACCTCGTGATGGGAGCGTTGCAACCCCTCGTCTATGCACCCGAGCTCTCGGGGCTGATCCCCGAGCTGCTGGATCGTGCGAAGGCCGGCGATTACGCGCCGCTGGTCGCAAGCGTCGACGTGATGTCGGGCAGCCTGGCGGAGCAGATGAACGCGCCGCTCCACTACTCTGTCACCTGCGCCGAAGACGTGCCGCGGATCACCGGCGACGAGCCGGTGCGGCGGCTCGACGGCGTGCGCGCCGTGAATCTCGCCCATCTCGTGATCGCCGTATGCGACAGCTGGCCGCGCGGCGAGATGCCCGCCGACTTTTCGAAGCCCGTGCAAAGCAACGTTCCGGTCCTGCTGCTGTCGGGGGAACTCGATCCGGTGACGCCGCCGGCGTACGCCGCGGAAGTCGCCCGGACGCTGCCGAACAGCCGGCAGGTCGTTGCCGGCGGCATGGGCCACATCGTGTCGTCGCACGGCTGCGCACCGCGGCTGATCGCCGGCTTCATCGAGAACGGCGGCTTCGCCGAATGGCCCGCGGCGTGCGTCGAGAAGCTCGCCAAGGGCGAGCGACCGCCGCTGTGGCCCGACCGCCTGGCCCCGCAGCCATGATCGACATCGCGGGCCTCACCAAATCCTTCGGCAAGCGCGGCGAGGTCCACGCGGTGACCGAGGTCTCGTTCGCGGCGCCCGCGGGTGCGATCACCGGCTTGCTCGGGCCCAACGGCGCAGGCAAGACGACGCTGCTGCGCATGCTCGCGACGCTGGTCGTGCCCGACAGCGGCCGTGCGACGATCGCCGGCCTCGACGTCGTGCGCGACCGCTACGCGGTGCGCGAGCGCATCGGCGTGCTGTCGGACGCGCGCGGCCTCTACCAACGGCTCAGCGCGCGCGAGAACGTCCGTTACTACGGCGCGCTCTACGGCCTGTCGGGCGCCGCGCTCGACGCGCGCGTCGACGCGCTGCTCGACACACTCGGCCTGCGAGCGGTCGCCGACCGCCGGACACAGGGCTTCTCGCAGGGCGAGAAGATGAAGGTCGCCATCGCGCGCGCGCTCGTCCACGATCCCGCGACGATCCTCCTCGACGAGCCCACCAACGGCCTCGACATCATGAGCGTGCGCGCGCTGCGCGACCAGCTGCGCGCGCTGCGGGATGACGGCAAGTGCCTGTTGTTCTCCTCGCACGTGATGCAGGAAGTGGCGGTGCTGTGCGACCGGATCGTCATCCTCGCGCGAGGCCGCGTCGTCGCGGCAGGCAGCGCGGACGAACTGATTGCGCAGGCCGGCACGCGCACGCTCGAGGACGCGTTCGTCGCGCTGATCGGCTCCGGCGAAGGACTGGCCGCGTGAACGCGCCGGCGCGCCACCGGGTCGAGCCGCCGCGCAGCGGGGCGAGCGCGCCATGACCGCCTTTGCGATCGGCCGCGTCGCTGCCGTCGTGCGCAAGGAGCTGACAGACATGCTGCGCGATCGCCGCACGGCGATGGTGACGCTGCTCTCCGCCATCGTTGCGGGACCGATCTTCCTCATCCTGATCTTCAACCTGATCGCCAACCAGGCCGATCGCGCGCGCGAGCTCACGCTGCCGGTCGCCGGCCGCGAGCACGCGCCGGCGCTGGCAGCGTTCCTCGAGCGCCAGCAGGTCGCACTGACCCCCGCACCACAGGATTACGAGGCGCAGATCAGGAGCGGCGATCTCGACGTGGTGCTGGTCATCGACGCGAACTTCGCCCGGGACGTCGCCGATGGCAAGGCCGCGACCGTCCGGCTGGTGTTCGATCGCTCGCGCGATCGCGCGCGGCCGTCGATCGACCAGGCCGCGTCGTTGCTGCGAAGCTACAACCGCCTGTGGGGCCAGCAGCGGCTGGTGCTGCGCGGCGTTGCGGGCAGCGTGGCGGCGCCGCTTCTCGTCGAGGACATCGACCTCGCGACGCCGCAACAGTCGGGCGCGCTGGTGCTGTTTCTCGTCGCGTATTACGGACTGTTCGCGTCGGTGATGGGCGGCATGGCGGTGGCGCTCGACACGACGGCGGGCGAGCGCGAGCGCCAGTCGCTGGAGCCGCTGTTGACGACCCCCGCGCGGCCGGGCGAAATCGTCGCGGGGAAATGGCTGGCGGTGTGTGCGTTCAACGCGCTCGTCGTCCTGCTCACGCTCACCGGGTTCTACCTCACGCTGTCGTTCGCGCCGCTGCCTGCCGTCGGCGTGCCGTTCCTCTTCGGCTCGCGCGAGTTCGCGCGTTTCATAGTCGTCCTGATCCCGCTGATCCTGCTGCTGCCCGCGATCCTGCTGTACGTGGGTAGCAGGGCGCGCGCCTACAAGGAAGCGCAGGCGAACGTCTCGGTGCTCCTGTTCGTCGTGTCGCTGCTTCCGCTCGTGCAGCTCTTCCTGCAGCGCAAGGAACCGGAATGGATCGCCTTCGTGCCGGTGTCGGGCCAGTATTCGCTGCTCAACGTCGCGCTGCGCGGCGAAGCGCTGCCATGGGGACAACTCGCGCTGTCGTACGCCGTGCCGCTCGCACTCGCCGCGCTGTTTCTCGCCGGCGTCGCGCGGCTGCTGTCGCGCGAATCGATCCTCGCCGGGAAATAGCGCCGCCGCATTGCGGCGTGCGAGAATCCGCGCCGTGCCGAGACCGCGACCCGAACCGTCCGCATCGCCCGGGTCCGACCTGATGGATACCCGGGAGATCGCCGCGTACCTGCGCCTCAAGGAGCGGCGGATCTACGATCTCGTGCGCAAGGGCGCGATTCCACACGTGCGCGCGACGGGCAAGCTCCTGTTCCCGCGCCGGCAGGTCGACGCGTGGCTCGCGGCACGCAGCGGCGGCACTCCGACAGCGGCCGTCCCGACGGCACCGCAGGTGATCGCCGGCAGCCACGACCCGCTGCTCGAATGGGCCGCGCGCGAATCGGCGAGCGGATTCGCGATCCTCGCCTGCGGAAGCCGCGGCGGCGTCGAACGGCTGGCGCGTGGCGAGGCGACCGTCGCCGCCGTGCATTGGCGCGACGAGGCAAGCGGCGAAGACAACGTCCCGCTCGTGCGAAGCGCGCTGTCCTCGAACGACGTCGTCATGCTCGAATGGGCGCGCCGCGCGCAGGGCCTGCTGCTGGCGCGCGACAATCCGCTGCGCATCCGGTCGCTGCGCGACATGGTGAAAAAGCGCGCCCGCGTCGTGTTGCGCCAGCCCGAAGCCGGCAGCCACCGCCTGCTCGACCATCTGCTTCACGCTGCCGGGCTGGACGCAGGCGCACTGAATGCACTGGCGCGCCCGGCGCGCGCCGAAACGGACCTCGCGGCGGCGATCGCCGACGGCCGCGCCGACGCCGGCCTGGCGATCGAGGCCGCCGCGCGCGCGCACAACCTCGCCTTCATTCCGCTCGCCGTCGAACGCCTCGACCTCGTCGTGCGGCGCCGCGACGCGTTCGAGCCGGCGCTGCAGACGCTGCTCGCGTTCGCGCGCACGCCGGAGTTCGCGCGCGGCGCGGCGGCGCTTCGCGGCTACGAGGTTCGCATGACCGGCCGCGTCGTCTACAACGGCTGACCGCGCTCAGGCATCGGCGCCCGCGTTGGGAAAGAACAACGGCTGGCCTTCGATCCGGTAGCTCGCGATCGCCGCCTGGCCGCGCGTCGAGGTGAGCCAATCGATGAACGCCTGACCGAGATCCTTCCTGACGTTCGGGTGCCTCGCGGGATTGACCAGCATCACGCCGTACTGGTTGAACAGTCGCTGGTCGCCTTCGACGACGACCGCGAGATCCCCGCGGTTCCTGAACGACAGCCACGTGCCGCGGTCGGCCAGCACATAGGCGTTGAGCGACGACGCCGTGTTGAGCGCGGGTCCCATGCCTGAACCGGTGTCGCGATACCAGGGTCCCTTCGCCTGCTCGAGATCGACGCCGGCAGCCTTCCAGTAGCGAAGCTCGGCCGCATGGGTGCCGCTGCGGTCGCCGCGCGAAACGAACGGCGCTTTCGCAGCAGCCACCTTGCGCAGCGCCTCGAGAATGTCTTTTCCGCCGGCGACTTTCGCGGGGTCGGACTTCGGGCCGATCAGCACGAAGTCGTTGTACATCACCGGAAGGCGCATTAGCCCGTGCCCCTCGGAAACGAATTTTTCCTCGGCAGCGCGATCGTGGACGAACACGACGTCGGCGTCGCCGCGCCGTCCGATGTCGAGCGCCTGTCCGGTGCCCACCGCGACGACACGCACCCCGATGCCGGTGTCCTTCTCGAACGCCGGCAGGAGGTGGGCGAAGAGTCCCGACTGCTCGGTCGACGTCGTCGACGCGACGACGATGAACCTGTCCCCGCCATGCGCGGCTGGAACAAGCGAAGCGAGGACCGCAGTGGCCAGAAGCGCCAGCAAGGAACGGCGGTTCACAGGCGTTCTCCTTCGATGAATTCGCGCGCTTCGGGCGAAGCGGGCATGCGGAAAAATTCGGCGGCCGGCGCGCGCTCGGCAATCCGGCCGCCATTGAGGAAGATCACGTCGTCGGCGAGGCGTTTGGCCTGCGCGAGGTTGTGCGTCGACATCACGATCGTCGTTCCCTGCGCGTGGATGTCGCGCACGATGCGCTCGACGGCGCGCGTCGCCGCCGGGTCGAGGCTCGCCGTCGGCTCGTCGAGCAGCAGAACCTCGGGCTCGAGCGCCCATGCGCGCGCGAGTGCAAGCCGTTGCTGCTCGCCGCCCGACAGCACGCGCGCCGGCCGCGCAGCCACCGGCAGGAGATCGACTTCGGTCAGCGCCGCCACGATGCGGCGATCCGCGGCGACCCCACCGATGCCGGCGAGGCCCAGCGCGTAGCCGATGTTCGCCGACGCGGAGCGCCGCAGCAGCACCGGGCGCTGGAAGACCATCGCCTGGCGCGGCGGCCGCTGCGCGCTGCCGCCCCACGTGACAATGCCTTCGGTCGGCGCGAGCAAGCCGTGCAGCAATCGCAGCAGCGTGCTCTTGCCGCTGCCGTTGGGACCGATCACGAACAGCCGCTGCCCGCGCGTCACCGCAAGGTCAATGCCGGCGAGAATCTGCGTGCCGCGCGACGCATACCCGACGCTGCGCAGCACGATCGGAAGCCCCCCTGCGCCCGCAGACGCATGGGTATCGCCGCGCCCGGCGAGCGACGGCGCGCAGGCGCGCGCACCGTCAGCCAAAGTGCGCCTTCGCCCATGAGCGCGTCGATTGCGCAGCGGCGTTCAGCAGCAGCACGAGCGCGATCAGCACCAGGCCCAGGCCGAGGGCCAGCGGCAGATCGCCCTTGCTCGTTTCGAGCGCGATCGTCGTCGTCATCACGCGCGTCACGCCGTCGATGTTGCCGCCGACGATCATCACCGCGCCGACCTCGGCAACGGCGCGGCCGAAGCCCGCCAGCAGAACGGTAGCGAGCGAGTAGCGCGTATCCCACAACAGCGTGAGCGCGCTGCCGGTGGTCGTCGAGCCGAGCGATTTGAGCTGCTCGCGATATTCGGACCACGCGTCCTCGACGATCTGGCGCGCCAGCGCCGCCACGATGGGAACGATCAGGATCGTCTGCGCGATCACCATGGCCGTGGGCGTGAAGAGGAGCCCAAGCGCGCCGAGCGGCCCCGCGCGCGACAGCAGCAGGTACACGATGAGGCCCACGACGACCGGCGGAAGGCCCATCAGCGCGTTGAGCGCGGCGATGACGGCGCCGCGGCCCGGAAACCGGGCGACGGCAACCGTCGCGCCGATCGGCAGCCCGATGCACGCGGCGAACAGCGTCGCGGTCAGGCTCACGGCGAGGCTCAGTCCCACGATGGCGACGAGCTTCGGGTCGAAGCT
>JBDSLT010000040.1:0-8880 GCA_039916265.1 Casimicrobiaceae bacterium | reverse complement strand
GATTGAGGCCGCGATTCTCGTGCACGACGAGAATGCCCGGCAGCTTGCCCGTGGCGTTGGCCGGACGCGCGAGGTAGCCGCGCATCGTGCCCGAGCCGTCCGGCGACGCGTATTCGACGAGCTTCGCGACGACCCGCGGGTCGTTACCGGCGATCTGCTGCGCCTGCGCGAACTTCGGGCTCAGCGCCTCGAGCAGCATCGTCGCGGTGACGCCCCCCGTCGCGTAGCCCGCGACGCCGTTCAGGAAACTTCGGCGGTCGACGTCGCCATGGACGTACCCGTCGAACCAGCGGAGGACCTCGGGATGAAAATCGGCGGCGGTCTGATGGGACATGAGGGAATTCCGTAGCGGGTCATCGGGATGCGCGCAGGCACACGGAATCTCAGCCAGCCCGCGGCGGGTCGAGTTTCGACTCCGCTTCCAGCAAGGCGTTCGCGAGCGACGACTCGCGCTGGTAGAAGCCCTCGGTGTGAAACGTCTCCTCGAGCAGGAACAGCTCGTAGTCGAGGTGGTGCGCCAATTCGTGCGTCAGCGTGCGCAGGAAGCTCTTGAACGCGACGACCTGCGCCTTTTTCGCCGTGCGCATCCAGACGGTGACGCGCGCCGGCGTGCGCCCGTCGACCGGCTCGTAGAGGCCGTGCAGTTCGCCGTAGTTGTCGGACGGCCGCTGGGCAAGCACGCGCACGCGCACCGGCGGCACGTCAAATCCCGCGACGAGGGCGTCGACGACCCGTTGGCACGCCGCCTGCAGCGCCGGGCGATCCTCGTCCGCGAGCGCGCCGCGGATGGCCGCCACGTCGCAACGCGCGGCGATGCCCGTCGGCAGGCCGATCGCTCCGATCTCGTCGCTGCGGCGGTAGATCCGTTTGCGCGCGGGGGACAGGCGTTCGTAATACGCGAAGCGCATCCGCGCGAGTGTAGCCGTCCCGCCGCAGGCGTTCGCCTGCTGGCCGCAATACCTCCGGTTCTCGCGGCAACGGCGACGAGCGTACCGATGCGGTGGGCGAAGCGGCTCCTCGCGTCGCGCCCGTGGCGCTAGAATGAGCCGCAATGCTGCCGTCGCCTCGCGTTTCGCGATCGCCGGCGGCACCGGAGGCCTCATGAAGCTTTGCGCAACGCTCGCCGCATCGCTGCTCCTCGCAGCCTGTGCTACCGCACCCGCGCCGGAGCGGCCCGAGCAACTGTTCGGCGACGCGCTCTTCCGGCCGCCTTCGGTCGCCGTGTCGGCTGCCGACGTTTTCGCGCTCTCGCCCGAGATGCGCCAGTACCTCGACCACGACGTCGCGCGCCTCGTGCGAAGCCGCGGCCGGCAGCAGGCGCTGTTCGACGCGCTCTATCATCCCGGCGAGCTCAAGCTGGAATACGACGCCGCGATGACGCGCAACGCGGCGGAGGCCTTTGCCGTGCACTCGGGCAATTGCCTGTCGCTGGTCATCATGACCGCGGCCTTCGCGAAGGAGATGGGCCTGACGGTCCGCTATCAGAACGTGTTCGGCGACGAGACGTGGAGCCGCAGCGGCGACTTCTACCTCGCGATCGGCCACGTCAACCTGTCGCTGGGGCGCAAGCAGATGGAGGCGCAGTTCGGCAGGAACGAGTTCGACACGATGACGATCGACTTCCTCCCGCCGGCGGACCTGCGGGGGCAGCGGACGTGGGTGATCGACGAGCCGACGATCGTCGCGATGTACATGAACAATCGCGCGGTCGAGTCGCTGACGAGCGACCATCCGGACGACGCCTACTGGTTCGCGCGCGAGGCGATCGTCCAGCAGCCGCGCTTCCTGGCCGCGTACAACACGCTGGGTGTCATTTACCACCGCCATGGCGATCTCGCCGAGGCGCAGCGCGCGCTCGAGTTCGTGCTGGATCGCGAGCCGGCCAACACGCGCGCGATGTCCAATCTCGCGCTCGTGCTCGGCGACCGGGGACAGCACGCGGCGGCTGCGGAACTGACGCGCAAGCTGGCGCGGATCGAGCCCGATCCGCCGTTCGCGTATTTCAAGCGCGGCCTGGCGGCGATGGACCAGGGCGACTACCGGCTTGCGCGCGACATGTTCGCCCGCGAGATCGATCGCGCCGCGTACTACCACGAATTCCACTTCTGGCTGGCCCTCGCGGAGCTCGGCCTCGGCGACGCGGAACGCGCGCGCCGACACATGGCGATCGCGATCGAGAACAGCACGACGCGCAAGGACCACGACCTCTACGCGGCGAAGCTTTCCCGCTTGCAGGGAACGGTTCCGGTGATCCGCCGCTGACGCGCCGCGCGCGTCTCCGCCGCACGAAATGACAACGGGCCGCGATCGCGGCCCGTTGTCGGAGGAGCAGGAAGGCCTCAGGCCTTCTTGATTTTCTCCAGCATCTTGAAGATGCCCTTGGGCGCACCGACGAACATGCGCTTGAAAGTCTTGGGTAGGCAACGACGCTCGAGCGTGTTGCGGCGGGTACGGTTGCGTTCGGCCATAGGGTCTCCTTTCTCGAATTCGTGCAACGCCCGCGGTCGGCGGACCGCGAAAGACCGCAATTCTACATCACGGAGCGATCGGCCCGGGCGGCGAGGGGCGGGGCAGCGAGGGAGCCGGGTGGTGCTCCCGCGCGGCCGCCTGAACACTGAAGGTCGCGCGGGAGCGCCGCCCGGCTCCCTCGCTGACGCTGCAGCATCATAACCAAGG
Organism: Casimicrobiaceae bacterium; assembly: GCA_039916265.1. Lineage (GTDB taxonomy): Bacteria > Pseudomonadota > Gammaproteobacteria > Burkholderiales > Casimicrobiaceae > VBCG01. The sequence goes on along the minus strand of JBDSLT010000040.1, from coordinate 6,204 downwards.
CGGAAACGATCGCGAGCGCAGCGACCGCTTCAGCGCACCGTCACCTCGTAGCGGACCGTCTTCGCCGGCGCGACGCTCGGCTCGAAGGGGCGGCGATAGGCGAGCTCCAGCGTCGTCGAGCCGGGCGCCGAGGCCAGGAAGCGGAAGGTCATCGTGCCCGGCGCGCCCACCGGGCCCGGCGCGGCGACCGGCGCGCTGTAATCCGCGGTTCCGACCTGCACGAGCGCCGGCGCGAAGCCCGGCAGCGCTTCCCATCGATAGCCGGTGGTGACGTTGGCGTCGAGCGTCACGACCAGCGTCCGGCCGCGGGACACCGACACCGGCGCAGTCGACGCCGCGTCGAGCCGCACCGCGAGGGGCGCCGGGTGAAACGGGTTCTCGACCGTCAGCGACTGGCATCCGGCGAGTCCCGCCAGCAGGGCGGTCACGGCGAGCGTTGCGCGCGTCACGGCGCGGCCCTTCGCCGCGCGGTCACGGGCGCGGTCCGCTCACGCCGGACAGGCAGCGAACGACGCGGACCCATCTACGCCGTCGCGAGCTCGACTTCGCCCTTGAGCCCTGCCGCGGCGCGCAGCGCGCCTGCACGGTCGACGTTCTCCCACGTGAATTCGGGCTCGTCGCGGCCGAAGTGGCCGTAGGCGGCGGTCTTGCGGTAGATCGGACGCAGCAGGTCGAGCATCTGGATGATGCCCTTCGGCCGCAGGTCGAAGTGGGTGGAGACGAGTTCGGCGATCTTCGCGTCGGCGATCTTGCCCGTGCCTTCGGTGTAGACCGTGACGTTGATCGGCTTGGCGACGCCGATCGCGTACGAAAGCTGCACCGTGCACTGGCGCGCGAGGCCCGCGGCGACGATGTTCTTCGCCACGTAGCGCGCGGCGTAGGCGGCCGAACGGTCGACCTTGGAGGGGTCCTTGCCGGAAAAGGCGCCACCGCCATGCGGCGCCGCGCCGCCGTAGGTGTCGACGATGATCTTGCGACCCGTGACACCGGCGTCGCCGTGCGGACCGCCGATCTCGAAGCGGCCGGTCGGGTTCACGAGGAAGCGCGCGCTCGCGATCATGTCCTTCGGGAACACCGGCTTGACGATCTCCTCGATCACCGCCTCGGCGAGCTCCTTCTGCTTTTCGTTCATGCTCGGATGATGCTGCGTCGACAGCACGACGGTGTCGACGCTTTTCGGCTTGCCGTCGACATAGCGGACGGTAACCTGCGACTTGGCGTCGGGCCGCAGGAACTTGAGGCGGCCATCGCGGCGCACTTCGCTCTGCCGTTGCACCAGGCGATGCGCGTAATAGATCGGGAAGGGCATCAGCGTCGGCGTTTCGTCGCAGGCGTAGCCGAACATCAGGCCCTGGTCGCCGGCGCCCTGGTTCAGGTAGTCGTCCGACGCACGGTCAACACCCTGCGCGATGTCGGGCGATTGGCGCCCGTAACACACCATCACGCTGCAGCCGTCGGCGTCGAAGCGCAACTCGGGGTCGTTGTAGCCGATGCGCCGGATGGTGTCCCGCGCGACGCGGCCGTAGTCGACGTTGGCGTCGGTGGTGATTTCGCCCGCCATCACGACGAGCCCGGTCGACACCAGAGTCTCTGCCGCGACGCGTCCGGTGGGATCCTGCTCTAGAATCGCGTCGAGCACAGCATCCGACACCTGGTCCGCGACCTTGTCCGGATGACCTTCCGAAACCGACTCCGACGTGAACAAGAATTCACTCATGGCCACTCCCGGCGCCCTTTGGCGCGCATTGAAAACACGGCCGCACTCTTGGCGGCCGCGGCTTTGGTACTCTCGCAAAGGCTTGAATTCTAGCAGATTGATCGTCGCGGTCGCCGCACCGTCCGGCGGCGGCGATCGGAAGGCTGGCGCATGAGCGATCGCATCGTGCAGGCGTCCGCGGCGGTGGTCGCGCGCGCGGCAGGCCTGCTGCGCGAAGGACAGCTGGTCGCGTTTCCGACCGAGACGGTCTACGGCCTTGGCGCGGATGCAAACAACGCCGCGGCGGTGCGCCGCATCTTCGCCGTCAAGGGACGGCCGGCCGATCATCCGGTGATCGTCCACCTGGCGGATCCGCGTGCGCTCGAGTCGTGGGCGCGAGCGATTCCCCCCGGCGCGCGCGCGCTGGCCGATGCGTTCTGGCCGGGCCCGCTGACGCTGATCCTGCCGCGTGCGCCGAGTGTCCTCGACGCCGTGACCGGCGGCCAGGACAGCGTCGGCATCCGCGTGCCGTCGCACCCGGTCGCGCGCGCGCTGCTCGAGGCCTTTGGCGGCGGCATCGCGGCGCCGTCGGCGAATCGCTTCGGCCACGTGTCGCCGACAACGGCTGCGCACGTTGCCGCCGATCTCGACGTCCGTGTGACGCTGATCGTCGACGGCGGCGCCTGCGACGTGGGCATCGAGAGCACCATCGTGGCCTTCCACGGCGACGAGCCCATGCTGCTGCGCCCCGGCGGCATCGGCGTCGCGGCGCTGGCGCGGGTGCTGGGGCGCGAGCCTCTGCCCGCCGACGCGTCCGCACCGCGTGCGTCGGGCACGCTGGCGGCGCACTACGCGCCACGCACGCCGGCATCGCTGCTCGCCGCCGATCTGCTGCGTGCCGAGGTCGCGCAATTTGCCGAGCGCGACGAGCTGGTCGCCGTGTTCGCGCGCACGCTGCCGCCGCCGGAGGATTTCGACGGAACGTGGATCATGGCGCCGGGCGATCCCGCCGGCTACGCGCACGACCTCTACGCGCACCTGCGCGCGCTCGACGCCGCCGACGCCGACGTGCTGCTGATAGAGGACGTGCCGCAAGAGCCCGCGTGGCTCGCCGTGCGCGACCGCCTGATGCGCGCCACGCAGGGCGAGGACGACGATCGCGACTGAGGCTGCGGGCCGCTCGCGGCGCGCTCTCAGCGTTCGCCCGTCGCCGGCGTCAGTTTCTGCAGCAGGATGACCGCAGCGAGCAGCGCGAGGCCGATCGAATCGGTGACGAGTCCCGGCTTGATCAGCAGGATCGCCGCGGCGAGCAGCGCGGCGCGCTCCCACCAGGGTGCCGGCCGCAACAGGTAGCCCTGCAGGCCGGCGGCCAGGCAGAACACGCCGACCATCGCGGTGATCGACGACAGCAGGCTGGTCGGCACGTCGCCGATCAGCAATAGCGACGGCTCGTAGATGAACATGAACGGGATGATGTAAGCGGGCGCCGCCAGCCGCATCGCCTCCCAGCCGGTGCTCCAGATGCTCGTCTTGGCGAGCCCGGCCGCCGCGAACACCGCCAGCGCGACCGGCGGCGTGATCGCCGAGAGGATCGCGAAGTAGAACGCGAACATGTGCGCCGCGGGCGCGATCGCGCCCAGCTTGATGATCGCGGGAACGAGGAGCGACACCATCACGATGTACGACGGCGTCGTCGGCATGCCCATCCCGAGGACGATTCCCGCGACCGCCGTCAGCACCAGCGCGAGCGGGAGCGAGCTTTGCGACAGCGCGATGACGAACTGCGTGAACACGATGCCAAGACCGGTGATCGTCACGCAGCCGATCACGACGCCGGCACACGCGCAGGCCATCGCCACCGCCAGCGTGTTGCGCGCGCCGTCGACGAGCGCGCCCTGCACGCTGTGCCAGCCGATTCCCTTGCGCGTGCTGGCGCGAAGCAGCGCGACGGGAATGCAGGACAGCGCGCCGGACAGCGCGCAGCGCGGCGCCGAGTAGCCCAGCATCAACCCGAACAGCACGACGAATATGGGAATGAACAGGTGGCCGCGCACCGCCATGACGTGCAGGAATCGCGGCAGTTCCGCGCGCGGCACGCCGGCCAGCCGGTAGCGCTTCGCCTCGAAGTGCACGGCGAAGAACACTGCGGCGAAGTACAGCAGCGCGGGAATCGCGGCCCACAGCGCGACCTGCGCGTACGGCACCGCGAGAAATTCGGCCATCACGAATGCGGCAGCGCCCATCACCGGCGGCATGATCTGCCCCCCGGTCGACGCGACGGCCTCGACGGCCGCCGCGAACGGCGCGCGGAAGCCCGTGCGCTTCATCAGCGGAATGGTGATCGGCCCGTCGACCATGACGTTGGCCACCGCGCTCCCTGACACCGTGCCGAACAGGCTCGACGAGACGATCGCGACCTTGCCGGGTCCACCCGCCTGGTGGCCGGTGATCGACATCGCGAAGTCCATGAACAGCTGGCCCGTGCCGCTTTTTTCCATGAAGGCGCCGAACAGCACGAACAGCATCACGTAGCTCGCCGACACGCCCAGCGTCGAGCCGAAAATGCCCTCGGTCGACAGGTAGAGCTGCTCCATCAGCACGTCGGGCGTCACCCGGGTGAAGCCCGCGGCGTAGATCAGGAAGGCGATCGCGGTGAGCGGCAGCGCCGGCCCGAGCACGCGCCGCGTCGCCTCGAGCACGATGCCGACGGCGGCCACCGCGAAAAACCGGTCCCACCGCGTCAGGTCGTCGATGTAGATGATGCGGTTGATGAAATATTCGTAGTCGAGAAATATGTGCAGCACGAACCCGAAGCCGAGCGCCAGCAGCAGGAGATCGAGCGAGCGCCACGCCGCCTTGCCGGGTCGCGTCGGATACAACAGGAAGACGAGCGTAAGCGCGAACAGCAGGTGCGTGCCGCGGAAGATGATCGCTTCGGGCGGTCCGAATCCCGCGACGTACATGTGATAGAGCGACATCGTCACTGCGACCGCCTGCACCAGCGCGCGCAGGAACGCGCTGGTCGGCGCGGTGGGCGCGACCTCCTCCGTGACGACGGGAGTCGTAAGCTCGGTCACGGTCGATCTCCGGGGCGCGGCGTCGGCGGACGACAAACGGGGCGGCTTGCTGCCGCCCCGCGATCAAGAGGTCAGGACGGCGCCGGCGTCAGATCGCGCCGACTTCCTTGTAGTACTTCGCCGCGCCCTTGTGCAAGGGCACGCCGATGTCGACCGCCATGTCCTTCGCCGTCAACCCGGTGATCGGCTTGACCACCGCGGCCATGTCGCCGATGTGCGTCGCCATCGCCTTGGTCATCTTGTAAACGACGTCCTCGGGCAGGTCGCAGGCGGCGATGACGTGCGTCATGTAGCCGATCGCCGCAACGTCCTTGTCCTGCTTGGGATACGTGCCCGCCTTGATCACCAGCCGGTTGTAGCCCGGATTGGCTTTTTTCAGCTCGGCCATCGTCTTGTCGTCGACGGGCACCATCTGCACGTCGCGCGCGCTGGCGAGGTCCATCACCGCGGAGGCGGGCGCAGTGGTGCCGAGCGTGAACACCTGCGCATGACCGTCCTTCATCATGTCGACGGCGTCGGTGTACGACGCCTGGAAATTCACCTTGCCGAGCGACCCGTAAGTCATGCCGTTGAGCTTCAGGATTTCGCCGGTCAGCAGTTCGCCCGTATTGCCCTTCGACTGCGTCACCAGCGTCTTGCCCTTGAGATCGGCGAAGGACCCCACCTTGGCGTCGGAAAGCGCCACGACCTGGAAATATTGCGGATAAAGGTTTGCCACCTGGCAGACCTTGGTGACTTTCTTGGGGAACGGCGCGCGGCCCTCGATGCCGTCGACGGTCGACGACGAATTGCCGAAGCCGATCTGTGCCTTGCCTTCGTCGACACCGCGCACGTTGGCAATGCCCGCACCCGGCTGCTGCTGAATTTGCAGGCCCGGAACGGCGGACTCCCACATGCTCTTGAGCGCGCCCCCGAGCGGAATCCACGATCCGCCCTGCGGGCCGGTCATCATCGTGACTTGCTGGGCGGCGGCGGGAAGCGCGAAGCCGACGGCGACGACGAGCGCGGCGACGCGCCCCGAATGGATGGCGGACATACGTTCCTCCTGGGTTTCGATCACGGGCGGCGCTGGCGGCCGGAGGGCCGCGCGCCATCTCTGTCGCCGCCGATTGTGGACGGGCGTCGCGGGACGGTCAAGCGCCGTCAACGCCCGACGACCGGATCACGACCGCCGCAACGCCCGGCGAAGGCCCGATCGAAAAACGTGGCTGCGGCCGCGGCCAGCGCGGTGGTCGCGCCATTCATGTAGTGATCGGTCCCCGTCATGGTCAGCGGGGACGAGCAGGCGTCGCGCCGCAGACGTTGCGCGCGGACCTTCGCCGCGGCGAGCACCTCGGGGAAGTCGTGTTCGCCGATGGCGTCGAGGACGGGCATTCGCGGCGCCGCGGCAAAGTCCGCGAGCATGCCGACCGGCACCCACGCGACGATCGG
>JBDSLT010000039.1:0-6313 GCA_039916265.1 Casimicrobiaceae bacterium | reverse complement strand
AGCGTGGGGGAGAAGGTCCCGCTGGTGATTTCGCCGTCGCCCGCGGCGGTAAGCACTTTCTGATGGGCCCGCAGCACGCCGCCGGCGTCCTGCAGCAGCAGTCCGACGAGCTGTCGCACCGGCGGCGCCGCCGCGAGCGCGACCTTGCCGGCGAAGTCGCGCGGACTCGCAAGATCGACCGTCCACGCAAGACCCGACTCGAGCGGCGACGTCGTCTCGTCCATGTCCTGTCCGTAAAGGTTCATGCCGGCCTCGAGGCGCAACGTGTCGCGCGCACCGAGACCGCAGGGCTTCACCCCGGCCGCCACGAGCGCATTCCACAGTGAAGCGGCCGCGCCCTCGGGGACGACGATCTCGAAACCGTCCTCGCCCGTGTAGCCGGTGCGCGCGACGAACGCGTCGCCCTGCGCACCCGGCACGAACACGGCGTGAAACGGCGCGAGCACGCCGGTCGGCGCGCCCCACTCCGGCAGCGCCTGCCACGTTTTCGCGCGCGCGTTCGGACCTTGCACGGCGATCGTCGCCAGATCGTCGCGCGGCTTCAGCACAATACCGTCGGCAGGCCCGCCGCGGCGATCGCGCAGCGCAGCGAGCCACGCAAGATCGCTGTCGGCCGTCGCCGCATTCACGACGAGCCGGAAAAAATCGTCGCGCAGGTAATAGCCGATGAGGTCGTCCCGCACGCCGCCGTCGTCGCCGAGCAGGCACGAATAGAGCGCCTTGCCGGGCGCCTTCAGCTTGTCGACGTTGTTGGCGAGTGCGTAGCGCAGGAATTCGCGCGCGCCATGGCCGTGCAGGTCCACGACGCGCATGTGCGAGACGTCGAACATTCCGGCGTCGCGGCGCACCGCGTGGTGCTCTTCGATCTGCGACCCGTAGTGCAGCGGCATGTCCCATCCGCCGAAGTCGACCATGCGCGCGCCGGCCGCGCGGTGAAGGGCGTGAAGCGGTGTGGTCTTGGACACGTCGACTCTCCGGGCGCAACAAAAAAGGGCGGCGCGGAAATCCGCGTCGCCCATCTGTCCTTTTACCTGAGAGATTGCGGCGCATCGTTTCCGATGCCGCCGCGTGCCCCTTCGGTGGGCCGCGTCGCGCGGCCGCTCTCCAGATTGTCGTCGTTCCCGCAGTCCTTTTTGCCTGAGCGGTTTCGGGATTACGCCTTCGGCGGCGCCGCCCGGATCGCCGGCGGCGCACTCTCCTGCAAGGAACGGGACGAAGGTTAGCAGGGGACGCGCCGCCGGTCAAAACGGCGCGCCCGCCGGCACGGGCCGGGCGGTATTACTTGAGCGTGAGAATCCAGTCGACGAGATTCTTGATATCGGCGTCCGACGTCGTCGAATTCGGAGGCATCGGCACCGGCCCCCACACGCCGGAGCCGCCTTCCTTCACCTTCTTGATCAGCTTGGCCGCGGCCCCCGCGTCACCCTTGTACTTCGCCGCCACCTCCTGGTACGACGGACCGACGATCTTCTTGTCGACCGCGTGGCAGGCGGCGCAGCCGTCCTTTTTCATCAGCGCTTCGGCGGCGGCCTTGTCCAGCGCGGCGTGTGCGCTGCCGGCCGCGAGCAGCGCGCCGGCGGCGATCGATGCGAATGCAAGCTTCATGAACTCTCCTGGAAGCACGAAAAAACCGAATCGATGGTACCGGAACCCCCGGTCGCGCGCCACTTGACACCCGTCGCTCGCTTTCGCAGCGGCGGCGAACGCGATGTCGCTAGCGCGCTTGCGAGAGTGCTGCCTCCACGCCGGCAAGCGAGGCGATCGGCGGCAGGCACGTCGTCGCGCGGCAGACCCACGCGACCGCACCCTGCGCGGGCCGGTGTCCCTTGACGAGCGAAGGCGGCGGTCGGTCGACGCTTCCGAGGTCGACGACGCGGACATTCGGCCGATAGCTGCGCTCGAGCGCAGCGTGCCAGGCGCTGGTTTCCACCGGATCGCCGGCCAGCACCACGAATGCGGGCGGGATCTCGAGGTCCTCGAGCGCGCAGAGCAGCGTCGAATGGCCGCCCGGCGATTGGGCGAGTGCCGGCGCGAAGGCGCGCACGGTGCGCGCGGCAGCGTCGAGGTAACGCGGCTCGGCGGCGAAGTGGCCAAGCGCGATCAGCGCCTGCGCAGCGATGCCGTTGCCGGAGGGCGTGGCGTTGTCGCGTCCAGGCTTCGTCCGGTGGAACAGCTTCTCGTGATCGTGGCTCGTGAACCAGAAGCCGCCGCGCTCCCGGTCCTCGAAGTGCGCGAGGAGCGCGTCGGCGATCGTGCGGGCAAAGTCCCAGTCGTCGGGACGAAAGCGCGTCTGCATCGCTTCGAGCAGCGCGGCCAGCATGAATGCGTGGTCGTCGAGATAGCCGGGGAGGTCGGGCGCGCCGCCGCGGCGTGTCGCGAACAGGCGGCCGCCGCGAAACAGCGTCGCGCGGATCGCGTCGATCGCCGCGAGTGCGAGGTCGGCCCAGCGCGGCTCGCCCAGCACCCGGGCGGCGCGCGCGAGGCCCGCGATGGCGAGCGCGTTCCACGACGTCAGCACCTTGTCGTCGGTGCCCGGTCGAACGCGCGCCTCGCGCGCCTTGAACAGTGCGGCCTTCGCGCCGATCAGCCGCGTCTGCGCGTCGGGGAGCGTGATCGCGAGCTTCGCGGCGACCTGGGCGAGCGGCAGGGCGACGCGCAGGTTCCAGGCGCGATGCTCGAAATTGGGCGCGCCGTCGAGCCCGAAGTACGGCGCCGCGACCTGCCACTCGGCGTCGGACAGCACGGCGCGCGCCGCGTCGGGCGTCCACACGTAGAACTTGCCCTCCTCGCCCTCGCTGTCGGCGTCGAGGCTGGCGTAGAAGGCGCCGTCGTCGGCGCGCATCTCGCGCACCAGCCACCCGACGATGTTTCGCGCGACGTCGCCGAACGCCGCCTCGCCGGCGGATCGCGCGAGATCGGCGTACAAGCCGAGCAGCGGGCCGTTGTCGTACAACATCTTCTCGAAGTGCGGGATCGTCCATTCGGCATCGACGCTGTAGCGGCAGAAGCCGCCGCCGAGATGGTCGTTGATGCCGCCTTCCGCCATCCGCGCGAGCGTCGTGCGCGCGACGGTGAGCGCCTGCGCGTCGCGCGCCAGGGCAAACGCGCGCAGGCAGAATTCGATCTCGGCGGCGTGCGGAAATTTCGGCGCGCCGCCGAAGCCGCCGTGCACGGGATCGAAGCTTGCCTTCAGCGCGGCGAGCGCCACGCCCGGCGCGCGCGCCGGCAGGCTGGTGCGCTGCGGCTCGGACGGCTCGAGCGCGTTCATCGCCTCGGCGAGCCGCAGGTTCTGCGCGGCGATCGCTTCGCCCTGCTGGCGGTAAGCCTGCGCAATGCGCGGGAGGATGTCGATGAAGCCGGGCAGGCTATGCCGAGCCTGCTTGGGAAAGTAGGTTCCCGCGTAGAAGGGCGCGCCGGCCGGCGTCAGGAACACGGTCAGCGGCCACCCGCCCGAACGCCGGGTGAGGAGTGCGTGCGCGGTCTGGTAGATCTGGTCGAGGTCGGGCCGCTCCTCGCGATCGACCTTGATGTTCACGTAACGCTCGTTCATCGCCGCGGCCACCGCCGCGTCCTCGAACGATTCGTGCGCCATCACGTGACACCAGTGGCAAGCCGAATAGCCGATGGACAGCAGGATCGGCTTGTCCTCGTCACGCGCGCGTTCGAGCGCCTCGTCACCCCACGAATACCAGTCGACCGGATTGTCGGCGTGCTGTCGCAGATAGGGCGACGTCGACGTCGCGAGGCGATTCGGCATATGCCATTATCATCCAAATCGCGACGCGTCCTCGCTGCGCGACCGCGCCTGCCCGACACTTGCGGCAAGCCGACGAATGCCAGCGGACACTACCCGGGCAAGCGACGCAGGACCGGCGGGTCGTTGCGACGAACGCTCAGCGCGCCTCGTCGAAGGCGACGCGCTCGAAATCCGCGCCGCGCTGCAGGAGCTTGACGAAACGAAAACGCCGCTCCACGCGGCCGTCGACGGCGCGCAACTGACGCCCCGGAGAAAACGCCCGCGCGGGGACGATCAGCGACGGCGCATCGTCCGGCGTTTCGCCGAGCAGCAGCGCGGCGACCGGCGGCTCCTCCGAATACGCACCGGTCTGCGGGCGCAGCGTCAGCGCGCGCGGCGCGCCCTGCCATAGTTTCAGCGCCAGCGCGACTTCGCCGTCGGCGTCGCGGGCGACGCGCGACGCAAAGCCGGCGCGCAGCCGCTCGCTGTCGCGCACGACGACCAGCTGATCGAGCGCCCAGCGGTAATGGCTGTCCTCGCTGTGCCGCAGCGTGGCGTCGCGCGCCTCGTAGCGGCCCTGCCACGGTTCCCACGGCCAGTTGCGCTCGGCCTCCTCGCGAAAGCGGTCGTAATCGGTCAGCGCGCCCAGCGTTTTCAGGTGTTGCGCGCCCTGGAACGAGCGGCCGACGATCGGTTCGCGACGCTCGAACGTGCGCCCGCCGACGCGGAAGAACGCGGCGAGCAGGCCGCCGCTGGCGAGATCGAGCGTCGTGTCTTCGCCTTCACCCGGCGCGCGCGCCAGGTGGCACCAGCGCGCATCGAGATGCGACAGCAGCGCCACGCACTGCTCAATGGAGACGTCCTGGCCGAGCTGCAATTCAGAGGGCGTCGCGCCGCCGTGCAAGCGCTTCAGGCGCCCGCGCACGCTGGTCGACAGCTTGCCGGGGTAACCGAAGCGCAGCGCAGCGCGCGCTTCCTTCGGCGCCGCGGGAACCACCGACGCGCCAGTCCTGCTGTCGAGATCGACGATGGCGACCGGCCCTTCCGCTTCGCGCTCGCGGGCATAGGGGAAGAGCTTGCGCGCCCACTGGCCGAGCCAGCGGTCGGCCAGTTCGATCTGGCGCACCGTCATCGCGCAGGGGTCGGCCAGCCCGAGCAGCAGCGCGTGACTGTAGGTCGAATAGCAGGACGTGCCCAGGCCCTGCGGGATCAAGTCGTCGCTGACGGCGGTGACCGCGCACTCGAGCATTTCGGCAAGCCGGTAATAGGCGTGCAGCTCCCGCCACGTTTCCGGAGGGGTTGTGCGGCGCGCGAGCCCGTGGACGAGCACGAGCTGCTTGCCCACGAAAAGGCCGCGCTGCAGGATCTTGGCCTTGACGCCCGCGAGTTCGGCGTCGCCCTCGAGCAGGGGTTTGAGGCACGCCGAGTATTGCTCCCACAGCGCGTGCCAGATGGAAACCGCCTGATCGATCGCTTCGCGCTCCCGCTCGCCTTCGGGCTGCGACTTGCCGGCGTAGCGGCGCGCGAGCTCGGTATGCAGGTGGCCGACCTGGTCGCGAAGGATCTCCGCGATCTTGGCGCGCTCGCGTGCGGGAATCGGCGCGGCGGCGAGGAGCGCCAGCTGCCCCATCAGCGCTTCGTGCGCCTGTCCCACGGGAAGCAGCGGCAGCGTCTTCGCCCAGCGCGATGCACCTTCGCTGTCCGCGAACGCCGCCCTGGGCGCTTGCGCGACCGGCAGCGGCGGCGCGGCCGGCGGGGCGTCGGGTTCGGACTTCTGCAGCGTCGTATCGCTCATGGCCTAGGCGGCGGCGGCAATTCGGGTCGCCAGCGCCGACTCGAAACCGGCCGGCAGCGCGCAGGCGACGCCGTCGCGCTGCCGCTGGCCCCAGACCGGCTGCGGAAAATGGGAGTCGTCCGCAAAGCGCGGGATGACGTGCCAGTGGACATGCGAGACCTGGTTGCCCAGGCTCGCCACGTTCATCTTCAGCGGGGCAAGCAGCGCCCGCAGGGCGCCTTCGACGGCAAACACGACACTCATGAGGTGCATTCGATCGAGCGGTGCGAGGTCCGTCATTTCACGCACATGCGCCTTCCAGATCACGCGGCAAAAGCCCGGAAAGGGCTCGTCGGCCACGACCACCCGCAGGCGCGCATCGTCGAAAACGACGGATCCGCCGGCGCTTTCGCAGTACACGCATCCGGGCGCCCGCTCGACCATCGCGCCTTATAGCACGGCCCCGGAGGTATTCCCGACTGCCGCGCAGGGTCAATGACCGGCGCGGCGCGCCAGTGAAGGCGCGTCGCAGCCACCCGATCGACTAGCGCAGCAAGGAACGCGCCAATGGGCCGCAACGACAGGTCCGGCGCCCGCTGGATATGACGAGCGAATAATCCGCCGCTGCACCGCAGAATGCTCTGCCGCGCCGTCCGGCACGTCCCGGTAGCCTTGGCGTCATGGTGCTTGCCCCGACGTCGCCGCATCGCTGGCCGGGAAATCCGGCGCGGCGCCGTCCCCTGGTTGCCTCCACCCGCGCGGACGCGCTCTTTCGCGACGGCGGGACGAACCTGATTCGAGAG
>JBDSLT010000038.1:0-6459 GCA_039916265.1 Casimicrobiaceae bacterium | reverse complement strand
TCGCGATGTAGCGCGCCACGCCGACGAAGGATTCGGGCGCCCTCGCATCCTTCGCCGTGGCGACCAGCGCGAGTTCCCGGTCGTAGTCGACCTGCGTGAAGCGCGCGAGCATCGCCGGGGTGAGCTCGTGCAGTTGATAGAAGAAGCGGAAGAAGCGCGACTGGTCGGACAGCCCGTGCACGAAGGCTCGCTCCAGGTCGGCGTCCTCGGGGCGGATCGGGCGCATCGTCAGCGTGCTGCCGTCCTTCAGCACGACGTCGGCGACGAGTTCCACCGGATACGGATGGATCGCCATGTGCCGGTAGCCGGGCTGCGGCTTGCGCCGCGCGTCGATCACCGCGCGCGCGCCGAGCGCCATCGCGCGTCCGTCGACGACGACGACCGGACACAGGTCGAGGGTACGCAGCCACGGCAGCGCGCAGACCAGCGTGGACACCTGCGTGATGAGCAGCGCGAGCGCTTCGCGCTTGGCCTCGGCCGGCGCGTCGGGCGCCCCGCGGCCGGTCGTGGCAAACGCCTGCGCCACGAGATCGAGCGCGAGGCGCCGATTGAGCGGGGGAAGCATGACGCCGGGGGGGGGCCGCGTCGCGTCGTTCGGGCCGAGCGCGATCACCGGGCCGAACGACGGATCGGTGGCGACGCCGACCGCGACGGCCGCACCGCCGGATGTCGCCGCGAGGCGCTGCACGATGACGCGTCCGGTGAGGCGCCCTCGCGCATCGCTGCGGCGCGCTGCGTGCAGGTCGCCCCACGCGCGCGCGAGCGATGCGCGCGTTCGCGCATCGCGTGTCGCGCCCGCAACAAGATTGTCGGACTCCAGCACGAGCCGGACGGGGAAGCGCAGGCGGCGCGCTGCGGCTTCCGCTTCGGCCAGCGTCTCGACGACCGCGTGCGGCGGAACGCCGATGCGAAACGCCGCAAGCAGCGCCATCAGCTCGCCCGCATCGAGCCGTCTGCGCTGGCTGCGCTCCGCCGTGAGACGGATACGCTCGGCGACTTCCAGGTCCGGAGGGTCCGGGGCCGGCTGCGGCGGCGGCACTTCGAGCAGCCACGCCTGGTTGCGCCGATAGGCGGCCAGGAACGAGAAGGCGTCGACCGCGTTTTCCGGCGTGTAGAAGTTGGCGATGCCGCCGGCGCCCAGCGCGTCGTCGACTTCCTGGCGGTTGACCGCCCCGAGCCAGGCGCCGAGCACCGGCTTCTTCGACTCTCGTGCGACCGCCGCTACGGCACGGGCCGAATCGGCCGCGCCGATCGCCGGACGAGCAACATGCAACGCGACGACGGCATCGACGCCCGGATCGGCGAGCGTCACCCGAACTGCGGCGGCGAAGGTATCGGGCTTGGCGCTGCCCTGCACGTCGACCGGGTTGGCGCGCACGCTGGCGGGCGGGAGCACGCCGTCGAGTGCCGCCGCGGTCTGTGGCGCAAGCGTTGCCACGATCACTCGGCGCAACTGTGCCTCGTCGGCGGCGAGCACCGCCGGACCGCGGCCGTTCGATACGATGCCGAGCCGTTCGCCCTGCGGAATGCGACCGAGCGCCAGGATGCGCGCCGCGGCGAAAAGCTGCGCGTAAGTCTGTACGCGCACCGCGCCTGCGCGCATCAGCGCGGCGTCGAACACGGCGTCGCGGGACGGAACGCGGCGCTTCTCGAGCGAGCGGCCCGCCTTGAGGACGACGACAGGCTTGGTGCGGGCGGCGGCGCGCAACGCGGAGAGGAAGGCCCGCGCGTCGCCGATTTCCTCCACGTAGAGCAGGATGCCGTCGGTTGCCGCGTCGAGGACGAGCGCGTCCAGCAGCTCGCCGAAGCCCACGTCGATGCCGCCGCCCAGCGTAATCACCGTGGAGAAGCCGATGCGCAGCGGCGACGCAAAGTCGAGCAGCGCCGCGCTGACGGCCCCCGACTGCGCGACGAGCGCGAGGCGCCCGCGTAGCGCAGTCGGAGCGCAGAACGTCGCGTTCAAGCCGATGTCCGTCCGGATCACCCCGAGGGCGCCCGGCCCGACGAGGCGCACGCCCGCGCGACGGGCGTGCGTCGACACCGTGCGCGCCCACGCGGCCGCCGCAGCATTGTCGACCGCCGTGGGCGCGCTCATCAACACGGCAGCCTTCAGCTGGCCCTTCGTGACCTGCGCGAGGATGGTCGGCACCGCGGCCGCGGGTGTTGCGATGATCGCCAGATCGATCGCCTCGCCGATCGCGGCGAGCGAGCGGCAGGCGCGATGCGTCAGCACGCGCGCGTGGTTGGGATTGACCGGATAAACGGAGCCCTCGAACGCGCCGGCGATGAGGTTCTCGAACACGATCCGTCCGAGGGATCCGGGACGCTCGGAGGCTCCCACCAGCGCGACCGAACGTGGTGCCAGCAGCGGGCGCAGATAATGATGCATGCGAGATTCTAGCCGCGCGGGCGCGCGGTCCGGCGCATTCGCTCGGCTATAATTCCCCGGCTGCGAGGATGCGGCCCGTTGCTGCCGCAGCCGCGGCGTGCGTGACGGGCGCGTGCGCTGCGCGGGCCCGTAGCTCAGTCGGTCAGAGCAGACGACTCATAATCGTTTGGTCCCTGGTTCGATCCCAGGCGGGCCCACCCATTTCAAGCGTTTTTGGCGACGCCACCGCGGTCTCGCGCGCGTCGAGCCACCGCGTCAGGGCGAGAGTGCGCTAGCGCACCGCGTTGGCATCGCTCTCGGCGTCGCTGTGTAACGCACCCTTGACGGCACAACGATGCGACAGCAATAGCAATGTTTCCCGCCCCCTTGTTCAACCTCCCGCCAGCGGTACACGGGGAGGTGGTTTCAGAGTTGCTCGACCGTCTGGTCGCAATGCGCTGGGACATGGCGAAGCACCTGAGCGACGGCGCGGACGTGCCCGGCGACGTGATGCATACGTTGCGCGAAGTGGATGCGCAATTGGTGCTCTCGATCGCCGAGGTCAAGACGATCGCGACCAAGGCAGGCGTCTTCGCCCCCGCGGAACGCATATAGACGGTCGTCACGGGTTGCGCAGCACCGTTTCGTGTCGACGCTCCCTCCCGCATTTTCCGTCATCATTCGACATCGGAGGCTTGCAAGGTCTGCCATCGCCGCGGCGGGCGCCGGCGAGGGTCAGCGTCTCGTGTCCCACGCGATGCTCGGGAACCTGCTCGGGCGCACCGACGGCGACTGGGACCGCATCGGCCAGCGCATGCGCGCCACCGTGACTGCGAACCCGTCGGCCGCGGCCCCGCGTCACCAGCTTGCGGGCAACCTCACGCTGCGGCGGCGCTTCGACGAGGCAGGCAGCATCCTGCTGCCAGTGGAAACGCTCGATCGGTCGCTGGACTCGGACCGCCAACGAGCGATCCTGCGCCTTTGGTCGCGCGATTTCGACGTGCCATCGAAGTCTTCGACAGGATGCTGGCACGCGAGCCGGCGCACATTTATGCCGGGCTCATGCGATTCATGGCGGCAATCTACAAGCGCGACGGCGTGGCGGCGTGCCGCTATTCGCGGGCGATGCCGCCGGCGCTCAACAGCGCGTACCAGCCCTTCATCGACGGATGCATTGCCGCGGTCGAGGGACAGCGCGATGTCGCGCGTGCGCATCGCGAAGGCGTATCCGCTCGCGCGGAATCATCGCACCTCAGTCACTATCTCGTCGGCATGCTCGACGGGCCGACCGGCGACGCGGAAGGCGCGGCGGCGAACGTCGAGCGCTCGTACGCACGCGCCGAAATGAACGCGACGCTCGCCGCGCGACAGGACGACGTAGCGGTCGGCGAGCGACTTCGCAAAATCGTAATACTGCTCGACCAGCAGGATGGCCATCTCGCCGCTGCCGGTGAGCTTGCGGGATCGCGCGCTCGATGTCCTTGATGATCGACGGCTGGATGCCCTCCGTCGGCTCGTCGAGGATGAGGAGCTTCGGTCGCAGCGCGAGCGCGCGGCCGATCGCGAGCTGCTGCTGCTGGCCGCCCGACAGATCGCCGCCGCGGCGGTTCAGCATGTCCTTGAGCACCGGAAACATCTCGAAAATGATCCCGGCACGCCAGCACCCCGCTTCTGCGTGGCGAGACCCATCTGCAGGTTCTCGCGGACGGTCAGACGCGGAAAGATCTCGCGCCCCTGCGGCACGTAGCCGAGCCCCAGCGCCGCGCGCGCGTACGGCGGCATCGACGCGATGCTCCGGTCGAGCAGCCTGACGTCGCCCGGGCGGATCGGCAGCAGCCCCATCAGGCATTTGAGCAGCGTCGTGCACTTGCCGGCCGGCACGTCGAATTCGACATTGCGCAGGATGTGGCTGCCGCCGTAGTACTGGTTGAGCTTCGAGACCGGCGGCGGCGTGTGCGGGTGGGTCAGCGGCGCATCACGCGGCGCATCACGCAGCGCTCACGCGGCCGACGAAGCGCGCGATCGCCTCGACGAGCGCGTCCGGCTGGTCGCGGTGCAGCGCGTGCCGGCAATCGGCCAGTGCGACAATCTCGACGTCGCGCGCGCCGCGCGCGATGCGCGCAAGCTGGTCCATCGTGCCGTACTCGTCGTCTTCGCCTTGTATCGCGAGGATCGGGCACGCGATGCGCGGCAGACAGTCCTCGATGTTCCACGCGCGAAATTCGGGGGACAGCCAGATGTCGTTCCAGCGCCAGAACACGCCGTCGCCGTCGGCGTGGTGGCGCGCGAGCTTTTCGCGCAGCGTCGTCACAGCGTAGGCGTCGCGCGCCGCGGCGATGCTCGCCACCGAGATGTCCTCGACCCGCACGTGCGGCGCCAGCGCGACGACGCCGGCGACGTCCCGCGCGCCCGACGCCGCGTGGAGCAGCGCGATCGAGCCGCCGTCGCTGTGGCCGACGAGGATCGGGCAATCGATCGCCAGTGCATCGAGGAACGCCGGCAACGCGACATCGGCCTCGTCGTGCAGGTAGCGCACGGTTCGCGGCGCGGTGAGCGGGTCCGAGTTGCCGTGTCCATGACGGGAATAGACGACCACGGGGCTCGACGCAGCGTGCGCGAGATGACGGGGAAAGTCGCGCCACATCGAAATCGAGCCCAGGCCCTCGTGCAGCAGCACGAGCGTCGATCGCCCGCCCCCGCCCGCGTCGATGCGCTCGTATTCGAGGCGGTGGCCGCCCACGTGCACGAAAGGCATGCCGCTCGCGCCCGCCTGCGCTCGCGTCAGGCGAGGCCGAAGACGCGCACGGCGTTGGCGGACAGGATGTTCTCGCGCGTCGCCGGATCGTTGCCGTATGCCGCGTCGACGAGCTCGCCCGGCTGCTCCTCGCCGAGCGGGAACGGCGCGTCGGTGCCGAGCAGCACGCGTTGCGTACCCATGCGATCGACCAGCAGGCGCAGCGCGGGAACGTCGAAGACCGCGGAGTCGACGTAAAAGCGGTCGCAATACGACGACGGTGGCTGCGGGCAATCGGCGCGCACGACGTCGCGCCGCCGCCACGCGTTGTCGACGCGGCCGAGCAACCAGGCGAAGCTGCCTCCACCGTGCGCGAACACGAGCGCGAGGTCGCGCGGCAGCCGCTCGAACGCGCCCGACAGGATCAGCGACAGCATGCCGAGCTGCGTCTCCGCGGGCATCGCGACGAGCCACGGGAGCATCCACTTTTTCATCCGTTCGCTGCCCATCATGTCCCACGGATGGACGAGCACCGGCATCCGCTCGCGCGCGCAGTGACGCAGGAAATCGAGGATTCCCGGATCGTCGAGTCCCTTGGCGCCGACGTGGTTGCCGATCTGAACGCCGACGTGGCCGGCGGCGCGCGCGCGCGTCGCTTCGCGGCACGCCGCGTCGACATCCTGCAGCGGCACCTGCGCGAGCGCCTTGAGTCGGCGCGGATCCGCCGCGCAGAACGCCAGCGCGAGGTCGTTCATGCGCGCGGCCCATGCCGAGGCGCGCGCGGCGTCCCACGCGTAGCCGAACATGACCGGGGTCGCGCAGACGAACTGCACGTCGACGCCCGCCTCGTCCATCCATGCGAGCCGCGCCCGCGGGTCCCACAGCGTCGCGCTCACGGGACGAAAACGCTCGTCGCCGATCATGATGTGGCCGGAGCCGTCGCCATGGTCGGCGAGCCACGGCGCACGCGCGTCGGCGGCACCCGCGTCCTCGCGCGCGATGCGCGGGAAAAGGTGGGCGTGAATGTCGATGCGTCGCATCAGGTTGTCACTGCGACAGCGGCTTGGCCCGGATGCACGACGCCGCAGGACGGACACCTGCGCAGCGCCGCATCGCCGTAGAACCGCGCGAACAGCGGCGGCAGGTCGCGCACGATGCTCTGGAGCTGCACCTCGACGCGGTGCACGCGCGCGTGACATTCGAGGCAGTACCACTCGAAGGCATCGACGAGCCCCGGCGGGCGCCGGTACTCGATCACGAGCCCGATGCTCGCCGGCACCGGACGCTGCGGCGAATGCCGCACGTGCGGCGGCAGCAGGAACACGTCGCCTTCACGGATCGGCAGGTCGCGCGGGCG
>JBDSLT010000037.1:0-8311 GCA_039916265.1 Casimicrobiaceae bacterium | reverse complement strand
ACGGTAGATATCCGACGACACGCCGCCGGCAAGCGGCACCAGCGGCACCGATTGGTGAGCGCCCACCAACCCCATGCGCCGCAGTGCGCGCAGCATCTCGGCAAGACCGGGATCGGCGTTCATCGGGCGCACATGCCCGCGGCGCGCCGCCGCTCCCGTCAATGCAGCACGCCGGTCGACACCAGCTCGTCGGTCAGCGACGCATAGTCGCGTGCGCCGCGGCTGTCGGGCGCGTGGCGGAATATGTCGAGGCCGAGCGCGGGGCTCTCGGCCAGCCGCACCGCCTCGCGGATCCGCGTCGAGAAGATCTCCTCCGGACGCAGCAGCTCGTTCATCTTCTCCAGCACCACGGTGCCCATCTTGCGGCGCGAATCGAAGCGGGTGAGCAGGTAACGCCGCGGCAGCCGCCGCTTGAACACCGGCTCCAGCGCGTTGAGCGCGCGCTCGACCTGGCCGGCGCTTTTCAGCGACAGGTAGTCGGCCGACACCGGGATGATCACGAGGTCCGCGGCGAACACCGCGTTGAGCGACAGCACGTTCAGCAGCGGGCAGCAGTCGATGACGATCGGGCCCGGCAGCGCATCCGGCGCCTGCAGCGCCGCGCGCAGCCGCGTCAGCACGTTGATGCTCTTGCCGAGCTGTGCGTCGAGCTTGGCGAGTTCGAGGTGCGACGGCACGATCACGACGCCGCTCTTGGAAATGCACGCGATGTCGGGCAGCGGCCGCTGGCGCGAAAAGAAGCTGTAGACCGACTCGTCCGCAAGCGTCGCCTTGACGCCGAAAATGCCGGACAGATGGCCCTGCGGATCGAGGTCGATGCCGCTCGGCCGGTAGCCGCGCTGCGCGATCGCCGCGAGCAGGTTCAGTGCCGTCGTCGTCTTGCCGACGCCGCCCTTCTGATTGAAGACGGTGATCGTTGTCATGGGCCGCGATTCTACCTGTGACGCGTGGCGACCCGCGGCCGCGGATCGCGTCTCACAGCACGCGCTTGCGGATCTGTGTGACGGCGAGCTCGGCGACGATGACCACGGCGAGGATCGCGATCAGGATCAGCGCGACCTTGTCCCACTGGAACAGGTTGAGCGCGGCGTCGAGCGCCATGCCGATGCCGCCGGCGCCGACCAGTCCCAGTACTGCCGATTCGCGCACGTTGATGTCCCAGCGGAACAGCGCGATCGACCAGAACGCTGGCTTCACCTGCGGCCAGTAGCCGAACAGCAGGACCGAGCGCCACGGCGCGCCGGAAGCGGTGAGCGCCTCGATCGGCCCCGGCTGCGCCTCCTCCAGCGCTTCGCCCACGAGCTTGCCGACGAAGCCGATCGAGCGAAAGGCGATCGCCAGCGTGCCGGCGAGCGCGCCGGGTCCGAAGATGCCGACGAACAACAGCGCCCACACGAGCGAGTTGACCGAGCGCGACGACACGAGGATCAGCTTGGCGAGGAGGTTGAGCGACGTCGAGCGCACGAGGTTGTGCGCAGCGAGCACGCCCACCGGCAGCGCCATGACCAGCGCCAGCAGCGTGCCGAGCGACGCGATGTGGAGCGTCTCGACCATTGCCGCATGGACGTCGATCGGATACGCCTCCCAATCGACCGGCCACATCCGCCGCAGCAGGTCGGCGACCTGCTCGGGCGCGTCGACGAGGAATTCCGGAATGATCTCGATCGTCTGCACCGCGGTGACGATCGCCGCCACCATGATCAGGTAGACGACGAAGCGCGCCAGCCGCTGGCCGGGTGTGAAGCGGCGCCAGACGCGCTCGTGCGCAGGCAGCGTGGCCGTTGCCGTCGTCATCGCAAGGAAATAGGGTCAGACACCATTTTCGGCAGGGATAAGTGGTGTCTGACCCTACTTATCAGTCGTCCTCGACCAGCCGGTCGCGGCTGGTGGCGCCGTCGCCGCGGAACAGGTCGGCGAGCGTCGCGCCGCCGATGAAGATCCTTCGCACGGCGGTGGCGAGCACCTCGCCCAGCATGATGAGCGAGATGATGGCGATGAGGATCGCGCAAACGAAGTCGTAGTCGAAGCGCTGGAACGCCGAGAACAGCGTGCCGCCGATTCCGCCCGCGCCGACGATGCCGACCATCGTCGAGTTGCGCAGGTTCGAATCGAGCTGGTAGGTCGCGAAGCCGATGAAGCGCGAGAACACCTGCGGCAGCACGCCGTACGCCAGCACCGCGAAGAACGACGCACCGGTGGCGCGCACCGCCTCGACCTGCTTCAGCGAAATCTCCTCGATCGCCTCGGTGAAGAGCTTGCCGATGAAGCCGATCGACGCGACGGTCAGCGCAAGAATGCCCGCGAGCGCGCCGAAGCCCACGGCCTTCACGAACAGGATCGCGACGATGACCGGATGCAGCGAGCGCGCGACGACGACGATCGAGCGCGCCGGCCAGCTCACCCACGCGGGCATCATGTTGCGCGCGCCCAGGAGCCCGAGCGGCAGCGCCAGCAGGATGCCCAGCGTGGAGGCGAGCACGGCGATCTGCAGGCTCTCGCCGAGTCCCTTGACCAGCAGTTCCCAGCGCTCGAAGTTCGGCGGGAACAGCCGGCTGAAAAAATGCGACGCATTGCCGAGGCCGGTCTCGACGCGCGCCCACGAGATGTCCATCTGCGCGCAGGCGTAGACGACGTAGGCGGCGAGCGCGACCACGGCGACGCGTGGCCACACGCTGCGCGGAAACGGATCGGCGGCGACGCTCGCGTCACTCATCGAGCCAGCCTTCGCCGCCGTAGATCTGCTTCAGGATGTCGTCGTCGAGTTGCGCCGGCGGCCCGTCGAAGACGATGCGCCCGCCGGACATGCCGACGATGCGATCGGCGAAGCGTTTCGCGAGCACGACCGCATGCATGTTGATCAGCACCGGGATCTCGCGCGAACGGGCGACGCCGGCGAGCAGTTCCATGATCTCGACCGACGTTTTCGGGTCGAGCGACGACGTCGGCTCGTCGGCGAGCAGGAGCTTCGGCTCCTGCATCACCGCGCGCGCGATGCCGACGCGCTGCCGCTGCCCGCCCGAGAGCGCGTCGGCGCGACGATGCGCGAAGCCCGACAAGCCGACGACGTCGAGCAGCTCGAAGGCGCGGGCGATGTCGCCGGGGGCGAACTTGCGCCGCCACGCCTTCCAGGCGCCGATGTAGCCGAGCCGGCCGGTGAGCAGGTTCTCCATCACCGACAGGCGCTCGACCAGGTTGTACTCCTGGAACACCATGCCGATGTGGCGCCGCGCGTGGCGCAGCGCCGCACCGTGCAGCTTCGCCAGGTCGGCGCCGTCGAACAGGATCTCGCCCGCGGTCGGCTCGACGAGGCGGTTGACGCAGCGGATCAGCGTGCTCTTGCCGGTGCCCGACGGACCGATGATCGCGGTGATGCCCCGCGCGGCGACGTCGAGGTCGATGTCGACGAGCACCGGCTTGCCGGGCACGTAGGACTTCGACAGGCGGCGCAGCGTCAGCATCGCGACCGTTGCGCAGGCGCGTCGAGGGACGAACGCCGTGGCATCCGGTCAGACACCCGAGAAAATCACGTCGAGTGCCGCAACGATTTCGGCGCGCTTGTCATGGAGCGCAGCCACCTTCAGTCCGAGCGCCTTCCTGGGGATGCCCGCCAGTTCGGGCGTGAGCATCACGACCTTGCGCCCCTCGACCGCAAACGCGGGATTCAGGATCTTCGCCGGCTTGCCGTCCAGCACCTTCGGGTCCGCGAGGGGAACGACGACGCGGGTGGCGAGGTGGTCGAGCAGATCGGACTGAACGTCGACGACGAAGGGGATCCGCTTCGCCTGCGCCGCATTGGCGTTGCGGTAGACGTCGAACTGCGCCATCAGAAGCCCCGGACGCCGTCGCTGAAGACGCCGTCACGCTCGATGTGCCGGTTGTAGGCGTCGAGCGCGTCGCGGTTCTCTGCCAGCCAGCGCGCGCGGCGGGCTTCCGCCACGGCGTCGCGCAACGCGCTGTCGAACACGCGCGACAGGCTGAGGTCGAGCGCCTTCGCCTCGCGCAGCAACTCGGCGTCAGCGGACAGATTGGTCGCCTTGCGGGCCATGCGCATAGTTTATGCGCATGGCGCTTGCGTGTCGAGCGCGTTGCCCGCGACCGCCGGGCAGAGCGCGGGGCGGGAGATCCGCCGGGCGCCTCAGCCTTTCTTCGCCTTGGCCTTCGCTTCGGCTTCGGCCTTTTCCTTCGCCGTCTCCTTTTCGTACGTGGCCTTGTCGAAGCTGCCGCCCGAGCCCGCGGCGACCGCGCGCACCGGCTCCCACGTCGTCTTGTAATTGACCGGGAAGAAGCGATCGGCGCCGTCGAAGGCCTTCACCATTTCCGGCGGGAAACGGTAATCGTAGAAGCACGACAGCAGCTTGTCGGCGAGCTTCGGATCGAGATCGTGCGCGTAGGCGAACGACGACGTCGGGAACTTCTGGCTGCGATAGATGATGCGGAAATCGGCTTCCTTCACCTGGCCGCGCTCGGCCATCCGGTGAAACACGTCGGACGCGACGGCGCCCGCGTCGTAGTCGCCCGAGTTCACCCCCATCACCGACTGGTCGTGCTTGCCGGAGAAAATGATCTTGTAGTCCTTGTCGGGCGTGAGGCCTTCCTTGGGGAACAGCGCCAGCGGGGCGAGATTGCCCGAGTTCGACGACGGCGACGTGTGCGCGACCTTCTTGCCCTTGAGGTCGGAGAGCTTCTGGTAAGGCGAGCTCGCCTTGACGATGACGACGAGGTTGTAGCCCTGGAACGCCTTCGAATCGCCTTTCACCGCGAACGGGATCGCCCCCGCGAGGTTGACCGCGAACGCGGTCGGCCCGGTGGAGAAGCCCGCGACGTGCAGGCGCCCTGAGCGCATCGCCTCGATCTCGGCGGCGTTCGACTGCACCTGGTAGAACACCACGCGCTTGTCCAGGCACTTCGAAAGATACGTGGTGAACGGCTTGAAGATGTTCTCGTAGACGGCGGGATCCTCGACCGGCGTGTAGGTGAAGACGATCGTCGACGGGTTCTTCCATTTCTTCGTGTCGGTCGGGACGTCGGCGACCAGGTCCTTGTTGGCGTCGCAGTACATCGTGTCGAGCTCGCCGCGATTCGTGCAGGCGTCGGCGGCGAACGCGGGGGCGGCGGACGCCAACAGCGCGGCAAGGCACGCGGTGAGCGCGGCGAATCGGGTCGTCATCAGGGTCTCCTCCAGCGGTTTTGTCGGCGCGGGGCGCGTCTCGGACCGGGGACCGGTCTCTCGGGCGTCCTTCCGCGGTCGGTGAGACTCTAGCATTACCGTTGCGCCTTGGCACGGCTGCGGCAATGCGGCGCGGATATTGCTTGGCGTAAAATCCTCGTCTCACGCCGCTCCATTGTGACCATTCCGCTCAACGTTGCGATCCTAGCCGCAGGGCAAGGCAAGCGCATGCACTCCGCGCAGCCCAAGGTCCTGCATCCGCTGGCCGGGCGGCCGCTGGCGAGTCACGTCATCGACGCCACGCGCGCGCTGTCGCCGCGGGCGATCGTTGTCGTCGTCGGTCACGGCGCGGACGCGGTCGAGCCCGCGCTGACGGCGCCCGACCTGCGCTTCGTCCTGCAGGATCCGCCACGCGGCACCGGCGATGCGACGCGCGTGGCGCTCGCGGCGCTGCCGCGGGACGGCGTCACGCTGATCGGCCTCGCCGACGTGCCGCTCGTTCCCGCCGCGGGGCTGGCGGCGATCGTCGAGCATGCGCGCCAAGGCGCAGTCGGCCTGCTGACGGCGCGCGTCGCTTCGCCCACGGGGCTCGGGCGCGTCGTCCGCGATGCGGCGGGTGGCGTGCGGCGCATCGTCGAGGAACGCGACGCGTCCGCGGCCGAGCGCGCGATCGACGAGATCAACACCGGCTTCATCGCGGCGCCCACTGCCCTGCTCGCCGGCTGGGTGGCGCAACTGACGCCGCAGAACGCGCAGGGCGAGTTCTACCTCACCGACATCGTCGCGATGGCCGTCGCGCAAGGCGTGCCGGTCAGCGCGCACGTGGCGCCCGACGAGCGCGAAGTGCGCGGCGTCAACGACCGGGCGCAGCTTGCGTACGCCGAGCGCCTGTTGCAGGCGCGGCGCGCGCACGCGCTGCTGGAAGCCGGGACGTGGATCGCCGATCCGGCGCGCTTCGACCTGCGCGGGACGCTTAGCTGCGGGCGCGACGTGCGCATCGACGTCGGCTGCGTGTTCGAGGGCGACGTGCGGCTGGGCGATGACGTCGAGATCGGCGCGCACTGCGTGTTGCGCGACGTGACGATCGGCGCGGCGACGGCGATCCTGCCGTTTTCGCATCTCGAGGACGCCGCCGTCGGCGCGCACTGCCGCATCGGGCCCTATTCGCGGCTGCGGCCCGGCGCAGAGCTCGCCGACGACGTCCACGTCGGCAACTTCGTTGAGATCAAGGCGAGCACGATCGGCCAGGGTGCGAAGGCGAACCACCTCGCGTACATCGGCGACGCCGTCGTGGGCCGCGGGGTCAATTACGGCGCCGGGTCGATCACCGCCAATTACGACGGCGCCAACAAGCATCGCACGGTCATCGGCGACCACGTGCACATCGGGTCGAACTGCGTGCTGGTCGCGCCGATCACCGTCGGCGCCGGCGCGACCATCGGCGGCGGCAGCACCATTGTCAACGAGGCGCCCGGCGGCACGCTGACGCTCGCCCGCGCGCGGCAGGTGTCGCTGCCGGGGTGGCAACGCCCGGTCAAAAAAGCCAAGGACGTGAAGTGACCCGAGCCCTTTCAAGGAGTGAACCATGTGCGGCATCGTAGGCGCGGCAAGCGCGCGCAACGTCGTCCCGATCCTGATCGAGGGCATCCGCCGCCTCGAATACCGTGGCTACGATTCGACCGGCATCGCGGTGATCAACGGCGGCGCGACGCCGCATCTCGAACGGCTGGTGTCGACGGCGCGCGTCGCAGACCTGGCCGCGCAGGCGGATTCGCGGCATCTGACCGCGATGACCGGCATTTCGCACACCCGCTGGGCGACGCATGGCGCGCCCACGTCCGACAACGCGCATCCGCACCTGTCCGATGGCGAGGTCGCCGTCGTCCACAACGGCATCATCGAGAACTACGAGACGCTGCGCGACCGTCTGATGATGCAGGGCTACCACTTCCGCACGCAGACCGACTCCGAGGTCATCGCGCACCTGGTCCACCAGCACTGGCACGGCGCCGGCAAGGGCGATCTGCTGGCCGCCGTGCAGCTCGCCGTGGCGGAGTTTCACGGCGCCTACGCGATCGCGGTCATCTCGATGCGCGAGCCAGGCCGGGTCATCGGCGCGCGGCAGGGCAGCCCGATGGTCGTCGGGATCGGCGCGGACGACCATTTCGTCGCGTCCGACGCGTCCGCGTTGCTGACGGTGACGCGCCGTGTCGCCTATCTCGAAGAGGGCGACGTCGCCGACGTACGGCGCGAGTCCTATGCCATCTACGACGCCGCCGGCCACCGCGCCGAGCGCAGCGTCGTCGAGGTGCAGGGGAGCGGCGACGCGGTCGAGCTCGGGCCCTACCGCCACTTCATGCAGAAGGAGATCTTCGAGCAGCCGCGCGCGATCGCCGACACGCTCGACGCCGTCGAGTCGATCGAACCGTCCCTGTTCGGCGCGAAGGCGGCGGACATCCTGCCGCAGGTCGATTCCGTGCTCGTGCTGGCCTGCGGCACCAGCTACTACTCAAGCCTCGTCGCCAAGCAGTGGATCGAGACGCTGGCGAAGCTGCCGTGCACCGTCGAGATCGCGAGCGAGTACCGCTACCGCGACAGCGTGCCGCGCGAGAACGCGCTGGTCGTCGTCGTGTCGCAGTCGGGCGAGACCGCCGACACGCTGGCGGCGCTCAAGCACGCGAAGGCGCTCGGCCACAAGCACACGCTGACGATCTGCAACGTCGCGACGAGCTCGATGGTGCGCCAGACTGAGCTCACGTTCCTGACGCGCGCGGGCACCGAGGTCGGCGTCGCGTCGACCAAGGCGTTCACCACGCAGCTCGTTGCGCATTTCCTGCTTGCGCTCACGCTGGCCAAGCAGCGCGGGCTGCTGTCGGCGGGCGACGAGGCGGCGCATCTCAAGGCACTGCGCCATCTTCCGGCGGCCGTGCATGGCGCGCTGGCGCTGGAGCCGCACATGATTGCGTGGGCGCAGGCCTTTGCGCGCAAGCAGCACGCGCTGTTCCTGGGTCGCGGGCTGCACTACCCGATCGCGCTGGAAGGCGCGCTCAAGCTCAAGGAAATTTCCTACATCCACGCCGAGGCGTATCCGGCGGGCGAGCTGAAGCACGGGCCCTTGGCGCTGGTCGACTCCGAGATGCCCGT
>JBDSLT010000036.1:0-3933 GCA_039916265.1 Casimicrobiaceae bacterium | reverse complement strand
TGCTGCTGAAGGAGTACTACAAGCGTCCGGACGCCACCGCCGAGGCGATCGACGGCGACGGCTATTTTCGCACCGGCGACGCCGGCGTGATCGACGCGGCGGGGCACCTCAAGATCATCGACCGCGCCAAAGACGTCGGCCGGATGTCGGGCGGCGCGATGTTCGCGCCCAACTACATCGAGAACAAGCTCAAGTTCTTTCCCCATATCAAGGAGGCGGTGGCGTTCGGCGCCGATCGCGACAAGGTGTGCGCGTTCGTCAACATCGACGTCGGATCGGTCGGCAACTGGGCCGAGCGGCGCGGGCTGGCGTACTCGGGCTATACGGACCTGGCCGCCAAGCCCGAGGTGTACGCGCTGATCCGCGAATGCGTCGAGAAGGTGAACGCCGAGCTCGCGACCGAAGGCGACCTCGCGTCCTCGCAGATCCATCGCTTCCTCGTGCTGCACAAGGAGCTCGACCCCGACGACGATGAACTCACGCGCACGCGCAAGGTGCGCCGCGGCTTCGTCGCCGAGAAATACGCGGTGCTGATCGACGCGCTCTACGCGGGGAAGACCGTCGAGCACATCGAGACGCAGGTCAAGTTCGAGGACGGCCGCTCGGGCCTCGTCGCCGCGGATCTCGTGATCGCCGACGCAGTCACGCTTCCCGCGCAGGGAGCGCGCGCGGCATGAGCGATTCGACGCGGAGCATCGGCGAGGTCGTGCTGAAGCTCGACAACATCTCGCTCGCGTTCGGCGGGGTCAAGGCGCTGACCGACATCAGCTTCGACGTGCGCGAGCACGAGGTGCGCGCGATCATCGGTCCCAACGGCGCGGGCAAGAGCTCGATGCTGAACGTCATCAACGGCGTCTACCATCCGCAGCAGGGGACGATCACCTTCCGCGGCAAGCCGCGCCGCGACATGGACACGCACGAGGCGGCCGCGCAGGGGATCGCGCGGACGTTCCAGAACATCGCGCTGTTCCGCGGCATGAGCGTGCTCGACAACATCATGACCGGACGCAATCTCAAGATGAAGGCCAGCTTCATCGAGCAGGCGATCTGGATCGGCCGCGCGCGGCGCGAGGAGCTCGCCAATCGGCGCAAGGTCGAGGAGGTGATCGACTTCCTCGAGATCCAGCACATCCGCAAGACGCCGGTGGGGCGCCTGCCGTACGGCCTGCAGAAGCGTGTCGAGCTCGCGCGCGCGCTGGCGGCCGAGCCGCTGCTGCTGCTGCTCGACGAGCCGATGGCGGGCATGAACGTCGAGGAGAAGCAGGACATGTGCCGCTTCGTGCTCGACGTCAACGAGCAGTACGGCACGACGATCGTGCTGATCGAGCACGACATGGGCGTGGTGATGGATATCTCCGATCGCGTGGTCGTGCTCGACTACGGCCGCAAGATCGGCGACGGCACACCCGACGAGATCCGCGGCAACCAGGCGGTGATCGACGCCTATCTCGGCGTGGCGCACTGACGCGGAGCGAGGCGCATGTCCTTTTTCTTCGAAGTCCTGATCGGCGGCCTCCTGTCGGGCGTGATGTACTCGCTGGTCGCGCTCGGCTTCGTGCTGATCTACAAGGCGTCTGGGGTGTTCAACTTCGCGCAGGGCGCGATGGTGTTCTTCGCGGCGCTCAACTACGTGGGATTGCTCGAGGTGGGGCTGCCCCCCTGGCTCGCCGCGCCGGCGGCGCTCGTCGTGATGATCGTCCTCGGCCTGCTGACCGAGCGCTTCGTGCTGCGCCCGCTGGTGAACCAGCCGCAGATCACGCTGTTCATGGCGACGATCGGCCTTACCTTCTTCATCGAGGGACTGGCGCAGATCACCTGGGGCGCCAACGTGCGCGGACTCGAGCTCGGTCTGCAGGACGCGCCGATCGGCTGGCTCGCCGACAACTGGGGCATGTTCATCTCGAAGTTCGACCTCGTGGCGGCGGGCGTCGCGGCGGTGCTGGTGACGCTGCTCGCGCTGTTCTTCAACCGCACGCGGATCGGGCGGGCGCTGCGCGCGGTCGCGGACGATCACCAGGCAGCGCTGGCGGTCGGCATTCCGCTGCAGCAGATCTGGGCGATCGTCTGGGGCGTCGCCGGCGCGGTGGCGCTGGTCGCGGGGCTGCTGTGGGGTGCGCGCAACGGCGTCCAGTTCGCGCTGACCTTCGTGGCGCTGAAGGCGTTGCCGGTGCTGATCCTCGGCGGCTTCGATTCGATTCCCGGCGCGATCGTCGGCGGCCTCATCATCGGTGCGTCCGAAAAACTCGCCGAGGTCTACCTCGGCCCCTTTGTGGGCGGCGGCATCGAAGGCTGGTTCCCGTACGTGCTGGCGCTCGCGTTCCTGCTGATCCGGCCCGAGGGCCTGTTCGGCGAAAAAATCATCCGCCGCATTTAAGTAGGGTCAGAGACGACTTATTTCCCCTGTTCCTGGCCGAACCGATGCCCATCCAAATAAGTCGTCTCTGACCCTACTTAAATGCTCTACCGCGAAGCCGGGCAGTTCAAGACGTCGTACGAGGCGGATGCCGCGATCTTTCCGATCCGGCAGGATCGTATCGCGGTCGCGCTGTTCCTCGTCGCCGCCTTTATCGTCGTTCCGCTGGTCGCCACGCCGTACGTCTTTACCGGCATCCTCATCCCGTTCCTGATCCTGTCGCTGGCCACGCTGGGGCTCAACATCCTGACCGGCTACGCGGGACAGCTTTCGCTCGGCACGGCGGCTTTCATGGCGGTGGGGGCGTTCGCGTCTTACAACTTCATGCTGCGCGTTCCGGGGATGCCGATCCTGCTGGCGTTCGCCGGCGGCGGCGTCGTCGCTGCGCTCGTCGGCATGCTGTTCGGGCTGCCGAGCCTTCGCATCCGCGGCTTCTATCTCGCCGTGGCGACGCTCGCCGCGCAATTCTTCATCCTGTGGTTCCTGACCAAGGTCGGCTGGGTGACGAACTACAACCCGTCGGGAGTGATCACCGCGCGCCAGATCGTCATCCTCGGCTATGCGTTCACGACGCCGGTGGCGAAGTATCTGCTGGTGCTTTCCATCGTCGCGGTCATGGCGCTGGCGGCGAAGAACATGGCGCGCGGCAACGTGGGCCGCTCGTGGATGGCGGTGCGCGACATGGACGTCGCCGCCGAGGTGATCGGCATCCGGCTCATGCGCGCGAAGCTCCTCGCGTTCGCGGTAAGCTCGTTCTACTGCGGCGTCGCGGGTGCGTTGTTCGCGTACGCGTATCTCGGTACGGTCGAGCCCGAGGCGTTCAACCTCGACCTGTCGTTCCGCATCCTGTTCATGGTGATCATCGGCGGCGTCGGCAGCGTGCTGGGCTCGTTCCTCGGCGCGGCCTTCGTGACGCTCGTGCCGGTGCTGCTCTCGATCACCGTGCGCTTTCTCGACGGCACGCTCAACCTGCACATCGCCGAGAGCGCGATTTCCAACCTGGAGCTGATGGTGTTCGGCGGTCTCATCATCTTCTTTCTGATCGTCGAGCCTCACGGGCTCGCGCGGTTGTGGCAGATCGCCAAGGAGAAGCTACGCTTATGGCCGTTTCCGCACTGACCGCCGGTCGGCATTGCGTGGCCGGGGAGCGGTAAGATTCGAGGGCGCCTGGAATCCGGTCATGCAGGCATCGACGTAGATGCGCAGCAACACTACAACGTTCGTTTGGAGGAGTGACATGAAAGCAATGAAATCGGCATTGTTGGGGCTCGTGCTCATCGGCACTGCCACCGTCGCGGCGGCGCAGAGCGAGCAGTACATCCCGGTGCTGTCGTATCGCGTCGGACCATACGCCGCCGGCGGCTCCGGCTATTTCGGCGGGGCCATCGACTACTGGACGCTCACCAACATGACGGGCGGCATCAACGGCGTGAAACTGCAATGGGAGGAATGCGAGACCGAGTACAACGCGTCCAAGGGCGTCGAGTGCTACGAGCGGCTGAAGCGCAAGAACGGTGGCG
>JBDSLT010000035.1:0-11291 GCA_039916265.1 Casimicrobiaceae bacterium | reverse complement strand
CCGCTCGGGACGTAACAGCCGGCGACGTTGACGGGGATGAGGCGCTGGCCCGTGATCAGCCCCGGATGCAGCTCGGCTTCGAACTCCAGCAGGCTTTCGCGCTGCCGCCGGGCGAAGGCGTCGACCTGGCGATGCGCGAACGCGAGGTCGTCGCGCAGCCGCTGCGGGAGACCGGCCCCGGCGCGCGCGATCGCGTCGGCGCCGACGATGAAATCGCCGGTCCAGCCGTCGAGGCGCTCGGCATATTCGCGCACGGCCTGCTCGCCGCGGTCCTCGATGTCGCGCAGCATGCGCTCGACGGTTTCGCGCGTATCCCCGGCGGCCGCTTCGGGCGTCCGCTGCGCGCGTTTGATCCAGGTTGCCAAGTCGCAGCCCTCCATCGAACGGCCGGCGCGGGAGCTCCGCGCATCCCGGTCGCCGTCATTCGTCGTTTTATGCAATCGATTGCATCGAAACTATCGCGAGGGCGCGATCGTGTCAAGAGGCAAACGGGGGAGAGGAGGGCGAGCCCGTGACAGAGGAACGAGGTTATGCCGGCCATTCTTGCAATCGATCTCACTCGCCATCTATACTGAAAACCTGAGCTTGCGCCTTCGCAAATGCCGACCCCTGACCCGATGCGCACGCGAGCGAAGTCGCCGGCAACGCTACGCGACGTCGCGCGTGTCGCCGGCGTTTCGCCGGCAACGGCGTCGCGCGCGCTCTCGACCCCCGCGAAGGTGAGGGCGGCGACGCTGGCGCGCGTGCTCGCTGCGGCCCACGAACGCGGCTATGTGCTCGACGGCGCCGCCCGTGCGCTTCGCCAGGGACGCACGCGCACGATCGGCGCCGTCATCCCGACACTCGACAACGCCATTTTCGCCAACACGACGCACGCGCTGCAGAAGGCGCTTGCCGCGCAAGGCCACACGCTGCTGCTCGCTTGCCACGAATTCGATCTCACGGCCGAGGTCCACGTCGCGCGCCAGCTGATCGAGCGCGGTGTCGACGGCCTCGTGCTGGTGGGACTCGATCATCGCCTCGAGTTGTTCCATATCCTCGAGACGGCCGCCATGCCGTACCTCCTCACGTGGGCGCTCGACCGCTCGGGCCGGCATGCCTGCGTGGGCTTCGACAATCGCGAAGCGGCGATGCGCATGGTCCGGTACCTGCTCGACATCGGCCACCGCGATTTCGCGATGATCGCCGGTGAGACCGCGCACAACGATCGCGCACGAAGCCGCTTCGAGGGCGTCGTGAGCGCGCTGGCCGCGGCGGGGCTCGCGCCGTCGCCCGATCGCTTCGTGGAGCGCGCGTACACCTTCGCCGCGGGGCGTGACGGCATGCGCGCGCTGGCCGCGCTTTCGCCCCGGCCCACCGCGATCATTTGCGGCAACGACGTGCTGGCGATCGGTGCGCTCGCGGAATGCCGCGCGGCGGGCATCGCCGTCCCCGCCGAAGTTTCGCTGACGGGGTTCGACGACCTGGAGGTGGCCTCGATGATCACGCCGACGCTGACGACGCTGCGGGTGCCGACGCGCGAACTCGGCGAAGCGGCGGCGGGCGCGATGCTTCGGATCGTGTCCGGCGATGACGCGACGTGTTGCCAGGAGATCGCCGTCGACCTCGTCGTGCGGGAGACGACCGCGCCGCCGCGCGCGCGTTAAAGCCCGAGTACCGTCCCGGTCAGGCCGGGCTCGCCGGTCGCCCAGATCTCCTCGAAGCGCGTGGCGAGCGGCCGCGCTTCCTGCGGCATGTCGATCGCGAGCGTCGCCCGCGACCGGTCGACGTGGTAGCGGTGCAGGTAATGGCGCGCATCGACGATCACCAGCGGATCCATTGCCGCGCGCGCGCCGGAGCCCGTCCGATACAGCGTCATCGCATGGCCGAAGCGGCGCAGCAGGCCGACGAGCCGCGGGCAGGACGTCTCGATCCAGCGCGTCTCGTGCACGATGATCTCGAGACGCGCGTTGGGCGCGGTGCGCAGGAACGTCGCGAGCGCATCGTTGCGCGATTGCGTTTCCCATGCGCCGCGCGAAAGGTCGCCGTCGAACACCGAGATGCGCTCACGCGCGAGCGAGACGAGGAGGTCGATCGCCGCGACCTGCTCGGCGTGCGTCGTCAGGCGCTCCTCACGCGGCGCGGCCGGGTCCTGGGCGGGTTCGGGTGTCGACGATGAGGTATCCATGGCCATGCCATTCGTGGAGGAGGGTGCGCAACGCCGCCGGCAGCGTCCGGCACTTCGCCGCCGGCAGCGCGCGCGCGTTGGCCAGCAATCGAAGCGCCGCCGCGCCGGCCGGAGGCACCGGCAGCGCCTCGCCGTTCACGTAGAACGCAGCGTCATCGTAAAGAAGTTGCGTGCGCCGGTCGAGTGACACGCCGCGGGCGCCGATGGCCGCGGCGAATGCCGCCGGCGCGAGGCGAGCCGCCGGGCGGACGAACTGCACGGTGGATTTGGGCTCCGACAGGAAGGCGCCGACGAAGCGCGCAACGTCGCGGGGGCGCCAGCGGATGCCGGCCAACGCCGCGGCGATCCTGTGCGCCATCGCGGCATCGATGCGCGCCGGCGCCCGTGAAGCACGCAGGTCCGGATCGGCGTAGCGGCCGGGCAGGACGACGGCGTCGCGCAGCGCATCGAGGAAGTGCTGCGCCAGCTCTTCGTAGGCCGCCGCGCGAAAGCCGATCGAGTAGGTGGTGCACGCGTCTACGGCGACGCCGTCGTGCGCGTAGTGCGGCGGGAGATAGAGCATGTCGCCGGGCGCGAGCACGGCGTCGTCGTTGGGCGTGAAATTCCGCAGGATCGCGAGCGGCGCGTCCGGCACCAGCGTCAGGTCGCGCTGGCGCCCGTAGCGCCAGCGCCGCCGTCCGCTGCCTTGCAGCAGGAACACGTCGTACGCGTCGAAATGCGGGCCGACTCCGCCCCCCGGCGCGGCGTAGCTCACCATCACGTCGTCGAGTCGCGCATACGGGACGAACGCAAAGCGGCGCATCAGCGCGTCGGTAGCGTCGTCGTGGAGGTTGACGCCCTGCACGAGCAGCGTCCAGTTGCGTTGCGGCAGCCCGGCAAGGTCGGCCTTGCGAAAAGGGCCGTGCGCGAGCGTGAAGCGGCCGCGCTCGCGCAGGACGAGCCGCGATTCGACGTCGTCGCGGCACGCCAGCGCCACGAGCTGCGCGCGCGTGTGCATCCCCGTGAACCCGCGTATCGCATGTCGCACCAGCAGCGCCTCGCGTTGCCAGTGGCGGCGCAGGAACGCCCCCGCGGCGCGCCCGCCGAGGAGCTGTCGGGAGGCGGTCGCGACCTGCGTCATCGGGACCGCCCGGCGTCGCTGGCGCGCCACGCTACAATGGCAGCGCCGTCGCTGGACCGGGCCTCCGGCCCGTGCACCGTCGCCTGTCCCTCCCCAATCTTTCTCGCGAGCGCCGCCCGATGAACGTCTTCGCCAACACCGTCGTCACGATCCGTTTCAAGCTGTTCGACGCGAGCAACGAGGTGATCGAGGAGGCCGGCGATCCGATCACCTACCTGCACGGCGGCCATTCGGGGATCTTTCCCAAGGTCGAGGCGGCGCTCAACTTCAAGAAGGTCGGAGAATCGGCGTCGGTGAGGCTCGAGCCCGACGATGCCTTCGGTGACTACGACGCCGAGCGGGTGCGCGTCGAGCCGGTGTCGAGCCTGCCGCCGGACGTTGCCGTTGGCGGCCACCTCGTCACCGAGCAGGATGGCGAAGAGGTGGTGTGGCGGGTGACCGACATCGCCGACGGCAAGGCGGTCCTCGATGCCAACCACGAGCTCGCCGGTCAGCGGCTGCGCTTCGACTGCACGGTGCTCGACATCCGTCCGGCGACCAAGGAAGAGATCGCGCACGGGCACGTGCACGGCGCGCACGGGCATCATCATTGATCCGTGCACGTCGCGGGCGCGGTACCGCGGCGCTCGTCAGCCATCCGCGAGTTTCTTGAGCGCATAGAGCGCCGCCTGCGCGTCGCGCGGCGTCAGCGCGTCCGGGTCGAGCGCGGCGAGCCGCTCGAGGACCGCCGCCGCGCGTGGCCCTGCGGCGCGCGCCTCTGCTGCGCGTGACCCTGCGGCCGGCGCCTCCCCGCCCGCGGCAAAGAGGTCGGTCTGCCCGTCGCTTCGCGCCGAGAACCGGTCGAGGCGCGCGAGATACGCGCGCGCCTGGCGCAGCGTCTCGGCCGGCACACCCGCGAGCTTCGCGACCTGCAATCCGTAACTGCGGTTGGCGGGGCCTTCCGCGACGGCATGCAGGAACACGATGCCATCCCTGTGCTCGACGGCGTCGAAATGCACGTTGGCGCAGCCCTCGAGCTCCGCGGGCAGCGCGGTCAGCTCGAAGTAATGCGTGGCGAACAGCGCGAGAGCGCGGTTCTTTTCCGCGAGCCGATGCGCGATCGCCCAGGCGAGCGCCAGCCCGTCGAAGGTCGACGTCCCGCGGCCGATTTCGTCGATCAGCACGAGCGAGGATGCCGTCGCGCGATTGAGGATGAACGCCGCCTCCGTCATCTCGACCATGAACGTCGAGCGGCCTCCGGCAAGATCGTCGGAGGCGCCGATGCGCGTCAGGATCGCGTCGAGGGGTCCGATCGTCGCCTGCGCCGCCGGCACGAACATGCCGCAGCAGGCGAGCAGCGCGATGACCGCTGTCGAGCGCATGTACGTCGACTTGCCGCCCATGTTCGGGCCGGTGACGACGAGCAGTCGCCGGGTGGCGCCGAGCGTCACGTCGTTGGGGACGAATGACTCCACCTGGCGCTCGACGACCGGGTGGCGCGCGCCGACGATCGCGATGCCGGGCTCCGCGGCGAAGCAAGGGCGCGTGAAGTTCAGCGCATGCGCACGCTCGGCGAGGTCGGCGAGGACGTCGAGCGCGGCCAGCGCCGCGGCCGCGCGCTGCAGCGGCGCGATCGCCGGCGCCAGCTCGACCAGCACCGCGTCGAACAGCCGCTTCTCGCGCGCGAGGGCGCGCTCCTGCGCGGACAGCGCCTTGTCTTCGAACGCCTTGAGCTCCGGCGTGATGTAACGCTCGGCGTTCTTCAGCGTCTGGCGGCGCCGATAATCGTCGGGGATCTTGTCGACGTGCGCGTGCGTGACCTCGATGTAGAAGCCGTGCACGCGGTTGTACTCGACCTTGAGGCTCGCGATGCCGCTGCGCTCGCGCTCGCGGCGCTCGAGGTCGACCAGGAACCTGCCGCAGTCGGCGTCGACGCTGCGCAGTTCGTCGAGCTCGGCGTCGTAGCCCGCGTGGATGACGCCGCCGTCGCGGACCTGCGCGGCGGGCTCCGGAGCGATCGCGCGCGCAAGCAGCGCGTGCCAGCGCGGATCGACGGCGAGGTCGCCGGCAAGCGAGCGCAGCAGCGCCGCCGCGTGCTCCGCCGCGAGCGCGCGTAAGCGCGGCGCCGCCGCGAGCGTCTCGCGCAAGCCTGCGAGGTCGCGCGGTCGCGCATTGCCGAGCGAGATACGCGAGACGACGCGCCCGACGTCGATCGTGCGACGAAGCAGGTCGGCCATCGCGCGCCGCGCATCGGGCGCCGCGAGCAGCGCGTCGATGGCGTCGTGGCGCGCCGCCGCGGCGGCGGTGTCGCGCAGCGGATGCGTCAGCCATTCGCGCAGCAGGCGGCTGCCCGCGGCGCTCGCGCAGTGGTCGAGCAGCGACAGCAGCGTTGGCGCAGCCTCGCCGGTCAGCGTGCTCGTGATCTCGAGGTTGCGCCGCGTGGCGGGATCGAGCGCGACGTAGGCGCTCGGCGCCTCGACGGCGAGCTCGCGTACGTGCGTCAACGCGCCCTGCTGCGTGGCGCCCGCGTAGCGCAGCAGGGCTCCGGCCGCGCCGACAGCCAACGGCGCGTCGACCACGCCGAACGACGCAAGGTCCTGCGTGCCGAGCTGCCGCTGCAGCGCCTGCGCCGCCGCGGTCGCGTCGAAATGCCAGCCGGGCAGCGGCCGGATCGGCGAGCGCCGGCGCAGCGCGGGCGCCGGCGCGTCGTCCGCGTGCAGCAGCTCGGCGGGCTCAATGCGCTCGAGTGTGGCGAGCGCCTCGTCGGCCGGGACGTCGATCAGCGTGATGCGCCCCGCGGCGAGGTTGAGCCACGCGATGCCGGCACGTGCACCTTGGGAAACGAGCGCCGCCAGCAGGCAATCGCGCTTGGGCTCGAGCAGGTTCGCGTCGGTGAGCGTCCCCGGCGTCACGATCCGCATGACCTTGCGCTCGACCGGGCCCTTGCTCGCGGCAGGATCGCCGACCTGCTCGACGATCACCGCGCTCTCGCCTTCCTTCATCAGCCGCGCGAGATGAGGGTCGATCGAGTGGAAGGGGACTCCCGCCATCGGTATCGGCGCGCCCGCCGATTGGCCCCGTGCGGTGAGCGTGATGTCGAGCAGCCGCGCTGCGCGTTGCGCGTCGTCGTAGAAGAGCTCGTAGAAGTCGCCCATCCGGTAGAACACGAGCTTGTCCGGGTGGTCCGCCTTCACGCGGAGGTACTGCTGCATCATCGGCGTGTGCCGGGCGAGATCGCCCGGCGGCGCAGCGCCGCCGTGAAGGAGGTCGGGCGAATTCATCCGCAGAGCTCGATGGCGCCATCGGGCGCGACGTC
Source organism: Casimicrobiaceae bacterium (assembly GCA_039916265.1). GTDB lineage: Bacteria > Pseudomonadota > Gammaproteobacteria > Burkholderiales > Casimicrobiaceae > VBCG01. Next base: position 4,709 of record JBDSLT010000035.1, on the reverse strand, counting down.
GAAGGCCGCCGGCGCTTCCCCCGCTTCGTTGCGCGCATGCATCGCCTGGTACGCCGCCTCGATCGCACCGCGGCTCCCGACCGCGTCGAACAACGGATGCGAATCACGGTGCCGCGCGAGCCTGGCGCGAATCTCGCTCAGTGTCGCCGGCGCGCGTGCAAGCTCGACCGCGCGCGCTTCATAGTCGTCGCGGTCGCGCGCGATCAGCTCGGGCAGGCCGATCGCACGCAGCAGCGCGGTCGCGACTCTTCCGGCCATTGTCGTGCCGGCGTACGTCAGCACCGGCAGTCCTGCCCAGAGCGCATCGAGCGCGGTCGTATGCGCGTTGTAGTGATGCGTATCGAGGAAGAGGTCGGCCAGCCCGTGGCGGCCGAGGTGCGCCTCCCCCGTCGTCCGGTCGGCGAAGACGATGCGCGACGGGTCGACGCAGCGGTGCGCAGCCTCGTCGCGCAGATTGCGCTGCGCGACGTCGTCGGGCGCGAGGAGCCACAGGACGCTGCCGTCGACCCGCGCGAGAACGCGCATCCACGCGTCGAATGTCGGCGGCGCGATCTTGTAGTTGTTGTTGAAGCAGCAGAAGACGAACGCATGCGGTGGCAGTCCCGCCTGCGCACGGCTCGGCGGCTCGCCGACGGCGCGGGTCGGATCGTGGACGAAATAGCTGCCCGGAAGGCGCACGACGCGCTCGGCGTAGTGGACCTCCTCGCCGGCGGGGATGACGTTCGCATCGGCCAGAATATAGTCGATCGCGGCGCTCCCCTGCGTGCCCGGATAACCGAGGTAGGCGACCTGGACCGGCGCGCCGCGGCGCGCGAGGATCCCGGGCCGGCCGTTGCTGGTGTAGCCCATCAGGTCCACGGCGATGTCGATCTCGTACTGCCGCATCAGCGCGGCGATCTCGGCGTCGGCACGAGGGCGGACGTCGACGAAGCGATCGAACGCGCGCTCGAGCCGGCGTCGCATCGGATCGCCGGTGTCAGGCCCGAAAGACAGCGCGGTCACCTCGAAGCGCGATCGATCATGCGTCTCGAAAAGATGCGACGCCAGGTGCGCCACGGGATGCTCGCGAAAATCGGCGGACAGGTAGGCGAGCCGGATGCGATCGTGCGCGTAGCGCGGGCCGCCGGTGCCCATGACGAGGGGCACGCGAGCATGCTCGGCCGCCTGAATCCGCGCCGCGCGGAGCTGGTCGGCCGGCGAATCGGACGCCGCCAGATGGACAAAGGGCGCGATCGCGCGCCGCCCCGCGTGCACGGCGGCACGAATGTCCTTCGCCAGCGCCTCGATCGACGACCAGTCGCAGCACAGCATCTTCGTCTGGTAGAGGTAACCGCGCGCCCACGGATGATCGGGCGCGATGGCCACCAGCCGCGCGAAGCACCGCGCGGCCTCGTCGAGGCGGCGCAACTCCAGCAGCGCGTTGCCGCGATTGCTGAGGAGCTCCGGGTGATCGGGTGCCTGCGCGAGCGCGGCGTCGAAGGACGCGAGTGCCTCGGTGTGGCGCGCCTGCGCCTGCAGCAGGGTGCCGCGATTGTTGAGCGCCTCGACGAAGCGCGGCTGGAGCGCGAGCGCGCGCTCGATGCTTGCCAGCGCCTGCGCGAATGCGCGCTTCGCCGTCAGCGCCAGGGTGAGGTTCGAATGCGCCGGCGCGTGAAGCGCATTGATCCCGATCGCGCGCCGCAGCAGCGCGATCGCCTCATCGTGCTCGCCCGCCTGGTGACGCAACAGCCCGAGCATGTGCAGCGCGTCGAAGCGCTCCGGTTCCCGCTGGAGCACGGCGCGGTACAGCGCCTCGGCTTCGGCGGATCGTCCCGCGCGCTGCAAGGCAAGCGCGCGGAGGAGCGCGGGGTCGGGCGGCTTCTCGGACGCGGGTCCGACGGGTCCGACGGGGCCTGCGGGACCTGCAGGAGCCACGGGGCCCGCAGGATCGGCAGGAAGTGCAGGACCCGCGACCGGAGGTGCGGCATGGTCGCCATGGCCGCTCTCCAGGCGGCCGTGGCAGTCCTTGTAGCGCCGGCCGCTGCCGCAGGGGCACGCGGCGTTGCGCGACACCGGGCGGGCGGGATCCGCCGCCACCGCGACGCCCGGCCGCCGCGACGCTAGTCGTCGGCCGTTACCACGGCCGCGAGCGCGCCCGGCGTACCGACGAGATAGATCGTGTAGGTGCGCCCGGCGGCGAGCGCCACCGACGGCAGGCTCAGCACGACGTTCGTCGTGCCCGCGAGGTCGAAATTGATGGCGTAGGTATCGTCGACGTATTCGGTGTAGCCCGATGCGGTGTTGGTCGCGAGCGCCGTCACCCTGGGCGCGAAGTTTACGTAGACGTCGACCGCGCCAAGCGCCGGTGCGACGTTGACAAACCGCACGCGCGCGCGCCCCGCCGAACCCGGCAGGTTGTTGTCGTTCAGCACGAGTGCCGTCGTCGCGCCGGGCGTGCCGGTGAGGACGATCGACGTGTCCGTGGCCGCGGCGAACGGCGGTTGCGCCGTGGCGATCGTCGCGCCGGGTGTCGCGGCCGCTTCGATGTTCACCGTGTGAGGGCCGGCTGCCACGATGCTGTAGCTCGACGCGCCCAAGTAGGGGATGTTCGCCAGCGCGACGCCGCTGTCGACGAACACGTTGACCGCGCCGGTGCCCGGTGCGGCGTGGATCATCTTGAACTGCGCGACCTGGCTGTTCACGATGAGACCCGCGCCGCTCGTGTTGACTGAGAGCACCGCACCGTTGACGAGCGTGCTGCTCCCGCGCGTGTACGCGACGATTTCGTACGACGCCTGATTGGCAAAAGGCAGCGACCCCGAGTCGTAGATCACCTGCTTGCTGTTGGCCAGCGTGAAACGAACCTGCAGCGTGCCGGGCGTCAGCGACGCGAAGCCCGACGTGCCGTTCTGCTGGATGTTGCTGATGTTGGGGACCGAGCTTGCCAGCGACGCACCGGGCGCGGTCACGTAGACGTCGAGCGCTTGCGTGCCGAACGCAGCGTTGGTCACACGCAGCAGGAAGACGCCGCTGTTGGGCGTTGACACGGTGTCGGGCAGCACCGCCGACAGCGGCGCCGACGCCGTGCCGTAGACGACGTACGTGTAGTACTGGTCGCCGCCCAGGTTGAGGTTCTGGTCGATGACGGTCGACGTGCCGCCGGAGACGCTGGTCTTGAACTCCTGTGTCCCCGAATTGACCTGGATGTAGCCGCTGATGCCCTCGAAGGGAAGGCCGGTCACCGCGTTGTTGTTGCCGACGACGACGTTGATCGCGCCGGCGTCGACGAGCGCGTTGACGAAACGCACGCTGGCCGATTTCGAGCCGCTGCTCTTGTTGCCGCAGCCGGTGACGAGCAGCGCCATCAACAGCAGCGCGACGATGCGCAATACTCGCGGGAAGGACATGGTGGCTCCGTGAAGGGCAGGGTCGAATTTCATGGGATCGGGCTGGAAGGCGCTTGACGGTCAGCCGTCGCGCAGCAGCGCGCCCGCCAGGTTGCCCGGCGTCCCGACGAGGTAGAGCGTATACGTGCGACCCGCCGTGACGGCGACGGCGGGCAGGTTGAGCAGCAGCGTCGTCGTTCCGGCGACGTTGAAGGTGACCTGATAGGTATTCTCGGCGAATTCACCGTAGCCCGACGACGCGTTGACCGGGACGTTCCCCACGCGCAGCGCGAAGTTGACGTAGACGTCGACGGGGCCGACGCCGGACGTCACGTTGACAAAGCGAACGCGGGCGCTCCCCGTCGTGCCCGGGAGGTTCATGTCGGGCAGCACGAGGGCCGTGGTCGCGCCGGGCGTGCCGGTCAGCACCACCGACGCATCGGTGGCGGAACCGAAGCTCGGCTGCGCGCTGGCGATCACCGCGCCCGGTGCCGCGACGGTTTCGATGGTCACCGTCCGCATGCCGGCGGCGAGCGTCTGGTAGCTCGATGCGCTGAGGTAGGGAATGTTCGCGAGCGCGATCGTCCCGTCGACGAAGCCGTTGATCGGCCCCGTTCCCGGCCCGGCGTGCACCAGCTTGAACTGCGCCAGCCGGCTGTCGACGAACCTGGCCGCGCCGGTGTCGTCGATGGTGAGCGCGAACGCGTTCACCAGCGTCGCGCTGCCCTTGGTGTAAGCGACAATCTCGTAGGCCTCCCGCTGCGCGAAGGTCAGCGTTCCGCCGTCGTAGATCACCTGCTTGCTGTTCGGCACCGTGAAGCGGACCTGATAGGTGCCCGCATTGATCGTCTGGAACGTCGTGAAGACGCCGTAGGGGAGGCCGCTGAAGTTCGGCGACTGGTTGTCGAGCGGCACGCCGGGCGCGGTGACGTAGACGTCGACGCCGCTGCTGCCGTAGGCGGCGTTCATCGCGCGCAGGATGAATGCGCCGTCGCCCGGCGTATTGACGATCACGTCGGGTATGAGCTGGACGACCGGCGAGGCCGACGTGCCGTAGACGACGAAGGTGTACCGCACGTCGTCGATGTACAGGAACGAGGCGTCGTAGATCGTCGACGCGCCGTTGGCGACGATCTGGATCTGCTGGAGGCCGGCATTGATGTCGAGGTAGCTCGTGGTCCCCTCGAACGGCAGCCCGGTGACGATTGCGCCGCTGTTGTTCAGGTTGACGGTAATGGGCCCGCCGTCGACCAGCGCGTTGACAAAGCGCAGGTGCGCCGGCTTGCTGATGATGAAGCCGCCGCTCTTGAGGTTGCAGCCCGCCAGGAGCAGCGGCACCAGCAG
>JBDSLT010000034.1:0-3688 GCA_039916265.1 Casimicrobiaceae bacterium | reverse complement strand
CGTCGTTCAACGCCAGGCAGCGGGTGTTCCTCGACTTCGTCCTGCAGCATTACGTAAGTGTGGGCGTGGAGGAGCTGGACCAGGACAAACTCACGCCGCTGCTGCGGCTCCGGTACCACGACTCCCTCACCGACGCGGTGAGCGACCTGGGAGCGCCCGAAGAGATTGGCGAGATATTCGCCGGGTTTCAGAAATTTCTCTACGAACCGCGAGCCACCGCGTGACGTCATGATGCCGCGGCGCGTGCGTCGAGCTCGCCCCAGCGCGCGAACTTCACCGCGAGCTCGCGCTCGATTGCCTCGGCGCGCATCCGGTCGGCCTTGAGGGACTGCGCGCCGGATTTGCCGTAGCCGGCTGCGCTCATCCGTTCGGTCAGCGCGTGCTGGTCGCGCTCCAGCTTCTCGATCTCGGCGGGCAGGCGCTCGAACTCGCGCTGCTCCTTGTACGAGAGCGTGGCGCGCAGCGGCTCTTGCGACAAGGCTCGCGGTGGAGCGGGGGACTCCTTGCCCTCCGCTGGACGTGAGCTTGCCGCGTCGAGCGGCTGTTGCGCGACCCAGTCGCTGTAGCCTCCCACGAATTCCTTCCAGCGCCCATCGCCTTGCGCCGCGAGCGTCTGCGTGACGACGTTGTCGAGAAAGGCGCGGTCGTGGCTGACGACGAGCAGCGTCCCGGCGTAGGCCTGCAGCGTGTCCTCCAGCAGCTCGAGCGACTCGATGTCGAGATCGTTGGTCGGCTCGTCGAGCACGAGAAGGTTCGCCGGTTGCGCGAAAAGCCGCGCGAGCAGCAGCCGGTTGCGCTCGCCGCCGGAGAGCGTCTTCACCGGCGCGCTTGCGCGTTGCGGCGGGAACAGGAAGTCCGCGAGATAGGTGAGGACGTGCTTGCGTCCCTGCGCGAGCTCGACCCAGTCGGAGCCGGGACTGATGGTGTCGGCAAGCGTGCGTTCCGGATCGAGCTGCGCGCGCAGCTGGTCGAAGTAGGCGACCTGAAGCTTCGTGCCGAGCCGCACCGTGCCCGTGTCGGGCGCCAGCTCGCCGACGATCAGCTTCAGCAGCGTAGTCTTGCCGACGCCGTTGCGCCCGACGATGCCGATGCGATCCCCGCGCATCACCCGCAGATCGAGGTCCTCGACGATCGCGCGGCCGCCGAAGCGCTTGTCGACACCGACGAGCTCGGCGACGAGCTTGCCCGAGCGCTCACCGGCGTCGAGCGCCATCTTCACGTTTGCGGGACGCTCGCGGCGCAGCGCGCGCTCGCGGCGCAGCGCGTCGAGCCGGCGCACGCGGCCCATGTCGCGCGTGCGGCGCGCTGCAACACCTTTGCGGATCCACGCCTCTTCCTCTTTCCAGAACTGGTCGAACTTGCGATTCGTCACGGCTTCGGCGGCGAGCTCGTCGCTGCGGCGTGCGACGTACGCGGCGAAGTTGCCGGGGTAGGAGCGCAACAGGCCCCGGTCGAGCTCGACGATGCGCGTGGCCACGCTGTCGAGGAATGCGCGATCGTGCGTGATCACCACGCTCGCCGGTGCCTTGCGCACCAGTTCCTCGAGCAGCGCGATGCCGTCGAGGTCGAGATGGTTGGTAGGCTCGTCGAGCAATAGCAGGTCGGGCGCGAGCGCCAGGGCCAGCGCCAGCGCCGCGCGCTTTTTCTCCCCGCCCGACGCGCGCTGCGGATCCACGGCCTCGTCGAGGCCGAAGCGATGCAGGTACTCGACCAGTCGCGCCTCGGCCCGCCAGCGGTCGCGCTCGTCGTGGAACCCGGCGTCCGATTCGACGAGGCCCCCGCGCAGCGCCAGACTCTCGCGCAGCGTCGACGCCGGCGGCAGCGCGGGCTCCTGCTCGACCAGCACGACACGCAGGCCGGCTTGGCGCTTCACCTGGCCGTCGTCGAGCGGCGTGCGAGCGGCGATGACGTTCAGCAGCGACGACTTGCCCGTTCCGTTGCGCCCGATGAGACCGATGCGCTCGCCGTCGCCGACGACGAGCGCCGCGCGATCGAGAAGCGGATGGAGCCCGAACGCGAGCTCGGCATCCTGCAGCGTGATAAGGGGCATCGCGCAAGGATAGCGCGTGCAGGTGCCACAACCGCCTCAGGCCACGCGCGCGCCGCCTCAGGCGATCACTTCGTCGGCGCGCACCAGCAGCGACGCCGGTACGGCGACGCCGAGCGCCTTCGCGGCCTTGACGTTGATCACGAGCTCGAAGGTCGTCGGGCGCTCGATCGGCAGCTCGGCGGGCCGCGCACCCTTGAGAATGCGATCGACGAAGTAGGCGAGCCGCCGGTACGATTCGGCGAGGCGCGGGCCGTAGGTGCACAGCGCCCCGCTTTGCGCGAAGACCGGCCAGCCGGAGATCACCGGCACGCGAAGGTCGGTGGCGAAATCGATGACGCGCTGTCGATGCTGGACCGCGAATCCGTCGGACAGGAGCGAAATCGCCTGCGGCGCGCTCAGGGCGATGCCCTGCAGCGCGCGAGCAAGCGCGTGGGCCGTCGGGGTGGGGACGTAGTCGATCGCGATGCCGAGCCCGCGCCCGGCCTCTTCCGAGAACGCACGCTCGAGCTGCGCCCCGGGGTGCTCCGGATTGCCGATCACCGCGACGCGGCGCAGTCGTGGAACGAGTTCGCGCAGCAGTTCGAGACGCTTGCCGTTGAGCTCGACCGCCATCAGCGTCACGCCGGTCATGTTGCCGCGCGGATGTGCGAGATCGTCGACGAAGCCGGCCGCCACGGGGTCGGCGCTCATGGTGAACACGATCGGCACCGGCAACGCGAGGTTGCGCACTTCGAAGGTCGCTGCGCCCTGCGTGACGATGACGTCCACCGGCCGGCGCGCCAGCTCGCGCGCGAGCGCCGGCACGCGGCCGGGGGTGTCGTCTCCGTAGCGCATTTCGAGCATGAGGTTGCGCCCTTCGACGTAGCCGCGCTCCGCGAGCGCGGCGCGAAAGGCCGTCACGTACGGCGCGAGGCTCGCTGGCGTTTGCGCGGTCACCCAGCCGACGCGCGCAACCGTTCCCGGCGCCTGCGCTGTCGCCATGCGCGGGGAAGCGGAGGCGGCCAGCGCCGTGGCGAGGAAGGCGCGCCGCTTCATTCGTGGGCCGACCGCGCCGGTGCGCCGTAGGTGCGGCGGATCGTTACGGCCGGCTTCGATTGCGGGGGCGCGTCGTCTTGCATGCCCGCCAGTCTAGACGGCCGACGCGCACATGACCACGAGGCCCGCCCCGTCGATTTCCGCCATCCAGCCGCGCCCCTCATGACGATAGCGAGCGCCCACATCGAGGCGACCGCCCGCGCAAAGAGACGTCCTTGGGAGGGATCAGGATGCAGACAGGTGGAAGCGAGCATGCGCATCCTCCGTCGAGCAGGTGCGAGACGCTCGTCGTGACGGAACTCGACTGCGCGTCGCGCGTTCTTAGTATGCGCCTCGTGCCGGCCGTCGCGTCAACTCTCGCGTCACACGATCCGCTATACTCGCCGCCCATTTCGCACCCCCAACGTCCGCCGTGATCGCCTGCGCCGATGCTTCGATGACCGCCTGCCGGCCGTGCAGGCTCTTGCGGCGCGGAACCGCCGCCGTCGCGGCGCGCCTTTCTCTCGCCGTCGCCGTGTGCGCCTTCGCCGGCGCTGCCGGCGCCGAAGACGTGTCACGTCTCATCGTCAAGTTCCGCCCGGCAGCCGTGAAAGCCGCGCTCGC
>JBDSLT010000033.1:0-3549 GCA_039916265.1 Casimicrobiaceae bacterium | reverse complement strand
TGAAATCCGGGACGCCGCATCCGGGTGAGATGAAGACCCGAAACAACTTTGGCGCGCCCGACAGGACTCGAACCTGTTACCCCCGGCTTAGAAGGCCGGTGCTCTATCCAATTGAGCTACGGGCGCTCGGTACGTTCACGGCCTGTCGAAGCGGGCGTCCTATCACGACGCTGACGCGGCCGGATTTTAGCACAGCGATGCCGGGAATCAGCGCGACGCAGGGGCGTCGGCGATAAGGAAATCGACCATCAACGCGGCGACGGCGACAGCGTAGGTCGCGCCGTCGGCCGTCGCCTCGTCGAACGCACCTGCGCGTGTTGCTCAACCGAGCCGGCCCGCCCATTGCGGCGACGCGGCGAAAGCCGCGCGCTCGCGCAGTCGCAACGCATTCACGGCGTTGCGCCAGAACAGCTTCGGCAACACTTCCTCTTTCCACCCGAGCGAGCGAAAGCGTTCGAGCTGCGGCTGCAACGCGTTCAACGGATAGGCGCTGGCGAACAGGAAGCGATCCGCGAAGCCGAGCAGGTTGGCGTTGACGGCATGCAGCCAGTCGTCGCGGCCGAGGTGGAACACGTAGCTGTCGGGCGACGCGCTCATGATCGATCTGGGATTGTTCCGGCGCTGGCCGCCGAACTTGTTGAAGGTCCGTGGGTTCGAGGACGCGGTCGCCACCGCCGACGCGCCATGGTCCCTCGAGCAGGTACGCTGCGTGTCCGCTCCGGACGAGTCCCCGGAGGCCGCGCCGGCCGCCGCGGACGCAATACAATGACGCAAACTCCCGAGGTTCCCGTATGGCCACCATCCTGTCCGCCGCCCCGCTCCGCCACGAAACCGATTTCCTGCGCGAGGACGTCCGCCGCCTGCGCGCGGATCTCGCGCTCGCGCTGCGCGCCGCCGCGCACCACGCGCTCGGCGAGGGTGTCTGCAATCATTTCAGCCTCGCGCTGCCCGACGGGAGCGACCGTTTCCTGATCAACCCGCGCGGCTTCCACTGGAGCGAGATCGGCGACGGCGACATCGTGATGGTCGACGGCAACGGCGCACGTCTCGCCGGGCGACACGAGGTCGAGCCCACCGCGATGTTCATTCACGCCGCCGTGCACCGGATCGCGCGCAAGGCCTGCGTGCTCCACACGCACATGCCCTACGCCACCGCGCTCACGCTGACGGACGCGCGCGGGCTCGACACGACGCTGTCGCAGAACGCGATGCGCTTCCACGGACGCGTCGCGCTGGACGCCTGCTATGGAGGCCTCGCGCTCGATGCGTCCGAAGGCGAGCGGATCGCCCGTGCGATGAACGGCTCGGACATCGGGTTCCTCGGCAACCATGGCGTGGTCGTCTGCGGCGAGCGGATGGCCTACGCCTACGACGACCTCTACATCCTCGAGCGGGCCTGCATGGTCGAGGTCATGGCCCGCTCGACCGGCCTGCCGCTCGTGCCGGTCGACGCTTCGCTCGTCGCGCAGGTTGCCGCGCAGATCAACGGCGAGCGCGTGCAGTCGACGCTGTTCTTCGAGGCGCTTCGGCGCCTGGTCCCGGCCGCGCGCTGAGCGCGCGATCGGCGATGCAGCGCAAGCTCCTCGTCCTACTCTCCGCGGACCCCATGCGCTCAGTCGGTTTCGATCCGGTGGCCTATAGTGGTGTACCGCCGGCTCCCGCCGGTAACTCAGGAGCGACGCATGTCCCACCAGCCACCGAAGGAAAACAAGAAAGCACCCCAGCACACGGCCAAGGAGAAAAAGACTCTCAAGCAGCAGAAGAAGCACGCCGCAGACACGCCGGCGTTCATCAAGAAGTAGGACGCCCGGATTTGCGCGGGGGCGCATCTGGCGTGATGAATCGCTGGTGCGCTCGGCGCTGCGCGCGGAAGCCCGCCACGAGGCTCCCGGGGAAGGTTTGCGACGGCCGCCGCGAGCGCGAGCCGTGCGTAGTCGCGGGCAATGACTGTGTGCAACGATGTCCATCTTAGCTGCGCCGGTTAGGTCGCCTTCAGATCCCGGCTGCGCAGGCGCAGGGCGTTGCTGATCACCGACGCCGAACTCAGGCTCATCGCCAGCGCGGCGATCATCGGCGACAACAGCCAGCCGGTAAATGCATACAGCACACCGGCGGCCAGCGGCACGCCAAGCGCGTTGTAGACGAAGGCAAACGCCAGGTTCTGCTTCATGTTGGCCACGGTTGCGACCGACAACGCGCGTGCGGTCGCAATGCCGCGCAGGTCGCCCTTGATCAGCGTGAGCTGGGCGCTGTTCATCGCCACGTCGGTGCCGGTGCCCATGGCGATGCCGACATCCGCCCTGGCCAGTGCCGGCGCGTCGTTGATGCCGTCGCCGGCCATCGCGACGATGCGTCCTTCGGCCTGCAGCTTCTCGACCAGTTTGAGCTTGTCGGCCGGCTTGACCTCGCCGTGTATTTCGTCGATGCCCAGACGCTTGCCGACAGCCCTGGCCGTCGTCAGGCCGTCTCCGGTGGCCATCACCACGCGCAGACCGGCGTCGCGCAGCGCCTTCAATGCGTCGGGTGTCGTGGCCTTGACGGGGTCGGACACCGCGAGCAAGCCCGCCAGCATCCCGTCGACGGCGAGGTACATCACGCTCGCACCCTCGCCGCGCAGTTCTTCGGCCTTAGTCTTCAATGCGTCGACCGCCACGCCGAGCTGATCCATCAGCGCCGTGTTGCCCAGTGCCAGCGACTTGCCGTCGACGGTGCCACGCACGCCGATGCCCGATTCCGAGTCAAACGATTGGGGTTTGGACAGTTTCAGGTCCTGGCTTTTGGCCGCCGCCACGATGGCCGCGGCCAGCGGATGCTCGCTACCCTGATCCAGGCTGGCGGCCAGGCGCAGCACCTCTTTTTCTTCAAACTCTTTCGTCGGCACAGCACGTTCGAAGGTCGGGCGACCTTCGGTCAGCGTGCCGGTCTTGTCGACGATCAGGGTGTCGACCTTGCGCAGGTTCTCGATGGCTGCGGCGTCGCGGAACAACACGCCGTGGGTCGCGCCCCTGCCGGTGGCGACCATGATCGACATCGGCGTGGCCAGCCCCAACGCACAAGGGCAGGCGATGATCAGCACGGCCACCGCATTGATCAGCCCGAAGACCCAGCTCGGCTGCGGACCGAAGAAACCCCACGCAAAAAAGGTCAGCAACGCCACCGACACCACCGTGACCACGAAGTAGCCCGCCACCACATCGGCCATGCGCTGCATCGGCGCGCGCGAGCGCTGTGCCTGCGCCACCATCTGCACGATCTGCGCCAGCACCGTGGCCGAGCCGACATGTTCGGAGCGCATCACCAGCGCACCGCTGGTGTTCATCGTGGCGCCGATCAGCTTGTCGCCGGGTCGCTTGGTGACCGGCAGCGGCTCGCCGGTCAGCATCGATTCGTCGAGCGCGCTGCTGCCCTCGACCACGACGCCGTCGACCGGTACCTTCTCGCCGGGACGCACGCGCAACTGGTCGCCCGCGTGCACGTGCGACAACGGCACGTCTTCCTCGCTGCCGTCGGCATTGATGCGCCGTGCGGTCTTGGGCGCGAGGCCGAGCA
>JBDSLT010000032.1:0-3816 GCA_039916265.1 Casimicrobiaceae bacterium | reverse complement strand
AATGCCAATCAGACGCAGGGCGGGGCCTTTACCAAAAAGCCAGGGACGTTGAGCAACGACTTTTTCGTCAACCTGCTTGACATGCGCACGGAGTGGAACCCTGTCTCGGCGGCCACGGACCGGTTCGAAGGGCGCGACCGTAAGACGGGTGAACACCAGTGGAGCGCCACGCGCGTCGACCTGATCTTCGGCTCAAACGCACAGTTGCGCGCGATCGCGGAAGTTTATGCGACGGCCGACGCCGAGAAGAAGTTTGTCGCGGATTTCGTGGCCGCGTGGACAAAGGTGATGAATCTCGACCGTTTCGACATTGCGTGAGACGTGCGATTCCAGGTTATGGTGCCGGGCTACTTTTGAGCGCGCGAGCCGACGAGCTTCTACGCGGACCTCGGGGTCGTCGCAAGCAAATACTCGTAATGCAGGCCACCGAGTAGCGACTTCACGCGCACAAACGAACGCGGCGTCAGTCGCTGGTGGGGCTTGGACTTCGGGAATGGCGTGGTTCGTTTCGGCGGATCCGGCACGCCCGGTGAATGCGCGTGACCTGTCATTCAGGTCGCAACGCCCTACGCGAACAACCGACCCCAAGCTGCCGCCCACGGTGTGCCCGATCACCGGCAAGGATCACAGGTCGTCACCGAAGCCCAGTTTGAAGACCCGGTCGTCGCGCATCGCGGCGCCTTCCCCTCGCAGACGTGCGAGTTCGTCTGCGCTCAGCCCGGCAAGCATCGGTTCGAGGCGGGCGCGCAATAGCACCGAAACCGGACGTACCACCTTTCCAGTGCGCGCAGCGACGGCGTCATCGCGGCCGATGATGCGCGCCGCGGCGGCAAGTCGTCCCTGCAATGCCGCGAGCAGCGCGAGCGCCGCCAGTAGCTGACATTCGTCGCCTTCAGGTAACAGATTCGTAAGCGCCATTCGTCCAGCGGCGACTGCCTCGGCGGGCCGGTTGAGCAGGAGCAGGGCAATCATCACAGCCCAGTAGAGGTGTCCACGGCCATGGCCGATCGTGCCGCCGGCGCCGAGGGCATCGATCTGGGCGATGGCGGCACGTCCATGTTCCAGCGCGGACTCCGGCCGCTCGAGCAGCAGTTCGATCAGGGCAACGTTGGCCATCGCATATTGTTCGTCGAGCAGGTATCCGCCCTCGCGACGCATGGCCGAATGGCGTTGTGCGCAGACGAGCGCCTCCTCGAAGCGGCCGAGCCGCGCGTACCACCAGCAGCGGGCGCGCTGTAGCATCGCTCGCTGCCCCACCGGCCAGTCGGAACGTTCCAGCCGTGTCGCCTCGGCTACGGCCTGTTCCACTTCCAAGGTCGAGGCAAAGCGTATTTGCAAGGCAGCGCACAAAAGGACGTCATAGCGCCGGCTGTCGTCGCCTAGCGATCGGTAGAGGTCGGCAGCCCGCAGCGCCGCATCGAAGCTTTCGCGGCGGAACGCGTGTTGGCCGAGCCTGGCCACCGCGAACCAGTATCGCGCCGCGTCGCCCGTCGGGACTGCTTCGTGCAAATGATGGCGTACCACCAGACAGCGTTCGAGGCCCTCGGCCGTATGGTTGGTGGCCGACCAGACATGGAACGACACGCCCGCCAGTGGCACAACAAGATCGGAGCCTGCGGCAGCCGTCGCAACCCACCCGAGTGCGCCGCGGAGATTGTCGAGCTCCGCCGCGAGGGCGACCGTAGCAGCCGCCGTCATGCGCCAACGCCATTCGTTCTCTTCGAATGTCGCGAGCAGCGCGAGCAATGCTTCTGCGTGCCGCCGCCGCAGGCGTTCCGTCTCGCCGGCCTCAGCGAGCCGCTCGAGCGCATATGCGCGCGTCGTTTCCAGCAGCCGGTAGCGTGGCACCGGATCGCCTTCGGCGAGCACGAGTGATTTGTCGACCAGCGTGCCGAGAAGGTCGAGTGCCGCCCAGGCGTCGATACGATCGTCGCTCGCAACGTGCTGCGCCGCTTCCAGCGTGAAGCTGCCGGCGAAGACCCCGAGCCGACGAATCACCGTGCTCTCGTCGGAAGTCAGCAAACCATGACTCCATTCCAGCGTCGCGCGCAGCGTCTGGTGCCGAGGGAGCACGACGCGTGAACCTGCTGTGAGCACGTTGAAGCGCTCGTCGAGGCGCGTGCGCAGGCCTTCGAGCCCGAGCAGTGGCAGCCGCGCCGCCGCGAGTTCTATTGCCAGCGGAATCCCGTCCAGGCGCTGGCAGATCTCGATGACCGCTGGCACATGCACGGGCGTCAGCGCGAAATTCGGATCGACCTCCTGCGCGCGCGCGACGAAGAGTTCGACGGCACCGGCACGCAACGCAATTGCCAGCTCTTTGTCGACCGGTACCGCAAGCCCGCCGACACGATAAATGTGCTCTTCCGCAATCTTGAGCGTTTCCTGGCTGGTGGCAAGGAAGCGCACTTGCGGCGCGGCGGCGCGCACCGCTTCGACGAATTGGGCGATGAAATGGATCAGATGCTCGCAATTGTCGAGCACCAGCAGCAGTCGTTGCGACGCGAGCAGGGACGCAACGCTGGACGCGGGGGGCTGGTCGCCGGGGAGTTGCACGCCCAATGCGCGGGCCACGGTCGACGGCACGAGAGCGCCGTTGCTGAGTGCGGCCAGTTCGACCCACCAGACGCCATCGGGAAAGTCGGCGGACGATTCAACGGCAATATCCGCGGCCGCCTTCTGGGCGACGCGCGTCTTGCCGATGCCTCCCGCGCCGACAACCGTGACGACGACGTGCTGCCGCAGCAGCGTTTTGACCGTCGCCAGATCCCGCGCGCGCCCATACAACGACAACGGCTGTGCGGGCAGATTCGTGCGCACACGTCCCGATGTCGACGCCGCGGCCATAGCGTCAGCCGGGATGCCGGGGGGTTCGGCTGCCGGTACAGCCCTATCGGCGCCTTCGACGGGAAGCGCGAACCGATAGCCGCGTCCCGGAATGGTGGTGAAAGCGCTTTGTCCCAGCACCTTGCGCAGCGTCGATATCTGCACCTGAAGGTTGTTCTCCTCCACTACCAAACCGGGCCAGACGAGCGTCAGCAAGTCGTTCTTCGCGACCAGTCGTCCGGCTCGCTCGACGAGCACGACCAGCAGGTCGAACGCGCGCGCGCCGAGCGCAACCGGCTGCCCGTCCGCGAGCAAGCGCCGCTCGGCAGGCTGCAGCTCGAAGCGGCCGAAACGGCGGGAGGGACGAGACTCGCGAGTTGTGGCAGCGTTGCTCAAACCCGGCTCTGGAATTGATGGCCGAAGTCTATCCCGCATTGGCGGCAGGGCAACTGCACGATTCCGGCACGTTTAAGGCTTTCTTCAGGACGTGAGGCGGTCCTGAGGCTACATTGCCATCGTCGTCGACCTGGGAGGTCTTGCCCACAACCCTCGTTCACCCGGTAAAGGGAAAAACTCCCCGAGCCCAACACAAGGAATGATATGGAAACGAAATTTCGTCACCTTTTCACAAGTGCGGGTCTTGTTGCGCTGCTCTCAATCGCGTTGCTTGGAAGTTCCACCGCGGCATTTGCGGACCCGAATGGTTCATCTCGCGAACCAGAAGGGTCGTGGCTTTATACGGTGACCATCCCGGACTTCGGTTCGTTTCAGGGGGTCGAAACCTATTCGGCCGGCGGCGGTTACTCGGAAGCCGATCAGTTGTCGTTCAGCCCAGGCGCGGTAGCGAGCGCCGGACATGGCGCGTGGAAAAGCACGGGGCGTGGAAATTTTCTTCTGACCTATGTCAATCTCACTTTCGACAAATTCAGCACGGGAGTGCCGACTGGAACTTCGAAAGTCCGCCAAACCGCGACGATCGATAAGACGGGAAAT
>JBDSLT010000031.1:0-5788 GCA_039916265.1 Casimicrobiaceae bacterium | reverse complement strand
GGTGGGCTCGATGCGCTGGTCTTCACCGGCGGCATCGGCGAGCGCGCTGCGCCGGTGCGCGCGCAGGTGCTCGCGCAGGCGGCGTGGCTCGGTCTCGCGCTCGACGAGTCCGCCAACGGCGCGCATGCGACGCGGATCACCGCGGGCACAAGCCGCATCCCTGCCTACGTCATTCCCACCGACGAAGAGCGGATGATCGCGCTTCACACACGCGCGCTCGTCGGCGCGACTGGCGTAGCATAGAAAGTTCGGCGCGCGCAGCGCGCAGGCACCTTCCATGAGCGACGACGGCATCCGCATCGAAAAGGACGCGCTCGGCGAAGTGCGCGTCCCTGCACGACACCTGTGGGGCGCGCAGACGCAGCGGTCGATCGAAAACTTTCCGATCGGCGTGGGACGCTTCCACTGGGGCCGGCCGGTGATACGCGCCTTCGGCCTGCTGAAGCAATGCGCGGCGCGCGCCAACGCCGCGCTCGGTGAGCTCGCCCCCGACAAGGCGGCGCTGATCGAGCGCGCGGCGCAGGAGGTGGTCGACGGCGGTCTCGACGCCGAGTTCCCGCTGGTCGTGTTCCAGACCGGTTCCGGAACGCAATCGAACATGAACGCCAACGAAGTGATCGCCAATCGCGCGATCCAGCTCGCCGGCGGCGCGGTGGGTTCCAAGCAGCCGATCCATCCGAACGACGACGTCAATCGCGGGCAATCGTCGAACGACACGTTTCCGGCCGTCATGCACATCGCGACCGTCGAGGAGATCGACGCCGACCTGCTGCCGGCGACGCGCGCGTTGCGCGCGACGCTCGACGCGAAGGCAACCGCCTTCCGCGACGTCGTCATGATCGGCCGCACGCACCTGATGGACGCCACTCCCGTCACGCTCGGCCAGGTGATCGGCGGGTGGGTCGCGCAGCTCGACGACGCCATCGCGACGATCGAAGTCGCGCGCAACGGGCTCTACCCGCTGGCGCTGGGCGGCACCGCCGTCGGCACCGGCCTCAATGCGCACGCGCGCTTCGGCGCCGAAGTCGCCGCGCAGATAGCAACGCAAACCGGCAAGCCGTTCACCGAGGCGCCGAACAAGTTCGCGGCGCTGTCCGCGCACGACGCGATCGTCAACGTCAGCGCCGCGGTGCGCACGCTGGCGATCGCGTCGATGAAGATCGCCAACGACGTGCGCTGGCACGCGAGCGGCCCGCGCGCGGGGCTCGGCGAGATCGCGATCCCGGACAACGAGCCCGGCTCGTCGATCATGCCGGGCAAGGTGAACCCGACACAAAGCGAGGCGCTGACGATGGTCTGCACGCGCGTGTTCGGCAACGACACGACGGTTGCATTCGCGGGCTCGCAGGGCAACTTCCAGCTCAACGTCTACAAGCCGGTGATGCTCCACGGCACACTGGAATCGATCGAGCTCCTCGCTGACGCGCTCCATTCCTTCGACCTGCGCTGCGCGCGCGGCATCGAGCCGCTGCACGGCAACCTGAAGGCCAACGTCGAGCGCTCGCTGATGCTGGTGACGGCGCTCAACCCGCACATCGGCTACGAGAATGCCGCGAAGATCGCGCTCTGCGCGCACCGCGAGCAGACGAGCCTGCGCGAGGCGGCGCTGAAGCTCGGTCTGGTCAGCGCCGAGGACTTCGATCGCTGGGTCGATCCGAAGGCGATGACGCAGCCGGGCAACGGCTGAGTGCGCCGCGCGACGCTGCGACGGAGTCAGGTGGACGGCAGCGCGGCGAGCGGAAAGCTCGGGATGGAACAGCGCCCGCCGCGACGGATCGTAGGGAACGGCGCGCAACCAGGCGCTCGCGTCAGGCGACGGCGCGCGGCAGTTGCTGCTCGGCGAGCATCACCCAGTAGCTCGCGCCGATCGGCAGCACGGCGTCGTTGAAGTCGTAGCGCGGGTTGTGGATGTTCGGCGTGTCCGCGCCGTGTCCCGCGCCGAGCCAGACGTAGCAACCCGGCCGCTGCTGCAGCATGAACGCAAAATCCTCGCTGCCCATTTCGGGGGTCGGGTTGGTGTCGACGTTGTCGGCGCCGACGATCGCCGCCGCGGCGCGCGCCGCGTGGACCGTCTCGGCTTCGCTGTTCACCGTCGCCGGATAGCGGCGCTCGTAGCGCACCGTGGCGGTCATCTCGAACATCACCGCGATACCGTCGACCAGCGTGCGCATCCGTCGCTCGATCATGTCCTGCACGTCGGCACGGAACGTGCGCACCGTGCCGCGCAGCACGATCTGCTCGGGGATGACGTTCCACGTGTCGCCGGCGTGAACCTGCGTGACGCTCACCACGCCCGCGTCCTGCGGATGCAGGTTGCGCGACACGATCGTCTGCAGCGCGTGGATCGCGTGCGCGGCGAACAGCATCGGGTCCTTGCCCTGATACGCCATCGCCGCATGCGCGCCCTTGCCCGTCGCGACGATCTCGAAGATGTCGTACGCCCCCATCAGCGGGCCCGCGCGCGTCGCGAACGTTCCGGCCGGCAGCCGCGGCCAGTTGTGCATGCCGTAGACGGCGCGCATGGGGAAGCGGTCGAACAGGCCCTCCTCGACCATGACGCGGCCGCCGCCTTCGTTCTCCTCCGCCGGCTGGAAGATGAAGCACAGCGTCCCGTCGAAGTTGCGCCGCTGCGCCATGACTTTCGCCGCGGCGAGCAGCATCGTCGTGTGACCGTCGTGGCCGCAGGCGTGCATGCGGCCGGGGTGTAGCGACGCGTGCGGCAAGCCGGTCTGCTCGTGGATGTGCAGCGCGTCGAGGTCGGCGCGCAGGCCGATCGCGTCCTGCGACGCGCCGTGCCGCAGCACACCGACGACGCCGGTCTTGGCAAGCCCCGTGTGCACGTCGAGGCCGAAGGCGCGCAGCTTGTCCGCGACGTAGGCGCCGGTGGCCTCCTCCTCGAAGGCGGTTTCCGGATGCGCGTGCAAATGGTGGCGCCAGCCGCGCATCTCGGCATCGA
The DNA here is from genome assembly GCA_039916265.1 of Casimicrobiaceae bacterium. Classification (GTDB taxonomy): domain Bacteria; phylum Pseudomonadota; class Gammaproteobacteria; order Burkholderiales; family Casimicrobiaceae; genus VBCG01. The sequence goes on along the minus strand of JBDSLT010000031.1, from coordinate 2,832 downwards.
GCGCAGCGATCTCGGGGACAATGTTCATGGGATCCATGCCAGGGGAGCGGAATGAACATCGTAACGCATCCGCTACAATTTCGCGGGCGCCATGGATAGCACTCTCTACGACCTGCTGGTGATCGGCGGCGGCATCAATGGCGCCGGGATCGCGCGCGACGCCGCCGGGCGCGGCCTGTCCGTGCTGCTGGTCGAGCGCGACGACCTCGCCGCGCACACGTCGTCGTGGAGCACCAAGCTGATCCATGGCGGGCTGCGTTACCTCGAGCATTACGAGTTCCGGCTGGTGGCCGAGGCGCTGGCCGAGCGCGAAGTGCTGCTACGGATGGCGCCGCACCTCATCGAGCCGCTCGCCTTCGTGCTGCCGCACGAGCCGCACCTGCGACCCGCATGGATGATCCGTGCCGGCCTGTTCCTCTATGACCGCCTGGGCGGGCGCATGACGCTGCCGCGCTCGTTTCCCGCGCGCCTGGCCGGCGAGCGCTGGGGCGCGGGACTGCGGCCGCAGTTCAGCCGCGGCTTCGTCTACTCGGATGCGCGCGTCGACGACGCGCGGCTCGTCGTGGTGAACGCGCAGGACGCGCAGGCGCGCGGCGCGTGCTTGCGCGTCGGTACGCGGCTGACAAGCGCACGGCGCGACGGCGGCGTGTGGCGCGCGACGCTCGACACCGCCGGGCGCATCGAGCAGGCAAGCGCGCGCGCGCTCGTCAACGCCGGCGGTCCCTGGGTCAAGGACGTGCTCGCCAGCGTGTCGGGCGGGTCGGTGCAGGAGAACGTGCGGCACGTCAAGGGCAGCCACATCGTGGTGCCGCGCGTGCATAGCGAGGCGCACGCGTACATCCTGCAGAACGCCGACAACCGGATCGTGTTCGTCATTCCGTATCAGGACCGCTACTCGCTGATCGGCACCACCGACATCGCCGTCGACGCCTACGACGATCCAGAGATCAGCGGCGACGAAATCGACTACCTGCTGGCGCTGGCCAACGGCTATCTCGCGCGGCCGCTGTCGCGCAGCGACATCGTCTGGACGTACAGCGGCGTGCGGCCGCTGTACGACGACGGCAGCGAGGATCCATCCGCGGTCACCCGCGACTACGTGCTCAAGGTCGACGCGCTCGACACGCCGGTCGACGGCGGGCGCGCGCCGGTACTGTCGATCTTCGGCGGCAAGATCACGACCTACCGCAAGCTCGCCGAGCACGCGCTGGCCGACCTGGCGCCATACTTTCCGTCGATGAAGCCGAAATGGACGCGCAATGCGACGTTGCCCGGCGGTGACCTGCCGGACGGCGATCGCGCCGCGTGGGAGCAAAGCCTCATCGCCCGCTATCCACAACTGCAGCCGGTGCTGCTGCGCGCGCTTGGGCGGCGGCACGGCACGCGCGCCGTCGACGTGCTGGGCGACGCGAAGAGCGCGGCGGATCTCGGCGCCGACTTCGGCGCGCAGCTCACCGCGCGCGAGATCGACTACCTCGTCGCCAAGGAGTGGGCGCGCACCGCCGACGACGTGCTGTGGCGCCGCACCAAGTGCGGCCTGCCGATGTCGCCCGAGGCGCGCGAGCGCGTCGCGCTGCACATGGCGACGCACGCGACAGCATGAGCGCCGTCGCGCCGGCACCGCTCGCCACCATGCCGGACGACGCGCGGCGGGCCATCGACTTCGTGCTGACCGACATCGACGACACGCTGTCGACGCACGGGCGCATCACTGCCCGCGCGTACGCGGCGCTGGAGCGGCTGCGCGCCGCGGGCAAGCGCGTGATTCCGATCACCGGGCGTCCCGCCGGCTGGTGCGACCACATCGCGCGCATGTGGCCGGTCGATGCGGTGGTCGGGGAGAACGGCGCGTTCACCATGCGCTACGACGCGCAGGCGCGCAAGCTCGTGCGCCGCTTCGTCGCCTCCGACGCGGCGCGCGCCTTGCAGCGCGCAAAGCTCGCGGACATCGCGACGGCGATCGTGCGCGACGTGGCGGGTTGCGCCGTCGCGTCCGACCAGCGTTATCGCGAGACGGACCTGGCGATCGACTGGTGCGAGGACGTTCCCCCGCTGCCCCGCGCAGCGGTCGACCGCATCGTCGCCATGATGGAAGCGCACGGCCTCACCGCGAAAGTGAGCTCGATCCACGTCAACGGCTGGTTCGGCGACTACGACAAGCTGACCACGACCCGCACGCTGCTGGCCGAGGCGTTCGCACTCGACATGGACGCGGCGCGCGAGCGCATCGTGTTCGCCGGCGACTCGCCGAACGACGCGCCGATGTTCGCGTATTTCCCCCACGCCGTCGGCGTGGCGAACGTGCGCGCGTTCCTCGACCGGATTGCCGCGCCACCGCGCTACGTCACGACGAGCGACGCGGGCGACGGCTTCGCCGAACTGGCGGATTTCCTGCTGGCGCCCTAGCGGCGCGGGGCTTCCGCGGACGGCTTGGCGCTGCCGGAGAGAAGCGCGCCCATCGCGCCCTGCGGTGTGTGCGGAGCGCGCGCCTGCGCGGACGTTTCGCGTTCGCTCGCGTCGCCGGCCAGGCCGCGCAGCACCGCGCTCGCCGCGGCGAATACCACGCCGAAGGCGATGACGCAGGCGACGACCGTCAGCGTGAACGCGGGCGCGGAGTTGGTGGATGACGAGGACGCGACGGGCGCCGGTACGGCGACGCCCGAGGCTTCGGTGGGCCGCTTGCCGGGCTGCCGCGCCGCGCCTTCCGCTGCCGCGACGGGCAGCCGCACGCCGCAGTTGCCGCAGAATCTGCCGCCGGGCGTGGGGGCGGTGCCGCACTGGGGACAGAACATCGCCGGTCGACCTCCTGCCCCTCCCTCAAGCAAAAATCCG
>JBDSLT010000030.1:0-4861 GCA_039916265.1 Casimicrobiaceae bacterium | reverse complement strand
AGGCGCGCGGGATTCACAGGGGGCTGGCTGTGACGATCATGGAGCATCACGATGCCGCATGGGGGAATTGAGGGTCGCCACATGAACCAGATAATCAGCCCTCTCGCCGGTGAGCCGGCGCCCGTGTCGATCTTGGTCGACGTCCAGAAACTGCTGGCAGCTTACGCCGACCTGAAACCCGATTCCGGCGTACCGGCGCAGCGCGTCGCGCTCGGGATGCCGGCGGTCTCGCACGCGATCCTGGTCTACAACCGGACATGGCGCCGAATCCCGTGAGGTGGCCGCCGAGTTCCCAAGGGTCTCGGTGGGCTTTTTGTGTAACCTGTGCGGAGGATAGCCGTGCCGCAATGAGCGGTCTGTGCGGCAGCGTACAGTCCATCGCAGTCGCGGGATTGCTTGTGCGGCATCGCACAGACGCGCGAGTGAAGCGGAAAGTACTGTATTTCATTGCATAGTCAATCCCCTACTACGGGAGCAGCGGAAGATGTCGAGTTTCGGGGTGCGGGCAGATGCAGATCAACATTCCGGAATGATCGACCATATTGACGTCCTGCTGGATGAAGCGCTGCGGGAAACGTTTCCCGCGAGTGACCCCATCGCCATCAGCATCGACGCGGGGAAGGCTGCGAACGTCAGCGGCACATCCCGAAGCGTGCAGTCGATCGCCGCCGGCAATGCCATGGACGCGGCAGCTGCAGCGATAACGCCCGCGATACAAACAACGATCTACGATAACGGCGTTATTCTTGTCGAGAGGCTGTTGCCTGCAGCGCGCAAGAGACTGGTTTCGGTGGCAGAGGACGCTCCGCTCCTCGCCGCGGCAAGGCTCCTTCGAACCGGTATCGACCTGGTCGTTGCCTGCAGCTCAGGCGGGATATTGACGGGCGTCGTGACCAAGACGGACGTCGTCCGCCAGGTCAGCGACAGTGAGGGCGGCAGCTGCGTCATCGCGGCTTCGTTCGTGATGACCCACAATGTCGTTTCCTGTCGCCTCGCGGAGCGCGTGCAAGACGTCTGGGCGAGAATGAAAGAGCGGGGCCTCAAGAATGTCCCGATTACCGACGATGAGGGCCGGCCGATCGGCGTGCTCAATGCGCGAGATATGCTCCAAGTGCTTCTACAGGAAGTCCAGCAAGAGGAATTGCTGCTTCGGGACTATGTGATGGGAGTCGGATACCGGTGACTACCAATCTGACTCGCTGTGAAATGTAATTCCCGACCGCGCTCCGTCAGCAGGCCGACGCTGGTCGGACCATGCACACCAGCACGCTGGTGTCTTCGACCGCGAGCAGGTCATGGTGCACCTCGCCGGCAAGGTACATCAGTTCACCGGGACACAATCGCTTGCAGGTTCCATGCGCCGCGACCTGGACCACGCCTTCCAAGCATTGGATGAGCACCGCGCCGTAGACGAAATGGTTGGGTAACCCTTCTCCGGCAAGAAAGACGAACCGCATCACTTCGAGGTGCTTATCGCGCACCACGGCCGTTGATTTGGTCGTCGGCAAAAGTACGCCCAGCGGGCGCACGTCGATAATGTCGCCGGAGGACGCATGAAAAGTCGCCATCGTTTTCCCTAGTATGGGTTAGTTGCAGCAACGGGCCACAACGGCGCCTGTCCGTTTCGATCGGCAATCGGAGCTGGCAAGCTTTCTAGTCATGTTCCAAACTTTGCCGTCCGCTTATCCCGTGCACGCGAGCCGACCGCGGCAAGGTCGGGCCGCGCCAGTTCGTCAAGAATCGGACATTTCGGGCGATCGTTGCCCTGGCAGCTGGACGCGAGTTCTTCGAGCGTGCGTTTCATCGCCTGTAGTTCGTCGATTTTGGTGTTGAGTTCGGCGAGTCGCTCCAACGCGAGGGCCTTGACCTTGGCGCTGGGTCGGCGGCGGTCGCGCCATAGACTCAGCAACTCGGCGATCTGTTTGACCGGAAAGCCCAGGTCGCGCGCGTGCCGGATGAATCGCAGCACATGCACGTCGGTCTCGGCGTACGTACGATATCCCGACTCGGTGCGTTTGAGCGCCGGCATGAGGCCAATCTGCTCATAGTGGCGAATCATCTTCGCCGACACCCCTGTCTGTTCTGCGGCGGCACCGATATTGACCGGGAAAGCGGTGAGCGCCACGACAATCACTCCACCGACACCGTGGTAACGGCTGCTGCATTGGCCGCCAACGGGCGGCTGGCAGCAGGCGCTGCACTGTCGATCGGCGTGGTGCGTTCACCCGGGTGCAAAGGTCGGGCGGCCGGTCGCCAGCGCCGCAAGAGCAGCGCATTCCCCACGACGCTTACACTGGAGAAGGCCATGGCGAAAGACCGTCAGAAATCGTAGCGGGATCGTGCGCAAGATTGGTCATGGCACCCTTGGAGCGCAGCAGGGAGAGGAGGACATCCTCAACTTTCTCATGATGGCAATGTCAAGGGTATCCCATCGGCTGACGGCCGAATACCGAGGCGCCGTTGGCCTATCAAAAAAACGCTTGACCTTCCCACGGTGGGAGAGTGTTCAATGGGTCAGTTGTTCCCAAACCTTGGAGATCGATCATGATTGAGCTAAACGTTAGTGGTATGACCTGCGGCGGATGCGTCAGCGCGGTCAAACGCATCGTCGCCAACGTTGACAATAAGGCGCAGGTTGATGTTGACCTCCCGACTAAACGAGTCAGCATTGCGAGTGAACTGCCCGCCGCGAGCTTTGCTGCGGCGCTGGAGCAAGGCGGTTATCCGTCGCTCACTTCGACGTCGCATATGGCGGCGAAGGGTGGTTGCTGCGGCGGCGCACGAGCGTGAAATCTTGCGTTTACGGGGGATCGGCCGGCCTACTTCGCCGGCGGTCTTTCCTTGTCTAGGCGGCGTAGTACACGGCGAAGTCGCGCGCGGCGTCCTGCCAGCAGCGCACCCGCGCGAATCCCGCCGCGTGCAGCAGCGCCATGAATTCGTCGGGCGAATACTTGTACGAATTCTCCGTGTGGATCGGCTCGCCTTCGTCGAACCTGCGATCGACGTCGCCGATGCGCACCGTCTGCCGGCGTCGCGCCACGAGATGCATTTCGACCCGGCTCGCGCGCGCGTCGAAGAACGCAAGGTGATCGAAGACCGCTGGGTCGAAATCCGTGTCGATGAGCCGGTTGACGTGCCGCAGCACGTTGCGATTGAACGCGGCCGTAACACCGGCCGCGTCGTCGTAGGCGGCCGTCAGGCGACGCGGATCCTTGCGCGTGTCGGCGCCGATGAGCAGCCCGCTGCCTTCGCTCGCCAGGCAGTGCACATGCACGTCGGTCAGGAAGCGCAGCGCATCGGCCGGCGCGAAATTGCCGATCGACGAGCCGGGATAGAAGTACAAGGCGGGCGCCGCGCCGAGGTCCGGGGCCAGGTCGAGTCCGTCGGTGAAGTCCGCGACGATGCCCGTGAGCTCGAGATCCGGAAACTCGGGCGCCAGCCGCGACAGCGCGCGCGACAGCGCGTCGCCGGCGATGTCGACCGCGACGTAGCGCGACGGCGCGAAGAACGGCAGCCAGTATTGCGCCTTGTGGCAATCGCCCGCGCCGAGATCGACGAATTGGCGCCCCGGGCCCACGACGCCGGCGATGTCGTCGCGATGCTGCGCGAAAATCGCCCGCTCGGTACGCGTCGGGTAGTATTCGAGCAGTTCGCAGATCGCGCCGAAGAGCGCGCAGCCGACGTCGTCGTAAAAGTATTTCGGCGCGATCGACGCGCGGGCGTCGAGCAGCCCGCGAACGAGGGCCCCGCGCTCGGCGGCGGGATTGCGCGTAAGGCGATCGATGAATCGAAAATCCGTCATGGCGGACACGATGCTCCCGCGCATCGATCGATGAAAGCCGGGTTTGGGCACGCGCGACGTCGGGTTCCGTCTTACACGGCTTTCGCGCGCGCGGGGCATGAGTCGTCGCGGATGCGCTGATCCTTTCGCCGATGCCGCTTCGCCCGCGCGATCGCCCGCCCTGATGGCCACCGCCATCGCCCCTTCGACGGCGTCGATCGCGCCCGCCAACGCGCGCGGCGCCTTCGGCCTTTATCCCGCCGATCATTTCCGCCTCACCGACGGCCGGTACAGCGATTGCCCGACGCATCGCGCTGCGCTTTGGTACTTCGAAGGCGAGACGATCGCCGTTCCGCTGCCGGACCGGACGACCGCGGGCTTCGCCACTGCCACGCCGCCCTTCGACGATGTGCGCGCGTGGCTCGCCCGGCGCGCACCCGACGCGCCGATCGACTACCCGCCGCTCGTCTGGGTCGAGAGTCCGCTGGCCGTCCGCAACGCGACGCTCGGCCCCGACGGCAGCACCTTCGCCGCCGACGGCACGACGATGGCGCTTCGTCTCGTCGACCGGATTGCCCTCAACCGTTCGTACTTCGATGCGAGTTCCGCGCGCTTTTTCGGCGGGCGCGCGTGCGCGTTGCGTGGCGCTCCGGCGGAGGGTGCGTTCGTCGCGCGCACTCTCTGGCCGGAGGATTTTCGCCTGCGTGCGCGGCCCCCGGACCGCGCGGTACCCGACGGCGACACGCCGCAGCTCACGCTGCGCGCGTGGATGCGCGAGTTGCCGCATGGCGGCGCGCAAGGCAGCTTCACCGCGTGGACCGCCTGGCGCGCTCGGCGCGCGCCCGCGGATATGGCCGGGCGCACGGTGCTGGCGTTCATGGTGAACGGAGCGCAGGGTGACGACGACGAAGCGCACGGCGGGCATTTCGCGATCGTGACCGGTCGCGTCGCAGCGGACGGATCGATCGGTGACTGGCTCGTCAATAATTTCTACACGCTCGACGCCGAGAGCGAAAAGGGCATCATCGCCGCGCCGTTGCCGCTCGACAATTATCTCGGCGACCTGAACAGCGGTCAGGC
>JBDSLT010000029.1:0-14939 GCA_039916265.1 Casimicrobiaceae bacterium | reverse complement strand
GCAGGGCCTACCCCGCCCCTTCCCGCAACAACCCCAACCCAACTCTACCCCATGACCGGCATATGAAATCCCGGCGCTGCGCTGCCGTCGTCGGGCCAACGCGAGGTCACGGTCTTCAGTCGCGTGTAGAAGCGCACGCCGTCGGTGCCGTGAACGTTGAGATCACCGAACAGGGAATTGCGCCAGCCGCCGAACGAATAGAACGCCATCGGGACGGGAATCGGGACGTTGATGCCGGCCATGCCCACCTCGACGTCCTGCTGGAAGCGCCGCGCCGCATGGCCCGAGCGCGTGAAAAGCGCTGCGCCGTTCGCGTACGGGTTGCAGTTGATCAGCGCAATCGCGGCCGACAGCGAATCCGACCGCGTCACGCCGAGGACGGGACCGAAGATTTCCTCGCGATAGATCGACATGTCATGCGTGACATGGTCGAACAGCGTCGGACCGACGAAGAATCCGCCGTCGTGTCCCGCCACCGCCGGCCGACGCCCGTCGACGACGAGCGTCGCGCCGTCGGCGACGCCTCGGTCGATCAGCCCCACGATGCGATCGCGCGCGGCGCAGGTGATGACCGGCCCCATCTCGACGCCTTTCGCGTCGCCGGGGCCGACCGTGACCGTGCGGGCGCGCGACGCCAGCTTCTCGACCAGCGCGTCGCCGGCGTCTCCGACCGCCACGACCGCCGATATCGCCATGCATCGCTCGCCGGCCGAGCCGTAGCCCGCACCGATGATCGCGTCGGCCGCGAAGTCGAGGTCGGCGTCGGGCATCACGACCGCGTGGTTCTTGGCACCGCCGAGCGCCTGCACACGCTTGCCGTGCGCAGCGCCGGTCTCGTAGATGTACTTCGCAATCGGCGTCGAGCCGACGAACGACACCGCCTTGATCGTCGGGTGGCGCAGGATCGCGTCCACCGCCTCCTTGTCACCATGCACGACGTTGAACACGCCGTCGGGCAGCCCCGCTTCCTTCAGCAGCTCGGCGAGCCGCAGCGACAGCGTGGGATCGCGCTCGGACGGCTTCAGGATGAAGGTGTTGCCGCAGGCGATCGACACGGGGAACATCCACATCGGCACCATCGCCGGGAAATTGAAAGGCGTGATACCGGCGCATACGCCTACAGGCACGCGGAGCGAATAACTGTCGACGTCGGTGCCGACCGACGCGCTGTATTCGCCCTTGAGCAGATGGGGAATGCCCGTTGCGAACTCGACCACTTCGAGGCCCCGTGTCAGCGAGCCCTCGGCGTCGACGAGCGTTTTGCCATGTTCTTCGGTCACGATGCGGGCGAGATCCTTCTTGTGCGTTTCGAGCAAGTCGCGAAAGCGCATCAAAATGCGCGCGCGGCGCAGCGCAGGCGCGCCCGCCCACGCCGGGAACGCGTCGGCCGCGGCTTGAACCGCCGCATCGACGTCAGCGGCATTGGCGTACGGCACGTGGCGCACCACCTCTCCCGTCGCCGGATTGGTCACTTCGCCGTACCGCGTCGTGGAAGGCGCGACGGCGCGCCCGCCGATCCACAGCGGAAGTCGTTCGAGTGTCGTCAGGTCCATGTCGTCTCCGTTTTCGCGCGGCGGTCGCATCGCCGCCGCCATCCGTTCAATGTTCGAATTCCCGCAACCGCGCGACGTAGCGCGCGAGCTGGTCCGCCTCGAGATTCACCCGCGCGCCGGCGTCGAGGTCGCGAAGTGTCGTCGCAGCGAGTGTATGCGGGATCAGGTTCACGGCAAAGCGACGGTCGCGCACTTCGTTCACCGTCAGGCTCACGCCGGCCACCGCGACCGAGCCCTTCACTGCGATCAGGGGCGCCAGCGCTGCCGGCGCGTCCACTTCCAGTCGCGCGCTCCCCGCTTCTCCCGCCACCGGCGCGAACATCGCCACGATGCCCACGCCGTCGACGTGACCGCTCATCAGATGACCGCCCAGCGGGTCGCCAACGCGCAGCGCAAGCTCGAGGTTCACCGCCGCGCCGGGGGCGAATCCCGTCGTGCACAGCAGCGTCTGCGCGGAGGCGTCGAATTCGAGCGCATCCGGGCCGATGGCCACCACGGTGAGGCAGCATCCGTTCACCGCGACGCTGTCGCCGACGCGCGTACCGAGAAGGTCGAGCGTGCCCGTGGCCACCGCGACGCGAACCCCGTCGCCCCGCGGGGTGCTCGCGGCCACGCGGCCGATCGCCTGCACGATGCCGGTGAACATGCGCCCGCCCTAGCTTCGCAGCACGCGCGCGACCACGCGCAGGTCCGCGCCGACGCGATCGACCGACTGCCACGCGAGCGCGACCCGCCCGTCGAGCGCTTCGAGCGGTGCCGCCCACTCGAACATGCCGCGCGCGGGATCGCCAATGACGCTCGGCGCCACATAGTGCAGCACTTCGTCGACGAGGCCGGCGCGCATCAGCGCACCGTTGAGTCGCGCGCCGGCTTCGACATGCAACTCGTTGATGCCGCGCCGCGCAAGTTCGCGCATGAGGGCCTCGAGGTCGATGCGGCCGGCGGCGTCCGGCAGCGCGAGCGACTCGACGCCCTCGGGCCAGACCGCATTGCGCGCGCCGGTCGTGACGACGAGCGCGTGGCCGTCGGCCAGCACGCGCGCGTCCGCAGGCGTCTTTGCATGGCGATCGATCACCACCCGCAGCGGCTGGCGCGAGGTCTCGACCGCCCGCACGGTCAGCGCAGGGTCGTCGGCGATGACCGTTCCCACGCCGGTCAACAGCGCACACGCGCGGGCGCGCCAGCGATGGCCATCGGCGCGCGCTGCCTCGCCGGTGATCCATTGGCTCCGGCCGTTGACCAGCGCGGTGCGCCCGTCGAGGCTCGTCGCCGACTTGAGGCGCACCCACGGCACGCCCCGCGTCATGCGCGACACGAATCCGACGTTGATCTCGCGCGCCTCGCGCTCCATGAGACCGACGGTGACCTGCACGCCCGCGGCCCGAAGCCGCGCAGCGCCCTGCGCCGCGGCGGGATTGGGGTCGGGCATTGCAGCGACCACGCGCGCGATGCCCGCCGCGAGGATCGCCTCCGTGCACGGCGGCGTACTGCCGCGGTGATTGCACGGCTCCAGAGTGACATACAGCGTGCCGCCGCGCGCGTCGTGTCCACGCGAGCCGGCGTCGGCCAGCGCAAGCGTCTCGGCGTGCGCCTCGCCCGTCCGCGCATGAAAGCCTTCGCCGATCACCGCCCCCGCCCGCGCGATCACGCAGCCTACGCGCGGGTTGGGCGTGGTCGTGTACAGGCCGCGCTCGGCCAGCGCGAGTGCCTGCGCCATGGCGGCCCGGTCGAAGTCGGTGAAGGCGGTCGGGAGATCCCCCTCCGCGCTGCGCGCTGCGCTCGGGTGCGACGCCGCGCTCATGGTCCCCGCCCGTCCGCGTGACGGTGGGCGCTCAGCGCGGCTTGCGCCGCGCCGCCCGCGCCGGCGCCTCGACCTCGCGCAGCGCGTCGCGGAAATCCGACACGTCGGAAAACGATCGGTAGACCGAAGCGAAGCGGATGTAGGCCACCTTGTCGAGCGCATGGAGCTCGCGCATCACCATCTCGCCGATCTGGCGGGACGCGATCTCGCGCTCGCCGAACGCCAGCACCTGCGAGACGATCCGATCGATGGCGGCGTCGACGAATCCCGTGGGGACGGGCCGCTTGTGCAGCGCGCGCTGGAACCCCACGCGGATCTTGTCGGCGTCGAAATCCGAGCGGTTGCCGTCGGTCTTCACCACCTGCGGCAGGCGCAGCTCCACCGTCTCGTAAGTCGTGAAGCGCTTCTGGCACGCAACGCAGCGGCGGCGGCGGCGAATGGAGTCGCCCGCTTCCGACACGCGCGAGTCGATCACCTGGGTGTCGGCGCTGCCGCAGAACGGGCATTTCATGCGGGGGTGCCGCGCGCCGTCGCGTCAGCGATAGACCGGGAAGCGCCGTGTCAGCGCACCCACGGCGCTACGCGCGCGCGCGGCGGCGGCGACGCCCGGCGACTCGAGGACATCGGCGATCAGGTGGCCGAGCTCCTCGCATTCGAGCTCCCCGAAGCCGCGCGTCGTGCACGCCGGGCTGCCGAGCCGGATGCCCGACGTCACGAAGGGCTTCTCGGGATCGTTGGGTATCGCGTTCTTGTTGACGGTGATGTGCGCCAGCGCCAGCGCGGCTTCGGCGTCCTTCCCGGTGATGCGCAGCGCGCGCAGGTCGACCAAAAACATGTGCGAGTCGGTGCCGCCGGAAACGATGCGCAGCCCGCGCTCCTGCAGCACCTTCGCGAGCACGCGCGCGTTCTCGATTACCCGCTCCTGATAGGCGCGAAAATCGCGCGTCAGCGCCTCGCCGAACGCCACCGCCTTGGCCGCGATGACGTGCATCAGCGGACCACCCTGCAGGCCGGGAAACACCGCGCTGTTGATCGCCTTCTCGTGCTCGGTCGTCGTCAGGATGAAGCCGCCGCGCGGACCCCGGAGCGTCTTGTGCGTCGTGCTCGTGACGAAATCGGCGATGCCGACGGGCGAAGGATAGACTCCGGCAGCGATCAGGCCGGCGTAGTGCGCCATGTCGACCATCAGTTGCGCGCCCACGCCGTCGGCGATCGCGCGAAAGCGCTTCCAGTCGATGATTCGTGAATACGCCGACGCGCCGGCGATGATGAGCTTCGGCTTGTGCTTTTGCGCCAGGCGCTCGGCCTCGTCGTAGTCGATGAGCTCGGTATCGAGGTCGAGGCCGTAGGCGACAACCTTGAACCACTTGCCGGAAACGTTCACCGGCGAGCCGTGCGTCAGATGCCCGCCGTGGGGCAGGCTCATGCCGAGGATCGTGTCGCCCGGCTTCAGCGCGGCGAAAAAGACCGCCTGGTTCGCCTGCGCCCCGGAATGCGGCTGCACGTTGGCGGCCTCGGCGTGGAACAGCTTCCTGACGCGCTCGATGGCGAGGCGCTCCGCGACGTCGACGAACTCGCACCCGCCGTAATACCGCTTGCCGGGGTAACCCTCCGCATACTTGTTGGTGAGCTGCGACCCCTGCGCGGCCATCACCGCGACGCTCGTGTAGTTCTCCGACGCGATGAGCTCGATATGCTCCTCCTGCCGCCGGTTCTCGCCGGCGATCGCCTCCCACAACTCGGGGTCGCTCTGGGGCAGGGTCGTCGATCGATGGAACAAGGGGACGCCTTTGCGGCGAAAACGATCGACAATCTTAGCATCCGCGCCCCTCACGGCGGCTCGGCTTGAAAGCTATAATCGCGCCGACCAGCACCCGGCGCGTTCTTCCGGCGCCGAACGGTTTCCAGGGGAGGGACAGCTCGTGAATGCCTTGCTCGCGCTCTCGCGCGCAATCGACGCGCTGTCCGATCGGATCGGACGCGTGTTCTACTGGCTGGTGCTGATTGCCGTGCTGATCAGCGCCGCCAACGCGACGGTTCGCAAGCTGTTCAACTACAGCTCGAACTCGTTCCTCGAGATCCAGTGGTACCTTTTCGCGACGATCTTCCTGTTTCTCGCCGGCTACACGCTGCTGCATAACGAGCACGTGCGCATCGACATCGTCACGGGGAACCTGTCGGCGCGTACCCGCGCGATGATCGACATCTTCGGCACGCTGTTCTTCCTGTTGCCGATGGCGCTTTTGATCATGTGGCTGTCGTGGCCGCTGTTCGTCGATGCGTACGAGCGTAACGAGGTGTCGACCAACGCGGGCGGACTCATCATCTGGCCCGCGCGATTGATGGTGCCCGTCGGGTTTTTCCTGCTGGCCCTGCAGGGCGTCTCGGAACTGATCAAGCGCGTCGCGTTCCTGCAGGGAAGGATTCCCGATCCCGGCGAAAAGATCGCCGAGAAGACGGCGGAGGAACTGCTCGCTGAGGAGATCCTGCGCTCGCGCGGCGATCCCGCCCTCGTCGAGGCCACCGACGCGATCGCGACGAAGCCGGGGTCGCCCAAATGACCGCCTTCCTGATCGAGAACATCGCGCCGCTGATGTTTTTCGCGCTGGTGATCGTCCTGCTGCTCGGCTATCCGGTGGCCTTCGCGCTGGGCGCGGTCGGGCTCGCCTTCGGCCTCATCGGCATCGAGTTGGGGCTGCTGCGCCCGGAGTTGCTGCAGGCGCTGCCCGAACGCGTGTTCGGCGTGATGTCCAACGATACGCTGCTCGCGGTGCCGTTCTTCACGTTCATGGGGCTGATCCTGGAGCGCAGCCGGATGGCGGAGGATCTGCTCGACACCATCGGCCAGCTGTTTGGTCCCGTCCGCGGCGGGCTTGCCTACGCCGTGGTTTTCGTCGGTGCGCTGCTGGCAGCGACGACGGGGGTGGTCGCCGCGTCGGTGATCGCCATGGGCCTGATCTCGTTGCCGATCATGCTGCGCTACGGCTACGACCGGCGCCTCGCCACCGGCGTGATCGCGGCGTCGGGAACGCTGGCGCAGATCATCCCGCCGTCGCTGGTGCTGATCATCATGGCCGACCAGCTCGGCCGCTCGGTCGGCGACATGTACGCCGGCGCCTTCATCCCGGGTTTCGTGCTGACCCTGCTCTACGCGAGCTACGTGATCGGAGTCACGCTGTTCAAGCCGAAGTGGGCGCCGGCGCTGCCGCCGGAGGCGCGCACGCTGCGCGAGCCGGACGGCTCGTCCGGCAACCGCTCGCTGCTGGTGCTCACGATCCTCGCCGCGGCCACGGGCATCGCCTTCTGGACGATCTACTACAACCGCTATCACCCCGAGACGGCGACCGACGAGCGCATCGTCATCACAATGCTGGTCGCGGTGGGCCTCGCGTTCGCCGCGGCGGTCCTCAACAAGGCGCTGAAGCTCGGCCTGCTGTCGCGCATCGCCGAGCGCGTCACGTTCGTGCTGATTCCGCCGCTGGGGCTCATCTTCCTGGTGCTCGGCACGATCTTCCTCGGCGTCGCCACGCCGACCGAGGGCGGCGCGATGGGAGCCACCGGCGCGCTGATCATGGCGCTCGCGCGCCGGCGTCTGACGATACCGCTCCTCAAGCAGGCGATGAACACCACCGCGAAGCTGTCGACCTTCGTCGTCTTCATCCTGATCGGCGCCCGCGTGTTCAGCCTGACTTTCTACGGCGTCAACGGGCACGTCTGGGTGGAGCACCTGCTCACCGGCCTACCCGGCGGCCAGCTCGGGTTCCTGATCGTCGTCAACATCCTGATCTTCTTCCTGGCGTTCTTCCTCGATTTCTTCGAGCTCGCGTTCATCATCATTCCGCTGGTCGCTCCGGTCGCCGAAAAGCTCGGCATCGATCTCGTCTGGTTCGGCGTGCTGCTGGCCGTCAACATGCAGACGTCGTTCATGCATCCGCCGTTCGGCTTCGCGCTGTTCTATCTGCGCAGCGTCGCGCCGGTCAAGGCGTATATCGACAAGATCACGGCGCGCAAGATCGCGCCGGTGACCACCGGCCAGATTTACTGGGGGTCGGTGCCGTTCGTGCTGATCCAGGTGCTGATGGTCGGCCTGATCATCGCGTTTCCGGACCTCGTGTCCGGCGGCCTCGCGAGCAAGGAAAAGATCGACGTGCGCAACATGCGCATCGAGATCCCCACCGACCGCACGCCGCCGCCCGGCGGCGGGCCCAACATCAACTACCAGCAGGATGACGCCGCCAAGGCGCTCGAAAGGGCGATGCGCGGCGAGAGCGAACCCGAGGAGAAGAAATAAAAAGCGCCGGCGATCGCCGCGCCGGCGCTTCGATGTGGCGGTCCCCGCGGGGACCGCCTTCGTCGCGAAGCCTTATTTCATCTTCTTCTGGCCGAGCCGCTCGGCGGCGATCATGAAATTGTCGAAGCGGTTCTCGGCGATGCTAAACCATTCGACCTGGTCGGAGCGGAACGCCTTCCACGGTTCGTAGATCTTCCTGAACTTGTCGTTCTTGGTCGCGATCTCGTCGTAGACTTCCTGCGTCGCCTTGTAGCAGGCGGCCATGATGTCGTTCGAAAACGGCTGCAGCTTGACGCCGGCGGCAAGCAGTCGCTTCAGCGCGGGCGGATTCAGCGAGTCGTACTTCGCCAGCATGTCGATGTTCGCCTCGGCGCACGCCGATTCGAGGATCGCCTGGTAGTCCTTCGGCAGATCGTTGTACGCCTTGATGTTGACGAAGAGGTCGAGCTCCGGACCGCCCTCCCACCAACCCGGGTAGTAGTAGTACTTCGCGACCTTGTAGAAGCCGAGCTTCTCGTCGTCGTAGGGCCCCACCCATTCCGCCGCGTCGATCGTACCCTTCTCCAACGCCGGATAGATGTCGCCGCCGGGAATCTGCTGCGGAACGACGCCGAGCTTGGCGAGCGGCAGGCCGCCGGTGCCCCCGACGCGAAACTTGAGGCCCTTCAAATCGGCGACGGTCTTGATCTCCTTGCGAAACCAGCCGCCCATCTGCGCACCGGTATTGCCCGCGCCGAAGCTCACCATGTTGTAGTCCTTGATGAACTCGTCGTAGAGTTTGCGGCCGCCACCGTGCATCATCCAGGCGTTCTGCTGGCGCGCGTTCATCCCGAACGGAATCGCGCAGCCGAAGGCGAACGTCGGATCCTTGCCGAAGAAGTAATACGGCGCAGTGTGGCAGCACTGGACCGTCGCGTTCTGCACGGCGTCGACGACGCCGAACGGCGGGACGATCTCGCCGCCGGCGAAGACCTGGATCTGGAATTTGTTGTTGGTGCCCGCGGCGACGCGCTTCGAGATCACTTCGGCGGCGCCGAAGATCGTGTCGAGCGCCTTGGGGAAGCTCGACGCGAGGCGCCACTTGACTTCCGGATTCGCCTGCGCGAACGCCGGCGCCGACCCCGCGGCAAGGATGCCCGCAAGACCGGTGTGCTTGATGAAGGAACGACGTTCCATCTTTTCTCCTCGAAAGTGCCGGCTCCTGCCGACGGTGGATATCCGCTTCTCGTGGCGCAGGCGCGCCGCATCCTCGGTCCGGGGGCCGGGGGACGACGGCCCGGATTCGGCGCCGGTTGGCGCGGATTCTAGCGGATTTACAGGGGAAATCGGCGATTCGGCGCGTTTCCGCCGTCAGGCGGAGAGCTTCCTCACCGCGTTGAACAGTGCCCAGGTCCAACCCGCCTGCCGTTCGAGCGTCTGGCTGAACCGGATGAGGTAGCGCCCGTTGCCCGTGTCGAGCTCGACCATCCCTCCCTGGGGAAAGCGGTCGTCGGGGCCGATCAGGCTGCGCTGCGCATTCTGCCGATTGGCGCCATGCGCAGGCAGGTAGATGCCGAAGAACGGGCGATCGTCGTCGCCTTTCGCATCGGCCGGCGCCATCCAGCTTCGCATCAGCACGCGCACGATCCGCTTGGCGATCACCTCGACGCCGACCGTCACCTCGTCGACCTGCTGGCGCTGCATGCGGCGGACCACCGCGAGGATCCAGTGCTCGCCTTCCTTGAAGGTGATGAGTTCCCCCAGGCGCGTGGGTGCGTCCTTGACCGGGGCGACGAAGCGCAGGCCGGTTTCGCTGCGATCGGCGGTGCGCCAGATCGAGCCGCGGATGCGCCGCGCGATCGAATCGGGGTTGGCGCCCGGATTCATCACCTGCGTCACCTCGTCGAAGCTCGCCGCCAACGCCGGGGTGCGCGCCGCGTCGGGCAGCCGGTCGATCTCGGCCACCGCGCGCGTCAGCGCCTGCAACCCCACGACGACGCGGATCTCGCCTTCGGCCGAATGCCGGGCGGCGCGCGGCGCATGGGCGATCGCGTCGGGCCCGAACAGCGCCGCGAGGCGCATCAGCAGCAGCCGTTGCTCGCGCGGCGGCAGGTCGCCGGGCTGCGGAACGTCCTCGTCCTGCTCGGGCAGCCAGCGCAGGCGCTCGACGACCCGCCCGTAAACGGGACCGGCATCGAGATACAGATTGCGCCCGCCCACACCCGGCTTGTCGCGCCGGCGCAGGCCCTGCGCGCCGGTCAGGTCGACGAAAAAGCCCGCGCCCTCCCCCGGTGGCGGCACGAGGGTCAGCGAAGGCGTCCAGTCCTCGAGCTGCCTCGCCGCCCATTCGACCTGGTCCGGTGTGAAATTGCCGGAATCGAGCCGCATCAGCATCAGCGAATTGAGGTACACCTGCTCCAGCGTGATGCCGGGCTTGGCGAACGCGCCCGCGCCGAACACGAGCTGCTCGCGCTGCCACCCGCGGATGCGACCGAACTCGTAGAGCTCGTGAAAATCGCGCCACTGGGCCGGGATCCAGTGGCTGTAGCGAAACAGCCGGAACTTGCCGTCGAGACCCTTGTAATGGACGAGCCGAACCAGCACCCACGGCAGGATCGCGCGCCAGCGCTTGACTTCCGCCTTCGGGAAACCCGCCATCAGCGACGCGTGATACGCGGCGACAAACGCCTTCACGAGATCGAACACCGCGTGCCACAAGCGCGACTCCACCGCGGAGCTCTTCTGGTAGTTCGTCACGTACTGATTCGCGAGCTGCGCAATGATCGGCTCGAGCCGCGCGTCGATCTTGAGCAGTGCCTCGACCTGCGTCGGGCCCACCTCCTTGCGCGCGCCGGGGAACTTGGCGACGAGCTCGAGCGCCTCCTTCTGGATGGCGATCGCGTCGCCGGTGGGAAGCTGCGCGATCCAGCGATCGGCGTACGCGGAGCTGCGCAGCGGATCGGCGAGCGACTTGACCCAGGTGAGCGCGGTTTCGATCATGGCGCCGGCGGCGGGTCGAGCGGCATTCTGCAGCACGCGGGGATCATTGGCCCGCAACGGTCATCCCATCGACGAGGATCGAGCCGACGTGGCGCGAGCCGCGCCGGTCGACGTCGCGGCCCACCGCGACGATGTCGCCAAACATCTTTTTCAGGTTGCCCGCGATCGTGATCTCCTCGACCGGATAGGCGATCGCACCGCCTTCGATCCAGAAGCCCGCGGCGCCGCGCGAGTAGTCGCCGGTGACCGCATTCACGCCCTGGCCGAGCTGCTCGGTGACGAGCAGCCCGCGGCCCATACGCGCGAGAAGCGCCGGAAGGTCGTCGGTGCCGGGCGCGACGATCAGGTTGTGCG
The DNA here is from genome assembly GCA_039916265.1 of Casimicrobiaceae bacterium. GTDB lineage: Bacteria > Pseudomonadota > Gammaproteobacteria > Burkholderiales > Casimicrobiaceae > VBCG01. The sequence continues at coordinate 3,961 of JBDSLT010000029.1, read as the reverse complement.
ACCCGCCCGCGTTGCCGGTCGTCGTCATCCCGAGCTTGCGCGCCGAGTAGCTGCCGAGGAAATACCCGTTGACCACGCCCGCCGACACGACGTCGCGCGCCCGCGTGGCGACGCCCTCGTTGTCGAAGGGCGCGCTGCCGCGCGCGCGCGGCAGATGCGGCTCCTCGCGGATATGTACGACGGGCGCAAACACCTGGCGCCCGAGCGAATCGAGCAGGAACGACGACTTGCGGTACAGGCTGCCACCCGACACGGCGGCGACAAAGCCGCCGATCAGGTCCGCCGCTTCGGGGGCCTCGAAGATCACCGGACACTCAAGCGTAGCGAGCCGGCGCGCGTTCAGGCGTCGCGCAGTGCGCATGCCGGCGATGCGGCCCACTTCTTCGGCCGGCATCAGGTCGTCCGGCGAGCGCGCCGCCGAGTACCAGTAGTCGCGCTGCATCGCGCCGTCGTCGTCGCCGACGACCGCGCAGTCCACGTGATGCCGGGAGCTTCGGTAGCCGCCGCAAAACCCTTCGGTGTTGGCGTAGACGAACTCCGACTCGCCACGCGACACGGTCGCGCCCTCGCTGTTGACGATGCGCCGGTCGACGCGAAGCGCCGCCGCCTCGGCCTCACGTCCCAGCTCGATCGCCCGCTCGACCGTGAGGTCCCACGGGTGATACAGATCGAGGTCCGGGATGTCGCGCGCGAGTCGATCGCGATCGGCGAGGCCGGCGAACGGGTCTTCGGCGGTATAACGCGCAATCGCCGCCGCCTTCTCGACGGTGGCGCGGATCGCTTCATCGGCGAAATCGGCGGTGCTGGCGTGGCCGCGGCGCTGCCCGATGTAGACCGTGACCGAGAGGCCCTTGTCGCGGTTGTAGCTGACTGTCTCCACCTCGCCCTTGCGCACGGTGACGGAGAGGCCGACCGCCTGCGAAACCTCGCTTTCCGCCGCGGTGGCGCCCGCCCTGGCCGCCTCGGTGAGCACGACCTCCGCGAGCCGCTCGAGCGCCGCGGTCGATACCGGAAAAGGTCCTTCGATGGGGAATCCCCCAGGCCGCGGCGCGGCAGGAGCCGAACCGGCAACACTTAATGACGTGGTCATCGTCGCAATCTGCGTGAGCTGAGTGCCGCGTCCCTCGGCGTCCGCCCCGGTCGGCACGCCAAGCGGGCGCGGTCGGCTATGATAGCAAAGCACCTGACGACGCACGCCCTTTTTCCCCTTCTTTCAATCGCCTGGCATGAAGCCGCGCGCAATCCCCGCTACGCCGTCCCCAAGCGCGTTCGAGCCGCCGTCGAAGTCCGCCCGCAAACGCGCGATGCATGACCTGCAGGCGCTGGGGGAGGCGCTGGTGCGCCTCGATGCCGCGCGGCTCGCCATGCTCGAACTCCCCGAACGCCTGGCGGATGCGATCGCGCAGGCGCGAACCATCACCAAGCACGAGGGGCGCCGGCGCCAGCTCCAGTACGTCGGCCGCCTGATGCGCGATGTCGACCCGGACCGGATCCAGGCGGCGCTCGACGGCTGGGAGCGCGGCCCGGCGGCCGAGCGCGCGCGCTTCGCCGCCGTCGAGCGCTGGCGCGAGCGCGTGCTCGACGACGCGGACGGCGTCGCGCAATTCGTAGCCGCCCATCCGGCGGGGGCTCCGGACGTGCTCCAACGCCTGGTCGCGGACGCGCGAACCGAGCGCTTGCGCGGCGGGGCGCCGCACAAGTACCGTGCGCTGTTCCGCGCGCTGAAGCGTATCGTCGACGCGACCTAGAATCGTATCGGAGTCCCGCATGGACGCGCTCAAGATCGGCCTCGTCTCGATATCGGACCGCGCCGCGGCGGGGGTTTACGACGACAAGGGATTGCCGGGGCTGAAGGATTGGTTCGGCGCGGTGCTGAAGTCGCCCTGGACGATGGAGGCGCGGCTGATTCCGGACGAGCAGCCGGTGATCGAACGCACGCTCGTCGATCTGGTCGACCTCGCGGGCTGCCACCTCGTGCTGACGACGGGCGGCACCGGCCCCGCGCCGCGCGACGTCACGCCGGAGGCCACGCTCGCCGTCGCGCACAAGCTGATGCCGGGTTTCGGCGAAGAGATGCGGCGCGTGAGCCTGAAGTACGTGCCGACCGCCATCCTGTCGCGGCAGGTGGCGGTGATCCGCGGCCGCGCGCTGATCGTCAACCTGCCGGGGCAGCCCAAGGCGATCAAGGAGACGCTCGACGGCGTGTTTCCGGCGATTCCCTACTGCATCGACCTCATCGGCGGCCCGTATGTCGAAACCAACGAGGACGTCTGCAAGGCGTTCCGGCCGAAGAGCGCGATCCGGCCCGGGTCATGAGCTCCCGTCATCGCGCGCAATGACCCGGGAGCGCGCGATGGACACGCCGTTCCCGAATCAGCCGCCGCCCTACGAAGGCCGCAACCTCTACCTGACCGACGCCGCGCTGCAGGAGGCGGTGGCGCGTGAAGGCGCCGCGAGCGCGTCCGACGCGCTGACCCGCTGGGGCGCAACGCTCGGCGCCCCCGAAACCTACGCGCTGGCCGACGCTGCGAACCGCAACCCGCCGCAACTGCGCGCGTTCGACCGGCGCGGCGAGCGCGTCGACAGCGTCGAGTTCCATCCGGCGTGGGACGCGCTGATGCGCCTCGCGACCGCCGCCGGCGAGCACTGCGCGCCGTGGGCTGCTCCGGGGCCGGGTGCGCAGGTCGCCCGCGCCGCGATGTACTTCCTGCACGCGCAGGTCGAGAACGGCACGCAATGCCCGCTGACGATGACCTACGCGTGCGTTCCCGTGCTCGCGCGCCATCGCGCGACGCTGCCGGCCGGCGACGTGTGGCTGTCGCGGGTGCTGGCGCGCGACTACGACCCGCGAGCGCTGCCGGTCGAATCGAAGCGCGCGGCGCTTCTCGGCATGGGGATGACCGAACGGCAGGGTGGCTCGGACGTGCGCGCCAACCTCACGCACGCAACCCTCGCGGGCGACGGCACGTGGCGGATCAGCGGCCACAAGTGGTTCTTGTCGGCGCCCCAGTGCGACGCGCATCTCGTGCTCGCGCAGGCCGACGCCGGCATCACCTGCTTCCTGCTGCCGCGCTTTCTTCCGGACGGCGCGCGCAACGCCGTGCGGATCAACCGCCTGAAGGACAAGCTCGGCAACCGCTCGAACGCGTCGGCCGAAGTGGAGTTCGACGGCGCGCTCGCCTTCGCGCTGGGCGCGCCGGGACGCGGCATCCCGACCATTCTCGAAATGGTCCAGCACACGCGGCTCGACTGCGTCATCGGCAGCGCCGGCATCATGCGCGGCGCGCTCGCCTGGGCGCTGCATCATGCGTCGCATCGGATCGCGTTCGGCCGCGTGCTCGCCGACCAGCCGCTGATGACCGCGGTGTTGGCCGACCTCGCGCTCGAGGTCGAAGGCGCGGCGGCGCTGGCACTGCGCCTTGCGCGCGCGTTCGATGCGCCGAAGGAGTCAGCGGACCGCGCGCTCGCGCGAATCGCTATACCCGCCGCCAAGTACTGGGTGTGCAAACGCGCGCCGATCGTGGCGCAGGAAGCGATGGAAGTGCTGGGCGGCAACGGCTACGTCGAAGACACGCCGCTGCCGCGCTTCTATCGCGAGGCGCCGGTCAACTCGATCTGGGAAGGCTCGGGCAACGTGATCTGCCTCGACGTGCTGCGAGCCCCCGAGCGCGAGCCCGCGGCGGTCGACGCGCTGGCCGCGGAGCTTGCTGCCGCACGCGGCGGCAACGCCGACCTCGACCGGCATGCGGCAGCACTCCTCGCCACGCTCGCCGCGCCTGCGCGCGAGCCCGCGGCGGCGCGGCGCATCGCGCAGGCGATCGCGCTCGCGCTCGCCGCGGCTACGCTGGTGCGGCATGCGCCGGCGCCCGTCGCCGACGCATTCTGCGCGTCGAGGCTCGCCGACGGTCCGTTCGCGGGCGCCGCGTTTGGCACGCTGCCGCTAGGGTGCGATGTCCATGCA
>JBDSLT010000028.1:0-8756 GCA_039916265.1 Casimicrobiaceae bacterium | reverse complement strand
AACTTCAGGTTCACGTCGGCCGCCGTGACCGGGCCGGTGGCGCTGCTCGATCGCAGCGCGATCGTCATATAGGGCTCGGTCTCCTTGCGGAAGTAGACGGGCCCGAACCATGTCTGGCCGCCCCTGGCACTCGTCCACGCCGGATCCCGCGAGCGATCCTTGCCGGAGTTGAGCGCGTCCATGCCGAGGCGCGAAACGAGCAACTGCTCGCGGCCTGCGCCGTCGATCAGCGCGATGTCCGTAATCTCCGGCGCCTGGCGCAGGAGCTTCAGGAATTCGATCCGGCGAAGCTCCGGGTCCGCGCCGTCGAGCTGCGGCAGCGCGGCGAAGCGAAGCTGCTGCTCGATTGACCGGAGGTATTGATCGATCCGCGACGCCGCGGCAACCGCCTTTTCCCGCTGCAGGCTCGCAAGGGAGGACTTCTGCTCCTGGTACGAAAAGTAGAGCCCGATCGCGCCCGACGCGAGCAGCGTGCCGGTCACCAGCGAGAGAATCAGCCAGAGGTACTTGGTGAAAAGCCGTCGGCGGGGTGCGCCCTCGCCCGACTCGCGCGGCGCCCGCGTCGCTGCCCTGCGTCGGTCGATCATGCGGTTCCCCTGGTCCCGCGAGACGACACCCTCGCCGGTCAAACCTGATAACACTAGGCGAGTGCCCGCACACGGTCAAGGCGCGGCGAATATTCGCGCGGGATATCGCGCTCGTGCGGCACGCAGCGCCAGGTGCCCGGCTGGCGAACCTGTATCTTCGGAAGGACTTTGGCTAGTATGGGCCGGTGAAGATCCGTCGCGTCACCGCGCATCCGCTGGTCGCCCCGCTGCCCGAGCCTTTCGCCTTCTCGCAGGGCTGGGTGCGCCGGCGCAGTGCCACGATCGTCGAAATCGAGACGGACGACGGCAACGTGGGATGGGGCGAAGCGTTCGCGCAAGGCCTGGAGCCGCCGCAGATCGCCGCCGCCGCCGTCGAGCATGCGCTCGCGCCGCTGCTGCTGGGCGAGGATGCCTTCGCCACCGAGGTGCTCTGGCACCGCATGTACCACGCGACGCGCGACTATGGCCGCACGGGAACCGTCGTCGCCGCGATCAGCGCCGTCGACATCGCGCTCTGGGATCTCGTCGGCAAGGCGCACGGCCAGCCGGTGCACCGGTTGCTCGGCGGCGCTTTCCGGAGCGCGATCCGCGCCTACGCCACCGGCTTTTACCGCAAGGAGGAGGGGGACGAGACGGAGCGCCTGGTAAAGGAGGCGCTGGATCGCGCCGCCGCGGGTTTTGCGGCGATCAAGGTCAAGGTCGGATTCGGCGTTGCGGCCGACATCGGCGTGCTGCGCGCGATCGCCGGCGCGTTGAAAGGCAGCGGCGTGCAGATGCTGATGGATGCGAACCACGCGTATGGCGTCGCGGAGGCGATCGCGCTGGGCCGCGCGGTCGCCGATCTTTCCATCGGTTGGTTCGAGGAGCCCGTCGCGCCCGAGGACCGTGCCGGCTACGCCGAAGTGCGCCGCGCCGTTCCCATGCCGATCGCCGGCGGGGAGAACGAGCACACGGCATACGGCTTTCGCGACTTCATCGCCGCGCGCGGTGTCGACGTGCTCCAGCCCGACCTCGCGTCGTGCGGAGGCTTCACCGCCGCGCGGAGCATCGTCGCGCTCGCGCAAGCGAACGGCCTGCGCGTCAACCCTCACGTCTGGGGCACGGGCGTGGCGCAGGCGGCGTCGGTGCAGCTCATCGCGGCCCTGCCCGTCCCCCACCATGCGCGCAATCCGGTCGAGCCGATGCTCGAGTACGACTGTTCGGATCACCCCTTCCGGATGGCGCTGGTCTCGCACCCGACGCTTTGCGAGCAGGGCGTGGTCAGCGTGCCTTCACGGCCGGGGATCGGCGTGGACGTCGACCGGGCGGTGCTGCGCCAGTACCGGGCGCCGGCGTAACCGGCGCGAAGGGCGCGCGGGCCGCGCGCTTCGCTCAGGCGTCGAGCGTGCGCGTGACGATCTCGCGGACGTCGGGCGACAGCGCCGTCGCCTTCGCGATGCGCGCCAGCGTTGCCTCCATGCGCGTTCGCCGCGGTGCCGGGAAGCGCTTCCACAGGCTGAAAGCGCCCGCGATCAGCGATGCAAGCTGCGGGTTGGTTGCGTCGAGGGCGATCACCTGGTCGCCGGCGAATGCATAGCCGGCGCCGTCGGTCGCATGGAAGCGCGCGAAGTTGCCGAGCACGAAGGCACCGACCAGCGCGCGGACGCGGTTCGGATTGCGCGCGTTGAAGCGCGGATGCGCGAGGAGCGCCCTGACGCGCGCGAGCGTGTCGCCACGCAGGCTGCGCGCCTCCAGCGCGAACCACTTGTCGAGCACGAGCGGCTCGTCGCGCCATTTGGCCTCGAAATGCGTAAAGAGCCGGTCGCGTTCCGGCGAGGCGGTGTCCTTGATCGCACCCAGCGCGGCGATCGTGTCGGTCATGTTGTCGGCGTGCTCGAAGCGCTCGGCGGCAAGCGCGCGCGCCGCACGGTCGTCCAGCGCGCCGAGATAGCGCAGGCAGGTGTTGGCGAGGCTGCGCGCGCCCGCCTGCGCGGAAGTGACCGCGTAGGGCTCGCGCGGGCGCCTGCGCGCCTCGACGGCCTCGAACGCGCCGCGCTGGCGGCGCGCGAGCTCGCGCTGGAGGAACGCATGCGCGGTGGTGACGCCGTCGACGTCGATCATCGGCTCGAGCGCCGCGACGTAGCCCGGATCCGGCAGCGTCAGCGCCAGCGCGATCTCGGCGGGGTCGCTCTCGTCGTCTGCCAGCAGGTGCCCGGCCAGCGCGTTGAGCGGCGCGGGCATCGCGAGCGAGCGGCCCTCGCGATGATCGCGCGCGAGACGCAGCAGCGCTTCGGCGAACGCGCGCTGCGCGGCGTCCCAGCGATTGACCGGGTCCGAATCGTGCGCCGCGAGAAAAACGATGTCGTCGTCCCGGTAGTCGAAGGTGACTTTGACCGGCGCGGAAAAGCCGCGCAGCAGCGAAGGAACCGGAGGCGCCGCGACGTCCGTGAACGTGAACGCCTGCCGAGCATTCACCACGTTCAGCACCCGGGTGGTGGCGCCGGGCGCCGTCTCGCCGGCGAGCGTGAGCGGCAGGTCGCGCCCGTCGGGCCCGAGGAGCCCGACCGCGAGCGGAATGTGGAACGGCGCCTTCACCGGCTGCCCGGGTGTGGGCGGGGTGCGCTGGGCGACGTCGAGCGTGTAGGTCTTCGCCTTCCTGTCGTAGTGGCCGGCGACGCTGATAACCGGCGTGCCCGCCTGCGAATACCAGCGCCGGAACTGCGACAGATCGACCCCCGAGGCGTCCTGCATCGCCTGGACGAAATGGTCGCAGGTCACCGCCTCGCCGTCGTGACGCTCGAAGTACAGATCGGCACCGCGGCGGAAGGCGGCCGCGCCGAGCAGCGTGTGCTGCATGCGGATGACTTCGGCGCCTTTTTCGTAGACGGTCGACGTATAGAAGTTGTTGATCTCCTGATATTCGTCCGGGCGCACCGGATGCGCCATCGGGCCGGCGTCCTCCGCGAACTGCTCGCGCCGCAGGTACTCGACGGCCGCAATGCGCTCGACCGCGCGCGAGCCCATGTCGCTCGAGAACTCCTGGTCGCGGAAGACCGTGAGTCCCTCCTTCAGCGACAGCTGGAACCAGTCGCGGCACGTCACGCGGTTGCCGGTCCAGTTGTGGAAGTATTCGTGGCCGATCACGCCCTCGATCGCCGCGTAGTCGGCGTCGGTCGCCACTTCGGGGTCGGCCAGCACGAGGCGGCTGTTGAAGATGTTGAGCCCCTTGTTCTCCATCGCGCCCATGTTGAAATCGTCGGCGCAGAAGATCGTGAACGTGTCGAGGTCGTATTCGCGTCCGTAGCGCTCCTCGTCCCAGCGCATCGCGCGCTTGAGCGACGCCATCGCGTGGCGGCAGCGCGGCAGGTTCTCGCGGGTCGAGTAGATCGACAGCGCGACCGCGCGCGACGACGCCGTCGTGAAGCTGTCCTTCAGTGCGGCCAGGTCTCCCGCCACCAGCGCGAACAGGTAGGAGGGCTTGGGGTGCGGATCGCGCCACGTCGCAAAGTGACGTCCGTCGGGAAGCGCGCCACTGTCGATGAGCTCGCCGTTCGATAGCAGCACCGGACACGCGCGGCGATCGGCGCGCAGCGTCACCGTGTAGCGCGCGAGGACGTCCGGGCGGTCGGGGAAATAGGTGATGCGGCGAAAACCCTCTGACTCGCATTGCGTGCAGAAAACGTCGGACGACAGGTAAAGGCCTTCGAGCGCGACGTTCTTCGACGGCGCGATCGTCGAGCGCACCGTCAGCGTTCCCGCGGCGGGCGGATCGAGGACGGCGAGGCCGCTTTCGTCGAGCGCGAGACGCGGCGCGCCGAGGCGCGCGCCGTCTAGGTCAACGGCCGTTTGCGCCTGCTGCTCGCCATCGAGCACCAGCGGCGCCTCGCGGTCCTCCGCCGCAGCGGCGGGATTGCGCCGAAACGCGAGGGTGGCGGTGACGCGGGTGGCCCCTGCGTCGAGGTCGAATTCGAGCGCCAGCGTATCGACCAGGAACGCCGGCGGCCGGTAGTCGACGCGCCGATGCGACTGCGCGCGGATGTCGCGGGGAAGCATCGTCCGAACGGCTACTTCACCTGGATGAGCTCGACGTCGAAGATCAGCGTCGCGTTGGGCGGAATCACGCCGCCGGCGCCGCGTTCGCCGTAGCCCATCTGCGGCGGAATGATCAGCGTGCGCTGCCCGCCCACCTTCATCCCGACCACGCCCTCGTCCCAGCCCTTGATCACTTTGCCTTCGCCGAGGAAAAAGCCGAACGGCACATTGCGATCGAGCGAGCTATCGAATTTGGCACCTTTCTTCTCGGGCTTCGAATCGTCATAAATCCACCCTGTGTAATGCACAATGACGGGGCGACCGCTGACGGCCTCGGCGCCCGCGCCCTGTTTTACATCGATTTTCTGCAGCGTGACCGGCATGGCATTCAACTTGCTACCTCCTTGGACGGCTGGCGATGCGGCAGGCGTCTGCGCACCGCTCGGGCTCACTGCAAAAAGCGCTCCCGTTGCGGCGACGATGGCGGCACCTTGCGCAACGGGCAGCAGGGCACGACGAATACGCGAGGGTTGCGGCATGCGAGGCTCCTCGGACTTCGGAACGGTTTTCGGGACGCGCGGGCGCGTGAGCGTGGTGGCACTGAGAGCCGCCACGCCGGGTTTAGGCGCAAGAGCTAGCGGATTGTAGCCGACGCTCACGGGGGCGAGCCGGCGGCAGGGCATGACAGGATCAGCGGAGCACATGTTCGGATTCCTCACATCGGGCACCAAAGAGATCGTCGACCCCCTGGTCTCGGTCCGTTCCGTCTCCCAGTGGCTGCGCTCGCTGCCGGTGCAGGACGTGATCGGCCGCCAGCAACTCGTGCTGGGCGCGTTCGACACGTTGCGCCAGCCGCGCCGCGCGCTCGAACCGCCGCGCGTCCAGGCGGTCCTGTTCCTCGACGCGGCGCTGGGCGCCGACCGCCGGCAGCTCGTCAAGCAGTACGTCGAGAATGCCGACAGCGGGACGCAACTGTCGCAGCGCATCTGGCAGGCGGCGTTCGACCTCGCGCAGGGCTATATCGGCGTCTACCAGCAGGCGCTCGAGCAGGCGCTCGCGCAGGGCGGCAATCCGCGCTGGAAGCAGCTCGTTCCCGTGCTTTTCGCGCGCCTGACCCATTACTTCGGTACCGACGCCAAGCTGCGGGTGTTCCGCTTCGAGCGGTGGATTCCCGCCAAGTGGGTCGAGTTCCATTCGATCTACATGCGCGCGGTCGAGCTCGAGCTCGACCGGGTGCCGACCGTGCTCGGCCACGGCCCCAACACCACCCAGTGGACGGTGGAGCAGGAATACGTCTATGCGCTGCTGATCCACCAGCTCAACACCGGCAACATGTCACCGGCCGAGCTCGACTGGGCGTTTGCGCAGATCCGTGGGTGGAGCCGGCGGTTGACCCTCGACGCACAGGCCCGCTCGATGGAAGGCTTCATCGTCGACGTGAGCGGCAAGACGGGCCTCTCGCGGCCGGCCGGAAACGACACCGGCCTGATGCTGCGCTATCTGGACACCACGCCGCTCGCCCAGCACCTCGACCGCGCGATCGCGGCGCTGCGCCACGCCGAAATGCCCCAGCGCACGTCGCTGCCGTCGATCAACCAGCGCCGCGTGACCATCCTCGAGAAGCTGAGGCCCGCGCTGGCGCCGACGCTCAACAATAACGTGCGCCGCGACCCGCGCAGCGCCTGCGGCACCACGGCGCGCGTGCGCGTGGGCCTCGCGCGAATCTCGCACGAGCTCGCGTCCGCCAAGACCCGCAACATGCCGCCCGACGACGCTGGCGGCCATGAGAAGGGCCCTGAGCAGATCGAGGTCTATACCATCTCCGACGCGACGCCGCCCAGGCGCCACTTCCGCGACGAGCACGACTCGATCGCTGCCTCGCTGTCCTCGTTCACCGATCCAATGTGGCACGTGAAGGACCGCAGCATCGCCGGCTTGCGGATCGGCGCCACCGGCGGCGTGGGTGCTGCGCTGACGCTGGGAGCGCTCGTCGCCGTCCGGCAATCGGACGTCTCGGAATGGCTCCTCGGCGTCGTGCGGCGGCTCAACAAGATCTCGCCCGACGAGGTGGAGGGCGGCCTCGCGATCATCGCCGACAACATCGTGCCCGTCACGCTCTACACCAAGCGCGAGTCGAAGGAGGACATGGGCTTCGTCGTCGACGGCGTCGACGTGTCCACCATCGGTGCCCGATTCGAGGCGTTGTACCTGCCGCCGCCGTCGCGGCCGGACAAGCCGCTGATGGTCAAGTCGATCATCGTTCCCACCGCGGAGTACGACGACGGGCGCAGCGTCATCCTGACGACCGGTCGGTCGGTGTACACGATCGTCCTGCGCCACCCGATCGAGCAGCGCGCTGACTGGAGCTGGTGCGCGATGCAGATCGCGGAGAAGAAGTCCCGCACCTAAACGGGGCTGCGCACCGGGTTGCGCGACCTGCCGGCGCGGATGTGCCGCCACGCCGGTTGCGCTGATACGTTGGACCGACCAAATTGCGCCGTGCCGCCGCTGGAGCGATAATCCCTGAAGATTGGAGTTAGCAATCCATGCGCAATTTTTCGGCAGGGGTCGAACTTGAACCGGGTTCGTTCGTCGGCTTCGTCCCGGGATTTCCGGGGCCCATTCGCAGGGTGCGACGCTTGACGTGCTGAACGCCAATCTGCGAGAAATCATTTCCATGCCCTTGGAGGATGGCGAGCCGGTCCTCGAATCGGAATTCGTTGGAGCGCAAAACGTCGCCGTGCGTGACCCGTGGGAAATGTCCCGGTTCTGAAGCCGGCCGAGGAGGATTCGTCCAGTACCGCCTATAGTCGGCCGCCCGCTCCGATTGCCAACGCTCATAGGTGCTGAAACCCGCATTTGACCAAACAGACGGTGTCGCATTGATCTGAATCATTTTCAGCAGTTGAACGCGATCGCTGGAGGGCATTTTCCCTGGCCCGCGTCTGCGGCCGTTCATTCCGTTCAGTAACCGAAAGCAGCGATGCAGGACTGCGGAACGACGGGCGGCAGTCGGCCAAAGGCCGACACTCCCCGTATGCATGGGGCGTATTGGCAACGCCGAACGGAAAGGGCATATGCTCTCCCCGTCGTCGCCCGAGCGGAATAAGACTTCGAGCTAAGTGTTATGAATCATGCCGCACCAAAGTGCGGATCACCGGGTCGAACACAGCCCAATCGCTAAGGAGGTACTGGAATGAATGCAATGCGGCTATCGATTCGCATTTCGGCGATACTTTTATCTGTAGGATTGAGCCCGAACGTCGAATCACAGCAAGTTGACATGACTTTCTTTGTGACCAGCGCCGGGCCCGGCAAGGGTGGCGACCTCGGCGGACTCGCTGGCGCAGATGCACATTGCCAGTCTCTGGCGCAGGCCGCCAGCGCGGGCAACAAGACGTGGCGGGCCTATCTGAGCACAAATGCGCGCGGTGGCGCGAACCCGGTACATGCGCGAGACCGCATCGGAAATGGTCCATGGCAGAACGCCAAGGGTGCCGTCATCGCAACCAGCGTCGCCGATCTTCACAGCGACAATAACAAGATCAGCAAGGCAACTGCTCTTGACGAAAAGGGCCAGCCGATAAAGGTGCGGGGCGACACGCCCGTCATGCATGACATCCTGACCGGTTCGGACAAGGACGGTCGTGCGTTTCCTGCCAACATGGACCTCACGTGTGGAAACTGGACCAGCGGCGGCGCTGGTGTCGCCATGCTTGGACACGTTGATCGCGAGGGCGGTCCTCCGGCAGCCGGGTCCCAGAATGCGGCGGCTTACCTGGAGTTCGCCCATTCCTGGAATGCTGCCCACACATCCCGTGGCTGCACCCAGCCCGACCTGATTGCCACAGGTGGCAACGGACTCTTGTATTGCTTCGCCGCCCAATAGCGCATTGGATCCACCGTTTGGCCGAAAGCTGCTCATCAAAGCCGCTTTTGGCCGCTCGGCGCAGTCGCGCATTAATCTGATTCCTTGAACGTCTGCTTTGTTCAAGAGCGACCGACGGGATAGGGTCGGGTCTTGCCGGTAGTCAACGATGCTCGATTGCTGACGTTCCATCCCGCCGCTCGGCTCGTATTGCCGTCGACCAACCGTAGCAAGTCACGACCGGCTTGGAGCGGTAATGCGCCTGCCTTCGGGCGGGCGCCATCGGTCGC
>JBDSLT010000027.1:0-4754 GCA_039916265.1 Casimicrobiaceae bacterium | reverse complement strand
CGTCGCAGTCGCTGCGCGCAGCCGCTGCGGCGCTCGCCGGCGTTCTGCTCGCAACGGTCGCAGCCGCACAGGACCTCACGTTCGCGCGCCGCGTCTTTTTCGATGCGCCCTATACATCCGCCATCGTAGACCTCGACGGCGACGGTCGCCAGGAACTGATCGGCCTCACGAACGCCGGCCGTGTGTTCCGCTCTCGCTCGCCCTCGGCCGTGGGCCTGGGCGCGGCGTTCGCGCAGTTGAGCTACTTCCGCGCCGGCCCGCCCCTGGACTTCGGATGGATTCGCGCGTCGCGCGACATCCGCGCCGCCGACCTCGACAACGACGGCCGGCCGGACCTCGTCAACAACGTGTACTGGTGCAACGGCGATCCCGAGAACACCACGCAACTCTTCATGCAGAACGCCGACGGGACGTTCCGGCGCGACGTCGCTTTCGACGTGACCACGCCGGTGCGCGGCTGGGGCGAGACCATCGTCGCAGCGGACTTCGACAATGACGGTTTCCTCGATCTCTACATCCCGCAGTACACGCGGCCCGAGCGCTACTCGGAGAGCGTCGTCCCGTGCCAGCGATTTCTCGCGGCGAACACGCCGGGACAGTCGTGGCTGCTGATGAATCGCGGCAAGACCCAGCCGGCGTCGTTCCGCGTGGTTTCCGGAACGCCCGTCACGCTGACCGTCGCAGACTGCGGCGTCGACTGCATCAATTCCGGCACACCCCTCGAGCCCGATGCGCAGCCGGAAGGCGCGCAGGCCGTCGACTACGACGAAGACGGCAACATCGACCTTTTCGTCAACGGCATCCTGTTCCGCAACGGCGGCGGTGCGAACTTCACGCGCGTGTTTCCGCCAGCCGGCGTCGTTCCCCCTTTCGACGAAGGTGCGAAGTTCATCGACTGGAACAACGACGGCTACCCCGATTTCGTCTACGTCGAGCCTTATTCGGGCATCGTCCATCTCTACACGTGGAAAGGCGGCATCCGCGATGCGGGCGGGCGCATCGTGGCGGGACAGTTCGCTGAGGTCTTCGACCCCGACGTCGTCGGCGCTTTCAGCGCAAACGCGGTGCTCGGGTCGTTCGGCATGACCGCGGGCGACATCGACGGCGACGGCTACGACGATGTCGTCTTGAACGGGAGCGTCGTCGATTTTCTGCCGAAGGTCTATCTCAACAGCGGCCCGCCGTCGTACTCGTTTCGCCTCGCGACGATTGCCGGCGTCGCGGGCCTCGCGGGATTGCGCTCCGGGCGCGATGGAACGCAGATCGGCGATCTCAACGGAGATGGACTCCCGGACTGGATCATCCCCGGGGGCTTCGGCAACCGTTCGGCCTTCGTGTTCTTCAACAAGACCACGCCCAAACCTGTACAGCGCCTGATCATCGAGGTGCTCGGCGACTACGAAGGCAAGCCTGTGCGCAACCAGCAGGGACGCGTGGTCCATGTCGTCCCCGCAAACGCACCCGCGATGTCGTATACGCGCTACATCGACGGCGGATCGGGCTACATGTCGCAAGGGCCCTACCCGGTGACCGTGCACAGCGCCTATTCGGGTGAGCACATCGTTTCCGTCAGGTTCGCGGACGCGGTCGCGCAGTGCGTCGTGACTCCGCCCGCATTCGTGCTCATGCGCTGGCACGGCGATCCGCTTTGTACGTCGCTCCCGATGCCCCCGGCCTACTCGATCCCTTACGGCCACGAGATCCGTGCGATCAAGCCTGCGCTTGATCTCGTCCTCGAGTGACCCCGCTGCCTGCGCAGGTTGCCTTCAGGCGCACCCTCCGCTCCGGTGCATCCGCCGTTCGGCGCCATGCCATTGACGAGGCGGATTGGCCATGACAATGTCATCATATGATTGCCAAGCCTGTGGTCCACAAGACGCTGACGCGAATTCGCAGCGCGGTTCGCGTCGCCCTGCCGGCGCTCGTCCTGTCGATCGCCGCATCGTCGCTTCCCGCCCTCGCCCATGAAACCGACGTCCGCGCCAACCCCGCGCGCGGCGGGTTGGCGCAGTCCGTTACCGGGATCGTGCGCGCGCTGGATGTCATCGATCGCGCAGGCGGAACGGTCACGCGACTGCGGGCGCTGACGCCGGCCGGGGCCGCACGGATCGAGCTTCGCGGCGCCGCCGCTGATGCGTTGGAGAGCGGCGACACGACGACCGTCGACGGGACCCGCAGTGGAGACACGCTTTCCATCACCACGGTGCGCGTCGTCGCGAAAGCGGCACCCGCCGCCACGGCGATTTCGCCTGTCGAGCAGGTGGGCGGCACATTGCGCGTCATTCATTCGGAAGATCTCGAGCGCGGTACCAGTCGTTACGATTACGAGGTGGTGCAGGACGACGGGACGACGGTCGAGCTCGATCTCGGCGTGCGCGCCGACATGCTTCGGCCGGGCATGCGCGTCGTCGCCACCGGTCGACGGGATCCCGGCGCTGGCGCGGTACTGATCGCAGACTCGCTCGAAATCCTCGCGCAGCCGCCGGCGCAGGTCATGCAGAAGGACGGCATCGCCGCTGTCACCAGTCATTCGGTTCTGGTCGTCCTGTTCAAGTTCAAGAACAGCGCGAGCGACCCCTTCCCGGTGTCCACGGCGCAGACGATCATGACGTCGGGCGCGACGAACGTCGCGACCTACTACGCCGAGAATTCGTTCGGCCAGCACACGCTCAACGTCACCGTGACGACGACCTGGGTGCAGTCGACGACGCTCTCGGCACCCACGACATGCAACAACAGCGACTGGCAGGGCATCGGCAACGCGGCGGACGCCGCGGCCGCCGCAGCCGGCTACACCGGGTCGTACGAATTCCGCGTCTACGTGTTCCCCAAGGTCAGCGCGTGCGGTTGGACCGGGCTCGGCTACATCAACAGTCCGCGCAAGTCGTATATCAACGGTTCGATGTCGACGCTGGTCGTCGCGCACGAGATGGGGCACAACTTCGGGCTGCTGCACGCGGCGAGCCTCGACTGCGGTGCTGCGCCGATCGGCGGCACGTGCTCGGCGAGCGCGTACGGCGACCCCTTCGACGTGATGGGCAACCAGCGCGCGATGCACTTCAACGCCGCGCAGAAATCCAAGCTCGGCTGGCTCCCCACGGGAAGCGTCAAGACGCATGCGTCCGGCGCGGCGACCTACACGCTGTCGCCGCTCGAGTCGTTGGGCGGCGCGGCGTACGCGGTGAAGATACCCGTCACGGCGAATCGCACCTACTGGCTCGAGTACCGCCAGCCCGTCGGCGCCGATTCGCCGCTCTCGGCTTATCCGAACAACGGCGCGCAGATCCGGGTCGCGAGCCCGTTCGAGACGAACTGCAGCGGCTGTGCCGACGACACCCAGTTCCTCGACTTGACGCCCTCGACGAGCGCTTTCACCGATGGCACGCTGATCGCCGGCAGCCGCTTTCGCGACGACATCTCCGGCCTTACGATCAACGTCCTCGCCGCGTCGCCGGCGGCGCTGACCGTCAGCGTCGGCTTCACCGACGACGTCCCTGCGCCCGACTTCAACGCCAGCGGCACCACCGATCTCGTGTGGAGCAATGCGGCGACCGGCGCGACGCAACTCTGGCTCATGAGCGGTGCGACGAGCCAGGCGTCGGCGACGCTGCTCACGAACGTCGACTGGAGCGTCGTTGCGTCGGGCGATTTCAACGGTGACGGCAAGGCCGACCTCGTGTGGCACAACGCGGTGACGGGCAACACGTCGATGTGGCTGATGAACGGCACCGCCATGGTGTCCGGCGCGCCGCTCCTCGCCGATCCGAACTGGCGCGTCATCAGGACGGCGGATTTCAACGGTGACGGCAAGGCGGACCTGCTGTGGCAGAACGACGCCAGCGGCGCGACCGCGATCTGGCTCATGAACGGCTCCGCCTACGCGGGAGGCGCGGTCCTCCTCACCGATCCCGACTGGCGCGTTACGCACGTCGGCGATTTCGATGGCGACGGCAAGGCCGACCTCGTCTGGCGCAACAACGCGACCGGCGCCACCGCCCTGTGGCTCATGAATGGCACGACGTACAAGTCCGGTGCGATCCTGCTGACCGACGCCAACTGGCGCGTTACGCACGTGGCCGATCTCGATGGTGACGGCAAGGCCGACCTGCTCTGGCGCAACAGTGCGACGGGGACGACCTCCGCGTGGCTGATGAACGGGATCGCGATGGGCTCCGGCAAGACCTTGCTCGTCGACGGGAACACTCGCGTCGTTGCCACGGGCGACTTCGACAACGACGGCAAGAAAGACCTCGTGTGGCGCAACACCGTCTCCGGCACGACCTCGGTGTGGCTTATGAACGGCACGACGACGAAGTCGTCCGCGACGGTCTTCTCCGATCTGCTGACCAACGTCACGCACGTGGGAGATTTCGACGGCGACGGTCGCGCGGACCTCATTCTGCGCAACGACACGACAGGCGCAACCGATCTGTGGCTGATGAGCGGGATGGCACACGTCGGAGGCGCCACGCTGCAAACCTCCGGGAACTGGCGCGTCGTCAATCCGCTGCCGTAGCGATCGGAACCCGGACGGCTCAGCGCGACGATTCCCCGTCTTTGCCCAGAGCCGGCGCGATCTTGCCGCGCAGAAATGCCAAAGCCCGGCGGGGAGCGCTGGGCTTTGGTATTGCGAAGGTGCCTGACGATGACCTACTTTCGCACGGGTAATCCGTACTATCATCGGCGCGCCGCCGTTTCACGGTCCTGTTCGAGATGGGAAGGTGTGGTTCCAGCGGGCTGTGGTCGTCAGGCGT
>JBDSLT010000026.1:0-3607 GCA_039916265.1 Casimicrobiaceae bacterium | reverse complement strand
GGCTCGCCGACGTGATAGTCGTGCGTACCGGCAGAGTCGATACGCAAACGCTTCGCGATGCCGGCGCGCTCCGCGACCGCGCGAAACACGCCCTCGGCCGTCGGCGACCGGCATATGTTGCCCATGCACACGAACAGCACGCCCAGGCGCTTCGGCTTGCCTACCAGCACGTCGATCCGATCTTGCGACCTCTGACGCCAGCGGGCCGCAGCGTTGACTCACATCGGGATTGGCCCAAGTTAAAGGGCCGCCGCCGGCGATTGTAACGATCCGCACGCCGCGCGCGTACCATGAAACAATTGTAACATCTTGTAGATGCGTGTACCGTTCGTTAAATGACCGGCGCCGCGCGCACTTCTTCGCTTCCGCTGGATTCCGCAGGCTTGCTGCGCAAGCTTGGCGACGCGTTCGAGACGCTTACGCCCGAAGTGCGGCGCGCCGCACGTTGGCTGTCCGATAATCCGACGGACGTCGCGCTGCTTTCGATGCGTCAGCAGGCGCGCAACGCCGGGGTGTCCGCGCCGACGATGGTCCGACTCGCGCGCGCGCTCGGCTGCGACGACTATGCGTCGCTGCGCCGTCCGTTTCAGGAGGCCATTGCCAGCGGCGGAGCCCGATTCGGCCGCCGCGCCTCGGCCCTGCAATCCGCGCCGGCCGGAGCGGGCATCGGTCGGCTCGCCCGCAAGATCGGCGCTGCGCAGGCCGACGACCTGCAGTCCGTGCAAGCGCTGAACGCGCCGGTCCAGATCGAGGCCGTTGTGAAGGCCATCGCGGGCGCGCGACGCGTCGGGTTCCTCGGCGTGCGTTCGAGCTTCAGCATCGCCTACAACTTCCACTATGCCTACAACCTCATCGCGGCGAACGGCATTCTCTTCGACGGACTGGGCGGGACCCTGCTCGATCAGGTGGAGGCGCTTGGCGCCGGCGATGCGCTGGTCGCCATCAGTCAATCGCCCTACTCGAAGCCGACCGTCCTCGCGCTGGACGCAGCGCGGCGACACGACGTGATCATCGTCGCCCTCACCGACAGCGCGCTGTCGCCGCTGACGCGCCGCGCCACGCACACGCTGGTGTTTCGCACCGAATCGATGTCCTTTCTGCCGTCGATGATCGCGCCGCTCGCGCTGGTCGAGTTGCTGCTCGCGCGGCTGGCCGCCCGCGGGGGGCGCAAGGTGCTCCGCCGCCTGGCAGACGCCGAGCGTCGACTTGCGGCGTCCGAAGCGTACTGGCCCGATACCGTGCGGTAGAGCGATCGAGATGACCCACGTGCTCCACCGCCAGATGCGCGTTACCCCGCCGGTCGCCGTCGCTGCCCGCGGCATCACCGTCGTCGACGCAGCGGGACGCGAGTACCTCGATGCTTCCGGCGGCGCCGCGGTGTCGTGCCTCGGTCACGCGCACCCCGACGTCTTGCGTGCGATGCACGCGCAGATCGACCGGATCGTTTACGCGCACACGAGCTTTTTCACCACCGACGTCGCCGAGGCGCTCGCAGACCACCTGCTCGCACACGCACCGGAGGGTATGTCGCACGTGTATCTGGTGTCGGGCGGATCGGAAGCGATGGAGGCGGCGCTCAAGCTCGCGCGCCAGTATTTCGTCGAGATCGGCCAGCCGCAGCGCCGGCATTTCATCGCGCGCCGCCAGAGCTACCACGGCAATACGCTGGGGGCCTTGTCCGTCGGCGGCAATGCGTGGCGCCGGCGCCAGTTTGCGCCGCTGCTGATCGACGTTACGCATGTAGCGCCGTGCTACGAATATCGCGACCGCCGCGACGAAGAGACTCCGCTTGCCTACGGCGAGCGACTCGCGTGCGAACTCGAAGAGGCCATCGACAGTCTCGGTCACGACAGCGTGATCGCCTTCTGCGCAGAGACCGTAGGCGGCGCGACGTCCGGCGCACTGCTGCCGGTACCGGGCTATTTTCGCCGCGTCCGCGAGGTCTGCGACCGTTACGGCATTTTGTTCATCGCCGACGAAGTGATGTGCGGGATGGGCCGGACCGGTTCGCTTTACGCCATCGAGCAGGAGGGCGTCGTGCCCGACCTCGTGGCGATCGCCAAGGGTCTTGGCGGCGGCTACCAGCCCGTCGGCGCCTTGCTCATCCATGGGCGCATCGTCGATGCGCTCGCGCAGGGCAGCGGCCACTTTCAGCACGGGCATACGTATATCGGCCATCCGGTGGCGTGCGCGGCGGCGCTCGCTGTGCAACAGGTCATCCAGCGCGATCGCCTTCTCGACGCCGTGAGATCGCTCGGCGTCCGGCTCGCCGCCGCACTGCACGCGCGCTTCGCCGACCATCCGTCGGTAGGCGACATCCGCGGCCGCGGCCTGTTCATGGCGCTGGAGATGGTTGCCGACCGTCCGACCAAGCGGGCTTTCGATCCCGCGCACAAACTGCACGCGCGCATCAAGGCCGCGGCGATGGCGCGCGGGCTGATGGTTTATCCGATGGGCGGCACCATCGACGGCAACGCCGGCGATCATGTGTTGCTCGCACCGCCATTTGTGAGCACGCCCGCCGAAATCGATACAATCGTGCAGCGCCTGGGCGAGGCGATCGACGCCGCACTGGCGGAGCTGCCGGCGCAGGGGAGGAGCAGATGAGCAACGCAGCGACGTCGCACAGCGTCCACCCCTCGAAAGCGGCGGCGCGCGGGGTTGCCTCCCGCGATCGGCCCAGCGCGGATGCCCCGGTGGCGATAGCGGTGGCGCCCAATGGCGCGCGCAAGCGACGCGCCGATCATCCGCGCCTCCCGCTGACGCCGGGGGAGCTCGCGCAATGCGCGGCGGATTGCCTGGCGGCCGGGGCGTCGATGCTTCACCTGCACGTGCGCGACAGCGAGGGGCGCCACAGCCTCGACCCTGCCGACTATCGCGCAGCGCTCGACGCGATTCGGGAGCGGGTCGGCGATGCGCTTCTGCTCCAGGTGACGACCGAAGCCGGCGGACGCTACGCGCCCACCGAGCAGATCGCGCGGATGCGCGAGCTCGCGCCGCAAGCGCTGTCGATCTCGGTGCGCGAACTGTGGAGCGATCCGCGCGCGGAGGACGCTGCAGCCGCGTTCATCGCGGAGCTCGCCGACCGCGCGGCGCTGGTCCAGTACATCGTCTACGACGCCGGCGACCTCGCGCGTATGGCGCGCCTGCACGAGCAAGGAACGATTCGCCAGACCACGCCGCATGTGCTGTTCGTCCTCGGCTCCTACGCCGCGCGCCGCGCGGGTCATCCCAGCGAACTGCCGCCGCTCGTCGGTGCGCTGCCGGCCGGATGGCCGTGGTCGGCCTGCGCGTTCGGCGCGGCTGAACTGCGTTGCGTGACGGCGGCCGCGCTGCTCGGCGGCCACGTCCGCGTCGGCTTCGAGACCAACCTGCTGCTTCCGTCGGGCGTGACCGCGACCGACAATGGCGAACTGGTCCGGGCGAGCCGCGACGTGCTCGACCGGCTCGGCCTGCGCAGAGCGACTTGCGCCGAAACGCGTCGCCTGTTTCGCGATTCCCGCGAGCCGGCGCCTTCGTCGATCCACCCCTAGAGGAGAGCCTCATGAAAGCACGCGTCCCCAAGGCATCAACTATCCAAGCCTCCGCCTTCGCCGCCGGCCTCGCG
>JBDSLT010000025.1:0-3105 GCA_039916265.1 Casimicrobiaceae bacterium | reverse complement strand
GCGTGGCTCTCCCGTTCCGTGATGACCCGCAACATCATGTCCAGCGCCGCCGTTCCGCCCGAGCAGGTGAAGCGCTCGCCGTCGATGGCGAAGATCTCCGCCGTGGTGCGGATGCGCGGAAAGCGTTCGGTGAAGGCGTCCAGGCTCTCCCAGTGCAGCGCGCAGCGCCGCCCGTCGAGCAGGCCCGCGTACGCAAGCATGTAGGCGCCCAGGCTGATGCCTCCGATCGCCGCGCCGCGCCTCGCGAGGCGGCGCAGCCATTGATGCGCGGCGCGATCGTCGAGCGACGCGTTGTTGAGCCCTGCGCATACCAGCAGCAGATCGAGCGCCGGCTCGTCCGCGATCGAGCCGTGCACGGCGATGTCGATGCCGTTGCTCGCGCGCACGGGCTTGCCGTCGCGCGAAAACAGCCGCCAGTCGAACAGCGCCTTGCCCGACAGGCGATTGGCCGCACGCAGCGGCTCGATCGCCGCGGCGAACGCCAGCATGGGGAAGCCGGGCAACAGGTAGACGCCCGCGGTGTAAGGTGGCGGCGACGCGAGGCCCTGCGACGCATCGACGCGGGGCGACGCAGGCGCCTCGCCCGATCGTTTCGCGTGGCCGCTTCCGTGCATCCGGCGATGTTACCGTAACCCCCGACGCTGCCGGGTTGGCGACGACCGGCAGCGGCCGCGCGTGTCGCTCCGACCATTCCATGGCCAAACCGAAAACCGTCTACCACTGCACCGAATGCGGCGCCGAGTCGCCGAAGTGGCAGGGTCAGTGCCCCGGTTGCGGCACGTGGAACACGCTGGTCGAGGCGCTGGCGGCGCCGGCGCCTGCGCGCTTTCGCAGCGTTTCCGGCGCACGATCGGCGGTGACGCCGCTCGCTACGGTCGCGCCGCAGGAAAACCGGCGTATCGCGACGGGCCTCGCGGAATTCGATCGCGTGCTGGGCGGCGGCCTCGTTGCGGGCGGCGTCGTGCTGCTGGGTGGCGATCCCGGCATCGGCAAGTCGACGCTGCTCCTCCAGGCGTCGGCGGCGCTGGGCGCCGCGCATCGGACGCTGTACGTGACGGGCGAGGAGTCGACCGACCAGATCGCCTTGCGTGCGCAGCGGCTCGGGCTCGTGAATGCGCCGGTCGAGCTGCTCGCCGAGGTCCAACTCGAAGCGATCGTCGCGGCGATCGACACGACGGCGCCGCGGTTCGTCGTCATCGATTCGATCCAGACCGTGTACACGGAATCGCTCGCTTCGGCGCCCGGGAGCGTCGCGCAGGTGCGGGAATGCGCGGCGCAGCTCACGCGACTCGCCAAGCAGCGCGGCGTCGCGATCATCTTCGTCGGCCACGTGACCAAGGACGGTTCGATCGCGGGCCCGCGCGTGCTCGAGCACATCGTCGACACCGTTCTCTATTTCGAGGGCGATCCGCATTCGAGCTTTCGCCTGGTCCGCGCGATCAAGAACCGCTACGGAGCGGCCAACGAGCTGGGCGTCTTCGCGATGTCGGAGCGCGGCCTGAAGGGCGTCACCAATCCCTCGGCGCTGTTCCTGTCGCGTCACGGCGCGCCGGTCGCGGGGTCGGCGATCGTCGCCACGCTCGAGGGCTCGCGGCCGCTGTTGGTGGAGATCCAGGCGCTGGTCGATCCCCTTCACGGCGGCGGAATGGCGCGGCGGCTGGCGGTGGGTCTCGATGCGCAGCGCCTCGCGCTGCTGCTCGCCGTCCTGCACCGTCATGGCGGCGTCGAGACCGCCGGCTACGACGTATTCGTCAATGCGGTGGGCGGCGTGCGCATCGCCGAACCGGCGGCGGATTTAGCTGTGCTGCTTGCCGTGCATTCATCGATAAGAAACAAGCCATTGCCGGATAAACTTCTCTCTTTTGGTGAGGTCGGCCTCGCAGGCGAGATCCGGCCCGTCCAGCGCGGGCAGGAACGCATACGCGAAGCGGCGAAGCTGGGCTTTCGCACCGTGCTGCTGCCGACGGCCAACAAGCCGAGGCAGGGCACCGAAGCAGTTACGCTCGTGACGGTGGATCGAATCGACGACGCGCTCGGCTACCTGCGCGACTAGACAATGTCGGAACTCACGTCGTGGCGTTTCGCTGCTGACCGTTCACGTCAAGTGCCGCAGCCTGCTCGAACCATCATTGAGACCTGATGCGACCTGATGATGAGTAGTTCAGCGTCTTTTGAACTCTCCAATTCTCGATAGCCGCCGCATGCTGCGACCAGCGTATCATCGCGTATGCGTAGGAGTTTCATCACTGTCGATCCACGAATCCAAGGCGGCGTCCCCGTATTCACCGGCACCCGTGTACCAGTGAAGAACTTGTTTGATTATCTCGAAGGCGGAGAGTCACTCGATCAGGTTCTTGATGACTTTCCGAGTGTCGCCGGGGATGTCGCTGTAGCCGTATTGGAACAAGCGCGTGAGGCGGTAACCCCGCATGCGCATCCTGCTTGACGAATCGCTTCCTCGGCGCTTGCGACGCGCCTTTGCCGGTCACGACGTTGTCACTGTTGTCGAAGCGGGTTGGTCCGGCGTCGAGAACGGTGAGTTGCTTCAGTTAGCCGCCACGCGGTTCGATATCTTCGTTACCGCCGAACAGAATCTGCAGTTCCAGCAGAACTTGAGCGCGTTACCTATTACCGTTGCGATCCTGATCGCGCCAGATAACAAGCTCGAGTCGCTGCACGAGGCGGCTGCCGAATTACGTTCCCGAATCGCGTCTCTTGCCCCTCGTACTCTCGTCCGATGCGTTGCTTAGATTCAACGAGCAAGAGCCACGCTGTTTAGTTTCGATGATATGGCGTGGCCGGTGTGTCGAAGCCGAACCGTTCCCTTGGCCGGTGGTTGACGTCATCGTCGATATGATCGCATTGGGCCTGCGTGGCCGGGCTCCTGCAGGTGCCCTTGGGCAGGTACTGACGCAACAGACCGTTAAGATTCTCGTTGCTGCCGCGCTCCCTGGAGTGATAGGGCCTGGCGAAATAGAGGTTCGCGAGCGTGTCGGCGACGCTATCTTTACCATCGCACGTGACCGCTCCGTTGATGCCGACTTCCTGGTCGGGCTCGTGGCCACGCTCGCAGAGTCAGGCGCATTTCCCTTGTTTACGATGCCG
>JBDSLT010000024.1:0-12399 GCA_039916265.1 Casimicrobiaceae bacterium | reverse complement strand
CAGCCGGCGACGATCGCGTTGAGCGACAGCGGATACGTGTCGGGAACGGTGCGCTGCTTTTCCACCAGCACGCCGAGCACGCGGGTTTCTTGCGGCGAGAGGATCGGCAGGGGCATGGGTGGATTCTCGCGGAGGAAGTGCGGCGAGTGTAGCGCGTTCGGGCAGGGCGGCGCCCGCGGTGCTATCGTGTCGTCCCCTCGCAGTTCCTGGTTCTCGGAGCACCCCGGCATGGCCAATCCCCCCGACGTCACCAACATGGCGCTGTTCTGCGATTTCGAGAACATCGCGCTCGGCGTGCGCGACGCCAGCTTCGACAAGTTCGACATCGGCAAGGTGCTGGAGCGGCTGCTGCTGAAGGGCAGCATCGTGGTCAAGAAGGCGTATTGCGACTGGGAGCGCTACAAGGCCTTCAAGGCGCCGATGCACGAGGCGTCGTTCGAGCTGATCGAGATTCCGCACGTGCGCCAGTCGGGCAAGAACTCGGCCGACATCCGGATGGTCGTCGACGCGCTGGACCTCTGCTACACGAAGTCGCACGTCGATACCTTCGTCATCATCAGCGGCGATTCCGACTTCTCGCCGCTGGTGTCGAAGCTGCGCGAGAACGCGAAGACGGTGATCGGCGTCGGGGTCAAGAACTCGACGTCCGACCTGCTGATCGCGAACTGCGACGAGTTCATCTACTACGACGATCTCGTGCGCGAGAAGCGGAAAGCCGCACCGCGGCGCACTGCGAAGGGCGCCGCATCGCCGAAGGCCAGGTCTGCCGGCCGGAAGTCTGCCGGGGAGTCGCCGGTTGCCGCCGAGCAGCCGGCGCTTGCCGGCGCCGATGAAGCCCCCGCGCCTCGCGGCGACGACGAGCGCCGCGACGGCGCGCTCGACCTCATCGTCGAGACGGTCGACGCGCTCCTGTCCGAGCGCGGCGCGGAGGAAAAGATCTGGGGCTCGATGATCAAGCAGGCGTTGAAGCGCCGCAATCCGGGTTTCAACGAGTCGTACTACGGCTTCCGCTCGTTCAACGCGCTGCTCGAAGCGGCGGCAAAGCGCGGCGATCTCGTGCTCGACCGCGACGAGAAGTCGGGCGGCTACATCGTGCGCCTGGCGCGAGCCGACGACGACCTCGCCGGCTGACGCTACGCCGGCACGCCGTCGCGGGATTCGACGACCTGCGGCATGGCGACGCGCGGCACCTCGATCGAGCGCACGAGCCTGACGTCGGGGAGCAGCGCCGCGGCGATCGCAAGCGTCCACGCCAGCGCGCCCGCGGTCAACAGCACCCACAGGAAACTCCCCTGTCCCTCGTCGCGTGACCAGCGCGAGTCTCGCGCGATCACGGGCGTGTGGATCAACGCCGCCAGCGCGCGGCGCTGCGCCGCGGTCATCGGCGGGTCGCACTCGGGCGCGACGGTCGCAGTGGCACGCAGGGCGAAGCGCGGCAGCGGCGGCGCGCGCTCGGGCCAGCCCGGTGAGACGGGGGCGGCGGCATGCGGGGCGAAGCGGCGCGACGGGCTGCGCAGCGATCGCCGGAGGCCGGGGACGTAGCCCGGTGAAAATGTGAGTTCGGTTGCCATGTCTGATCTCCTGTCGTTTCTTGCTACGCAGGGAATCCTAAGAGAGTGGACGACGCGGGACAATCGATTTATATTGACCGAAATACGTCAATTTTCCTCACATATTGCATGGACGCGAGAATCCCGGCGACGCAGGCGCTGCGCGCGCTCGAAGCGGTCGCGCGCACGGGCAGCCTGACCCGCGCCGCGGAAGCGATGCACCTGACGCATGGCGCGATCAGCCACCAGTTGAAGGGGCTCGAGCAAGATCTCGGCGTGCGGCTGGTCGAGCGCGCGGGTCGCGGCATCCGTTTGACCGACGAAGGCGAACGTTTCGCCGGACGCGTGCGCGCGGCGCTGACGGAGCTCGCGGAGGCGGTTCGGGAAATCACCGAGCACAACAATCCGCGGCAGTTTCGCGTCAGCGTGATGCCGTCGTTCGCGGCGCGCTGGCTGTTGCCGCGCATCGGCCGCTTCCTGGCGGCAAATCCCGACATCGACCTCGACGTGCGCGCGAGCGTGACGCTCGTGGACTTCCGCCGCGACGACGTCGAGGCCGCGCTGCGCTACGGTAGTGGCAACTATCCGGGCGTGGTGTCCGAACACCTGCTGGACGACGTCTACTACCCGGTGTGCAGCCCGCGCCTGGGTGGCGGGCGGTTGCCGGCGCGACCCGCGGAGATCTCGCGCTACCTGCTGATGCGCTCCGACAACGAATTCTGGCAACCGTGGTTTCGCGCCGCGGGGCTCGACTGGCCCGAGCCCGCGCGAGGGCCGATTTTCAACGATGCATCGCACCTGATGCAGGCGGCCGTCGACGGGCAGGGGATTGCGCTCGCGCGAAGCTCGCTCATCGGCAACGACATCGCCAACGGCGTGCTCGTCCGGCTGTTCGATATCGAAGTGCCGTCGCCCTTTCGCTATTACCTCGTGTACCCGACGCGCCTCGCGCAATCGTCCAAGCTCGCGCGCTTTCGCGCGTGGCTCGAACAGGAAGTCGCGCGCGACGCGGTGACGCCGCACCAGCACCCTGCGCCGCCGCCGTCGCGCGCACGCGCCGCAGCGGCAGGCACGGGGCCGCGCAAGGCGCCGCGTTCGCGCAAGACCGTCCGGCGCCCGTGAGCGCAGCACGGTCCGGCTTGCCGAGCTTTGCTGACCAAGGCCAGATACCTATTGCACTCCACGCCTGACGAGGAGTGCCATGCGAGTAAGGCGCGATGCCCAAGATCACCAAGCTGATGCGGTTGCTGCAGTTCGGCGACTCGATGCTCCCGGTCGGCGCCTTCTCGTTCTCGAACGGGCTCGAGGCCGCGGTGGCGCAGCGCGTCGTCCACGACGCGGCGACGCTGCGCGCGTTCGTGCGCACGGCGCTCGACCAGGCGGCCGGCGCGGACGGCATCGCGCTGCTGGTCGCCCACCGCGCCGCCTGCGTTTCGGACGACGTCGCGCTCGTCGCGGCCGATCACGCGGTCCTGCTGCGCAAGCTCAACGAGGAAACGCGGACGATGACGCTTCGCATGGGGCGCAAGCTGTGTGAACTCGCCTTGCAGTTGACGCGCGACCCGACGATCGCGCGGTGGCACGCGGCCCTGATCGCCTGCCGGACGCCGGGCACGCTGCCCGTCGCGCTCGCCCTCGCCATGGCGGCGGAAGGGATGCGCGAAGTCGACCCATTCGCCGCGCACCAGTACGGCGTCGCGACGATGATGCTCGGTGCGGCGCTGCGGCTCATGAAGCTGAGCTACCTCGACGGGCAGGCGATACTGCACGAGCTCAACGCCGACGCCGAGGTGGCGTGGGACCGCGTCGCGGCGGGGTCGACGCGGTGGTTCGCGCCTTCTGGTCCGTGGTGCGCGAGGAAGTGACCGGCGCCGCCATTCCGAAGCGCTTTCTCTGGCGCTGACGCACCTGGGGATGCCTCACGGCGCAACGAAGGCGCGCCCGCGCTCGAATTCATAGGCGCGCTGACCTTCGCGCCGCCGCTGGGCGCACCGGCACCATGACGCCGGCACTATGACGCCGGCACCATGACGCCGGCACCGCGAATCGGGCGGCGCACGCGCTCAACGTGCGAGGTCACCCCGCCGATGCGCGTGCCCGAGCGCCTGCTCCAGGTCGTCGATCAGGTCGTGCGTATCCTCGAGCCCTACCGAGAACCGCAGCAGGTCGTCCGGGACGGGCGTGCCGGCGCCTTCGACGCTGGCGCGATGCTCGATCAGGCTCTCGACGCTGCCGAGCGACGTTGCGCGCTTCCACAACGCGACGTTGGCCGCAGTTGCGATCGCCGCGGCTTCACCGGTGATCGAAGACGCCGACGAACCGCGAACCCGCAGCGAAAGCATTCCGCCGAAACCCTCGTGCATCTGTCTCGCAGCGATCGCGTGGCCGGGAAACGAAGGCAGACCCGGATAGAGAACATCCTCGACCAACGGATGCCGGGCGAAGTGTTCGGCGATCGCCTGCGCGCTGGCGCAGGCCGCGCGAACCCGCGGAAACAGCGTGCGCATGCCGCGCGTCAGCAGCCACGCCTCGAATGGTCCGAGGATGCCGCCAAGCTGCGCGCGCAGCGGCACGATGCGTAGCCAGAGCGGCGATTCTTCGCGCGTCGTCAGCGTCCCGGCGACGACGTCCGAGTGCCCGTTCAGGTACTTGGTCGCCGAATGCATGACGATATCCGCGCCGTACTCCAGCGGACGGGTCAGGACGGGTGTCGCGACGGTGGAGTCGACCGCGACGTGCGCGCCGGCCGCGTGGGCGATCTCGCAGGCGAGCGCGATGTCGGTGAGGGTCCACAGCGGATTGGCCGGCGTCTCGATCCAGACCAATTTCGTATGGCCCGGTTGCAGCGCGCGGCGGAGCTGGTCGGGATCGCCCATGTCGATGAACTCGACGCGCAGCCCCCATTGCGTCGCGAAGCTCGCCAGCCAGCTGCGCAGCGACCAGTACATCACCTTGGGCGCCAGCACGTGGTCGCCCGGCGCCAGCGCCTGGAACACGGCGGTTGCGGCCGCCATGCCCGAGGCGAACACCCGCGAGGCGTATCCGCGCTCCAACGCGGTCAGCACCGCCTCGGGCTGATCGAAGGCCGGAGTCTGGTCGCGCGCGTAGATGCGCCCGCTCCGATACTGGTTGTCCGGGTCGCGGATGAACGTCGTCGACAGGTGGATCGGCGGGGCGATCGCGCGGGTCGTCTCGTCCACCCAGCCGAGTGCCTGGGCGGCAATGCTGGCGGGCTTCATTTTCCCTTTCCACGCGGCGCGACCTCGCGCGCCCAGTCGAGCGCACCGGCGCGCTGCCACAGTGGCAGAAATTCCTCGCGATATTGCCACGCCTCGTTCTTGCCGCCGATCGTGATGACGCCCGGATCGTAGCGCGGCGGTTTGGGATCGGCGGCGAACAACATCGGCAGGATGCGCGGTCGCGACCGCGCGGCGTCGCGCAGCGCCGTCGCCGCCTCGTCGCGGCGACCGAGCCGGTAGAGCGCCAGCGGACGGCAGAACAGCGTCGCCGCCAGAAGATCGTTCGGATAGCGATCGCAGGTTGCCAGCGCCGCCTGGGGGTCATCCTGCGTGAGGCACATCTGCACGAGCTCGGCGCGCAGGCCGTGGCTGTCGCCCGGATCGAGCGTGCCCGTCATCCATTCGGCGAGCTCACGCGCTTCGCGAGCCTGTCGTCGCTCATGGCAGGACCCCACAAGCGCGCCGACCATTCGCAGCGCGGCGCGGTTCTCGGTGAACGTCCACGGCAGCGCCACGCGCTCCGAGTGGTTCTCGCAGAGCGTCAGGCGCAGGAGCGCGACGCCGCGTTCCAGCAACGGCACGACCAGCACCCGATCGGCACCCATGAGATCCAACGACACGATGCTGTGCGCCAGGTTGTCGAGGATCTCGAAGCACTGCCAGGCGAGCGGGTGGCGCTGCAGCCAGTCGATGCCCGGCGGCGACCCACCGGCCACCACGCCGTCATCTGCAGCGAAAATCGACGCGTCGGCCGGAAGGAGGACGAGCACGCCCCGCCATTCCGCCAGCAGCTTCCGCATGTCGAGGCGCGGCTGGAGGCACGCTTCGTGTTCGTCCCGCTGGACATCGTAGTGGCATGCGGGCGGCGGCATTCGCGCGATCAGGTCGCGCAGATCTTGCAGCCCCGGCCGATCGTGGCTTTCATACCTCAGCGCCGTCTCGTCGGGATTGGCAATGAGCTCGCGGATGTGGCCGATCATGTCGCCGTAGTCCCGCGTGCGGTCGCGCGCGAGCCGCGCGATCCAGAACTTGCCGCGTTCGAGCAGCCGTTCCCGGTCGCCCTCGCTCAGCAGCATCGTGATCTCGAGCGTGGCGAGCATCGGGTTGTCGGGCTGCAGCCGTTGCGCTTCGCCGAACAACCGCCAGGCCTCGGCGCGGTCGCCCCGATCGGCGATGATGGTGATGCGCCGGTGCAGCGCTGCGCTGCGCAGCGTCTTGTCGGGCGCCGCGAGGCAGCGCTCGATCAGCGCCTGCTTCTTCCTCGGGCGATGGAGCGCGTCGTAGCAGTCCGCGAGTACGTCGAACGCGAGCTCGGCGCGCTCGTCCAGTCGCTCGAGGTCGGCGAACAACCGCTCGAGCAGCACGGCGGCGTCGGCGGCGCGCCCTTCGCGCAGCCACTCTCCACCGATGAATCCGAGCTCCTCGACGGCGAGCTCGGCGAGCGGAAGCTCCTTGAGGCGCGTACGCGGGTATTGTTGCAGCACGTACTTCAACAGGCTGACCTGCTCGAACGGATCGCCGAAGTTCTCTGCGTTGGCGCAGCAATGCTTGTATTTTCGCCCCGAGCCGCAGGGGCACGGCCCGTTGCGTTCCGGCTTCGGCAGCGGGCGCGGCCGGAAATGGTTGTCGGGCAGCGGCAGCCGGTTCCAGAGCAGGCGCCCGAGCGAATAGAGCGCGGCGCGGCGGTTCTCCTCGCCCCCCTCGATGGCCGCGACGAAACGCTCGGCCAGCATCGGTACCACACCCTGGAACCACGCGATGAACTGGTGTCCGTCGACGCCGCCAAGCGCATAGCGCGCGCTGGCGTCGAGCACGACATCGAGATCGTTGATCCCGTCGTCGGCGGGCGTGGCGGCAGACGCCACCGTCACGCCTTCGAGTAGATCTCCGCGCCCTTGCGCACGAACTCCACCGCCTTCGTTTCCATGCCCTTTTTCAGCGCGTCCTCGTCGGATACACCGAGCTTCGCCGCGTACTCGCGCACGTCCTGCGTGATCTTCATCGAGCAGAAATGCGGGCCGCACATCGAGCAGAAATGCGCGAGCTTGGCGCCGTGCTGCGGCAGCGTCTCGTCGTGGAACTCGCGCGCCTTGTCGGGATCGAGGCCGAGGTTGAACTGGTCCTCCCAGCGGAACTCGAAGCGCGCCTTGGACAGCGCGTTATCGCGCATCTGCGCGCCCGGATGCCCTTTGGCGAGATCGGCCGCGTGCGCGGCGACCTTGTACGCCATGATGCCGTCCTTCACGTCGGCCTTGTTCGGCAGGCCGAGGTGCTCCTTCGGCGTCACGTAACAGAGCATCGCCGTGCCGTACCAGCCGATCATCGCCGCGCCGATCGCGCTGGTGATGTGGTCGTAGCCGGGCGCGATGTCAGTGGTGAGCGGACCCAGCGTATAGAACGGCGCCTCGCCGCACAGCCGAAGCTGCTCGTCCATGTTGTGCTTGATCAGGTGCATGGGGACGTGTCCCGGGCCCTCGATCATCGTCTGCACATCGTGCTTCCAGGCGACCTGCGTCAGCTCGCCCAGCGTGGCGAGCTCGGCCATCTGCGCCTCGTCGTTGGCGTCGTAGCCCGAGCCGGGGCGCAGCCCGTCGCCGAGCGAGAACGCGACGTCGTACGCCTTCATGATCTCGCAGATCTCCTCGAAGCGGGTGTAGAGGAAGCTCTCCTGGTGGTGCGCGAGGCACCATTTGGCCATGATCGAGCCGCCGCGCGACACGATGCCGGTCATCCGCTTCGCCGTCATCGGGATGTAGCGCAGCAGCACGCCGGCGTGGATGGTGAAATAGTCCACGCCCTGCTCCGCCTGCTCGATCAGCGTGTCGCGGTACATCTCCCACGTCAGCTCCTCGGCCTTGCCGTCGACCTTTTCGAGCGCCTGGTAGATCGGCACCGTGCCTATCGGCACCGGCGAGTTGCGGATGATCCACTCGCGCGTCTCATGGATGTTCTTGCCAGTGGACAGGTCCATCACCGTGTCGGCGCCCCAGCGCGTGGCCCACGTCATCTTCTCGACCTCCTCGCCGATCGACGACGACACGGCGGAATTGCCGATGTTGGCGTTGATCTTCACCAGGAAGTTGCGGCCGATGATCATCGGCTCCGATTCGGGATGGTTGACGTTGTTCGGAATGATCGCGCGCCCGCGGGCGACTTCGCTGCGCACGAACTCCGGCGTGATGAATTCGGGGATCGCGGCGCCGAAGCTCTGGCCGGGGTGCTGCTTCGTCACCATCGCCGGCAGTGTGCGCAGCATCTCCTCGCGCTGCAGGTTCTCGCGGATCGCGACGAACTCCATCTCGGGCGTGATGATGCCGCGGCGCGCATAGTGCATCTGCGTGATGTTGCCGCCACGGTTGCCGCCGGGATTCCCGTCGGACTTCGCGCGTCGCGGGCGCCGCTTCAGGTCGAAGCGCAGGCCGGCGAGCGTCCCGTCGCCGAGCCGCTCGCGCCCGTAGGCCGACGTGGGTCCGTCGAGTTCCGCCGTGTCGTCGCGCCCAGCGATCCACGCGGCGCGAAGCGGCGGCAGGCCTTTGCGAATGTCGATGCTTGCGGACGGATCGGTGTAGGGACCCGACGTGTCGTAGACGACGAACGCCGGGTTCTTCTCGACGCCGAAGGTGGCGGGCGTGTCGGCCTGCGCGATCTCGCGCATCGGTACACGGACGTCGGGTCGCGATCCGGTGACGAATACCTTGCGCGACGCAGGCAGCGGCGCAATGGCCGCGCCGTCGACGTGCGCGTCGCGGGCGTAGAACTTGTCGTTGGCGTTCATGGTGCTCCTCGTGGCGCCGGACGGCGGAAGGGGAGCGAGAAGATCGGCTCACGCTTCCCTGCGCCGGCATTATCCGAACAGGTTCCAAGGGTGTTCTCTCACCGACCCGCAGCCAAGCTGTGGGAAGGACCCCTAGCGTTGGGCGAACATTACGCCGATCGGCGTGGCGCGGCAAGCGGCCTCGGTTGACCTCAGTCGACCTTCGTCGACGCGCGCTTGTCGGGAATCGCGGCGCTGCGCGCGATCAGCATCAGCACGCCGAGCAGCACGAGCAGAGCCGGGATGAGCAGCGACCAGCTCAGCCGATACCGGTCGTGGAGCGCCCACGCGCTGCCCATCGCCATCAGGATCGGGCCGATCACGATCGAGTTCTTGTTGATGCCGTCGAACACCATAACGGCGACGCCGCCGGCGATGAACCCGAGTGCTACGACCCAGTCGATGTCGGGGAACACGCGGAAATGCCAGACCAGCCATACCAGGCCGACGATGATCAGCGTGATGGGCAGCGATGCATCTTTCATGGAAGCGTCCTGGGAGCGGCCGGCCTGCGCAATTCGTTCCAGCATAGCAAAATCCGCTGCGACGCGCGGCGCGGGATCGCGGCTCGTCGCGTGGCAGAATGCCTCACTGCCACGACGGATTGTCGTGGCCCTCAGGGACGCAATGGCCAGCGAGGGCGAAGTGTGCGGGCAATGCCGGATCGCGCTGCCGCCCGGCGCGCGCTTCTGCCCGGGCTGCGGCGCGCGCGCCCCGGCGGCGGCGACGACGCCGGCAGCGCCGCTGCCCGCGGGCGAGCGCCGGCAGGTTGCCGTGATTTTCGCCGACCTGTCCGGCTACACGCGGCTCGCCAGCACGCTGGACGCCGAAGACGTCCATCGCGTGCTGACGCGTTATTTCGCGCTGGCCGACGGCGCGATCGAACGGCTGGGCGGCACCGTCGACAAGCATGTCGGCGACGCCGTGATGGGCGTGTTCGGCGCGCCGGTGGCGCATGGCAACGACATCGAGCGCGCGCTGCGTGCCGCGCTGGAAATCCACGCCGGCATGGCAGCGCTCTCCGCGGATCTCGGCCGCTCGCTCGCCGCGCACGTCGGCATCGCGAGCGGCGAGGTCGTCGCCGCCGCTACCGGGAGCGACCTGCATAGCACCTACACGGTCACCGGCGACGCCGTGAACCTCGCGTCGCGCCTGACCGACGTCGCGGCTGCCGGGGAAACCGCGATCTCCGCCGACGTGCAGCGCGCAGCCGCGGCGCTGGCCGACGTCGAGGCCGTCGGCGAGGTCGAGTTGCGCGGTTTCGCGCGGCCGCAGCGCGTGTGGAAGCTCCGGGCGCTGCGCGTGCCCGGCACCGCCCGCGCGCCGCTGATCGGACGCGACACCGAGCGCGGCCGCTTCGCCGCATTGCTGGCCGAGGTCGCCGTCACGCGCATCGGCGCCGTCGCAATGGTCGCCGCCGAGCCCGGCATGGGCAAGACGCGCCTCGCCGAAGCCTTTGTCGCTTCGGCGCTCGCCGAAGGGGCGTATTGCCACTCGGCGACGATACTGGATTTCGGCGCTCGGCAGGGGGAGGACGCGTTGCACGCGCTCGCCTGCAGCCTGCTCGACATTCCGCTGCACGTCGACGGCGCGGTGCGGCGCGACGCGCTGTCGCAGGCGATCGCGCAGGGGCGCGCCGGGGACGAGCACGGCGCCTGCCTCGCCGATCTGGTCAATGCGCCGCAGCTTCCGGGCAGCGTCTACGATGCGATGGACAACGACGCGCGGCAGCAGGGCAAGCTGCAGGCAGTCTGCGACATCGTGGTGCGCGCCGCTGCGCGGGCGCCCTGCATGCTGCTGGTCGAGGATGTCCATTGGGCGTCGGCGTGGGTGCTCGAAGGTCTACGCACGATCGTCGCGTGCACCGCGCACCACCCGGTGGTGCTGGTGATGACGACGCGACGTGAAGCGGCTGCGTATGCGGAGCACTGGGCACTGGAGCGCACTACGCGCTTCGAACTGGCGCCGCTCGCCTCGGCGGACGCGCTGGCACTCGCCCGGATCCATTTCGCGGCGTCGCCGGACCTCGCGCAGCGCTGGGTCGATCGTGCGCAGGGCAACCCGCTGTTCCTGATGCAGCTGATCCGCAGCGGCAGCGACGACGATGCGGTTCCGGCATCGATCCAGAGCGTCGTGCTGGCGCGGCTCGATCGGCTTCCGCCCGCCGACAAGCGCGCGCTGCAGGCTGCGGCGGTCATCGGCCAGCGCTTCAGCCTCGAGTTGCTGCGCTCGCTGATCGGTGAGGACGGCTACATGGCGACCGAGCCGCTCGAGCGCGATCTCGTGCGGCTGGTGGCCGACGCAGACGGCGAGTTGATGTTCGCGCACGCGCTGATTCGCGACGGCGCGTATGCGTCGCTGCTTCACAGCGCGCGGCGCGAGCTTCATCGCGCCGCCGCCGCATGGTTTGCCGGGCGCGACGTGGTGCTCCGCGCACGCCATCTCGATCGCGCCGAAGATCCTGCGGCGGCGGCGGCTTGTCTGGACGCGGCACGCGCGGAAGCCGCGGCGTTGCGCGACGACGCCGCGCTTGCGCTGGCGCGACGTGGCGGGGAGATCGCTGCGGATGCAGCGACCCGGTACGCGCTGGCGGCGCTGGAAGGCGATCTCGAAGCATCGCTGGGACGCGCGGCGGAGTCGATTGCCGCGCACGAGCGTGCGCTGGCCGCCGCCGCGACCGAGCGCGAGCGCGCGCTCGCCTGGATCGGCGTCGCCGCTGCGCATCGGCTCACCAGCGCGATCGGTCCCGGCCTCGCGGCGCTCGACGAGGCGGCAAGATTCGCGGGCGAAAATCCGCGCGACAACGCGCGCATCCATTACCTGCGCGGCAGCTTCCGATTTGCTCAGGGCGACGTCGAGCGCTGCCGCGCGGAGCACGAGCGCGCGCTGGCGCTCGCCACGCAAGCGGGCGACCGGGAATGCGAGGTGCAGGCGCTTTCCGGTCTCGCCGATGTCCTTTACGCGCAGGGCAGGTGGCAGAGCGCGCGGGCGATGTTCGAGCGCTGCGTCGACCTGTTGGCCGCAGCGGGAGCGACGCGGCTGTCGATCATGAACCGTTGCATGATCGCGCTGATCGATGCGCACGACGGCGAGATCGACAAGGCGGTCGAGGCGTTCGAGCAGGCCCGCGCGCTCGCGCACGACCTGCGCAACCGCATGGCCGAGGCGATGGCGCAGGAAACGTGCGGCATGGTGCTGGTGCTGGCCGAGCGCTACGGAGAAGCGCGCGAGGTCCTGCATCCGGCACTGGCGCTCGCCCGCGCCGTCGGGGCGCGCCGCTTCGAAACCGTCATCTGCTACAGCCTCGCCCGGGTCTGCTTGCACGAGGGCGACGTCGACGCAGCGCGGCGGCACGCGCAGGAGGCGTGGCGCCTCACTGTCGAGGTCGGCCCCCGCTTTGCCGGACCGATCGCGCTGGGCGCGCTCGCGCTGGTCGCGGGCACGGCGGCCGAACGCGACCGCGCGCTGTCCGAAGGCGAGGCACTCCTCGAGCAGGGATGCATTTCGCATTGTTACCTGAGCTTCTATCGCGACGCGATCGAGATCGCGCTCGAACGCGGCGACTGGGACGAGGCCGACCGGTACGCTTCGGCCTTCGACGCATACACCCGCGCCGAACCGCTGCGCCTGTGCTCGCTGTTCATTGCGCGCGCGCGCGCGCTTGCCGCTGCAGGCCGCGGCAGCGCCGAGCGGAGCGCGCTGCTGCGGGTGCGCGAGGAAGCGGCCGCGTTGCGGATGTACACGCTGCTGCCCGGCATCGACGCAGCGCTGGCAGGCGTACCCGCCTAAAGAGGTG
>JBDSLT010000023.1:0-5938 GCA_039916265.1 Casimicrobiaceae bacterium | reverse complement strand
ATTCGTGCTGCTCGAGGCTCGTCTCGAGCAGCTTCCTGATCTGGACGTACAGCGGCTGAAAGGTCGGCGCGGGAGCGGCCATGGGGGTCGGGGCGGCGAGTGGACGGCGGTAACGGGAGACGGTCGGTGCGTGAATGCATCTTCCGCCGCAGAGTCGCCGCTGTCTATACTATGTCTTATATCTTATAAAAGATATAGGACATAATTGACACTCCGCCGGCCTGCGCCTAGAATCTTTCGCAGGTTCGCCCGAGGGCGGGTCGACACGATCGCGCTCCATCTTCGCAGTGCCGCCAGGGGCCGGCGCTTCTCCTTCCGTTCCAGGAGTCTCGAATGAAAGCACCCATCCGCGTCGCGGTCACCGGGGCCGCCGGGCAGATCGGCTACAGCCTGCTGTTCCGTGTCGCCAATGGCGAGATGCTGGGCCGCGACCAGCCGGTGATCCTCCAGCTGCTCGAGTTGCCGGTGGACAAGGCGCAGGCCGCGCTCAAGGGCGTGATGATGGAGCTCGACGACTGCGCGTTTCCGCTGCTCGCCGGCATGACCGGCGCGTCCGACCCCAAGGTCGCCTTCAAGGACGCGAAGGTCGCGATGCTGGTGGGCGCGCGGCCCCGCGGCCCCGGGATGGAGCGCAAGGACCTGCTGCTTGAGAACGCGAAGATCTTCACCGGGCAAGGCAAGGCGCTCGACAACGTCGCAGCGCGCGACGTCAAGGTGCTGGTGGTCGGCAACCCGGCGAATACCAACGCGTACATCGCGATGAAATCGGCGCCGTCGCTGCCGCAGAAGAATTTCACGGCGATGTTGCGCCTCGATCATAACCGCGCGCTGTCGCAGCTCGCCGCCAAGGCCCGCGTGCCCGTCGCTTCGATCGAAAAGCTCGTCGTGTGGGGCAACCACTCACCGACGATGTACCCGGACTATCGCTTTGCCACGTCCAACGGCAAGTCGGTGAAGGACCTCATCGACGACGAGAACTGGAACCGCACCGTCTTCCTCCCGACCGTCGGCAAGCGCGGCGCCGCGATCATCGAAGCGCGCGGATTGTCGTCGGCGGCGTCGGCCGCCAACGCCGCCGTCGACCATGTACACGACTGGCTTCTCGGCAGCGACGACAAGTGGGTCACCATGGGCATCCCCTCGGACGGCAGCTACGGCATTGCGAAGGACGTCATGTACGGGGTCGCGGTCACCACGTCGGGGGGCGAGTACACGCGCGTGCGCGACCTGCCGATCGACGATTTCTCGCGCGAACGCATGAACGCGACACTCGAGGAACTCGAGGAAGAGCGCGCCGGCGTCGCCTCTCTGCTTGGGTGACCGGCGCTAACCGATCATGACCAGCGCCGGGCCCACCGAGATTGCGCGCAGCGTCCCCGCCTGCGGTCCGCAGGCAGCGCTGTATGGAGACGCCGAGCCGCTGACGACACTGCCGCCGTGCGTGCATTACGCCGGAAGCGAGAAATTCCTCGCGAAGGCGCTGGAACTGCAGGCAGCGCGCGGCGCCGTGTTCGACGTCGCGGGCGACTGCGAGGACGGCGCTCCGGTCGGGCTCGAGGTCGACCATGCGAAGATGGTCGCGCGGCTGATCGCCTCGCCTGCCAACCGGCATGCGCGCATGGGCGCGCGCGTCCACGACGTGACGCACCCGGCGTGGTCGAGCGATCTGGAGATCCTTGTCGGCGAGGCCGGCGATCGCATCGCCTTCCTCACGCTGCCCAAGGCGGAAGCCACCGCCGACGTCGAGCGGATGCTCGAGGCGCTCGCCGCGGAGACCGCGCACGCGGGCCTGTCCCGGCAGATTCCCGTCAGCGTGCTGATCGAAACGCCAGGCGCCGCGCACGATGCGTGGGCGATCGCCGGGCTGCCGGGCATCGTCAGCCTTGACTTCGGCACGCTCGATTTCGTCAGCGCGCACCAGGGCGCCATCCCGCTGTCCGCCATGGAAAGCCCCGGCCAGTTCGATCATGCTCTGCTGCGCCGCGCGAAGGCCGATGTCGCCGCCGCGGCGCTCGCGCACGGCGTCATACCCGTGCACGGCGTCACGCGAGCGCTCGACGATCCCGGCATCGTCTTCGACGATGCGCGCCGCGCGCGCGACGAGTTCGGCTTCCTGCGGATGTGGAGCATCCATCCGTCGCAGATCGAGCCGATCGTACGGGCGCTGCAGCCGTCGACCGAGCAGATCGACGAGGCTGCGGCCGTGCTTGCGGCGGCACAATCCGTGGGCTGGGCGCCGCTGCGTGCGGGCGGAAAGCTGCACGACCGCGCGTCGTATCGCTACTGCTGGAGCGTCGTGGCCCGCGCGCACGCGGCCGGCGTGCCGCTGCCGCCCACCGCCGCCGCCTACTTCGCCTGACATGACCTCCGCCCTCCTGCATTCGGCCGGCGCGCGCTTTCGCGCTGCGCTCGTCGACGAGCGACCCCTGTCGGTGGTCGGCGCGATCAACGCCTATACGGCGCGGATGGCCGAGCACACCGGTTTCAAGGCGCTTTACCTGTCGGGCGGTGGCGTGGCGGCCAACTCGCTCGGCGTGCCGGATCTCGGCATCAGCACGCTGGATGACGTGCTGATCGACGTGCGGCGCATCACCGACGCCACGGCGCTGCCGCTGCTCGTCGACATCGACACGGGATGGGGCGGAGCGTTCAACATCGCGCGCACGATCCGCGCCATGATCAAGGCCGGCGCGGGCGCCGTGCACATGGAGGATCAGGTCGGCACCAAGCGCTGCGGCCATCGGCCGGGCAAGGAAGTCGTCGCCCGCGAGGAGATGGTCGACCGCGTGAAGGCCGCGGTCGACGCGCGCACCGACGCTTCGTTCGTCATCATGGCCCGCACCGACGCGCTGGCCGTCGAGGGCATCGACGCGGCGATCGAGCGCGCGGTCGACTACGTCGAGGCCGGCGCCGACATGATCTTTCCCGAGGCGATGACCGACCTCGCCATGTACCGGCGCTTTCGCGAGGCCGTCGGCGTGCCGATCCTCGCCAACATCACCGAGTTCGGGCACACGCCGCTGTACACGAGCGCCGAGCTCGCGTCGGCGAACGTCGACATCGTCCTGTTCTGCTGCTCGGCGTACCGCGCGATGAACGCCGCGGCGCTGAAGGTCTACGAGGCTATCCGGAGCGACGGAACGCAGAAAAACGTCCTGCCGCTGATGCAGACGCGCGCCGAACTGTACGAGCATCTTGGCTATATCGACTACGAGCAGAAGCTCGACCGCCTGTACGCCGCGCGCAAGGAAGCGCGCTGACGCCCAATTCCGCGAGCACCACGATGAACGACATCGCCACCCCGAAACCCAAGAAATCGGTCGCGCTCTCCGGAGTGACCGCCGGCAACACCGCGCTCTGCACGGTCGGGCGCAGCGGCAACGACCTCAACTATCGCGGCTACGACATTCTCGACATCGCCGACACCTGCGAGTTCGAGGAGATCGCGTTCCTGCTCGTGCACGGCAAGCTGCCGACGATCGCCGAGCTCGCCGCGTACAAGCGCAAGCTCGCGTCGTTGCGCGGCATTCCGGCGCCGCTGCGCAATACGCTCGAGCAGATCCCCGCCGCCGCGCACCCGATGGACGTGATGCGAACTGCCACCTCGTCGCTCGGCACGCTGCTGCCGGAGCGTCCCGATCACCACGTGCAGGGCGCGCAGGACATCGCCGACCGTCTGATGGCGTCGCTCGGCTCGATGCTGCTCTACTGGTACCACTACTCGCACAGTGGCCGGCGCATCGACGTCGAGACGGACGACGAGTCGATCGGCGGCCATTTCCTGCACCTGCTCCACGGGCGCCCCCCGCCGGCGGCATGGGTCGGCGCAATGCACACGTCGCTGATCCTATACGCCGAGCACGAATTCAACGCGTCGACGTT
This sequence comes from Casimicrobiaceae bacterium, assembly GCA_039916265.1. Classification (GTDB taxonomy): domain Bacteria; phylum Pseudomonadota; class Gammaproteobacteria; order Burkholderiales; family Casimicrobiaceae; genus VBCG01. The sequence goes on along the minus strand of JBDSLT010000023.1, from coordinate 2,056 downwards.
CGCGGCGCGGGTCATTGCCGGCACGGGCTCCGACCTGTACTCGGCGATCACCGGCGCGATCGGCGCGCTCCGCGGGCCGAAGCACGGCGGCGCCAACGAGGTCTCGTTCGAGATCCAGCAGCGCTACGCGTCGCCCGACGCGGCGGAAGCCGACATTCGCCGCCGCGTGGAGGCGAAGGAGGTCATCATCGGCTTCGGCCACCCCGTCTACACCATCGCGGATCCGCGCAACAAGGTCATCAAGGCCGTCGCCCTCGAGCTCGCCGAAGCCGCGGGCGATCTCCAGATGTTCCGCATCGCCGAGCGGATCGAGTCGGTCATGACCGACGCCAGGAAGATGTTCGCCAACCTCGACTGGTATTCCGCCGTCAGCTATCACATGATGAGCGTGCCCACCGCGATGTTCACGCCGCTGTTCGTGATTTCGCGCGCGTCCGGCTGGTCGGCGCACGTGATCGAGCAGCGGCAGGACGGCAAGATCATCCGGCCCTCCGCCAACTACACCGGGCCCGACGACCGCGCGTTCGTGCCTATCGCCGAGCGCGCCTGACGCCCTGCCCCTCCACGCCACGCCACGAAACGACCCCGATGTCCGCTCCGATTTCCAACGTCCGCCCCAAGCCCGACCCCGTGCTGGTCGACATCGCCGACTACGTCGCGAAGTACAGGATTTCCAGCAAGGACGCATACGCAACCGCGCACTACTGCCTGCTCGACACGCTCGGCTGCGGCTTCGAGGCGCTGTCGTATCCGGCTTGCACCAAGCTCCTCGGGCCGGTGGTCCCGGGCACCGTCGTGCCGAATGGCGCCAGGGTTCCCGGCACGCCGTTCCAGCTCGATCCCGTGCAGGCGGCGTTCAACCTCGGCGCGATGATCCGCTGGCTCGACTTCAACGATACCTGGCTCGCCGCCGAATGGGGGCACCCCTCCGATAACCTTGGTGGCATCCTGATGACCGCCGACTGGCTGTCGCGCACGGCGCTCGCTGCGGGGAAGGCGCCGCTGCCGATGCGCGACGTGCTGACCGCGATGATCAAGGCGCACGAGATCCAGGGCGTCATCGCCCTCGAGAACAGCTTCAACCGCGTCGGCCTCGACCACGTCGTGCTCGTGAAGGTCGCGTCGACGGCGGTGGTGGCGCACATGCTCGGGCTGTCGCGCGACGAGATCGTCGACGCCGTGTCGCTCGCGTGGGTCGACGGGCATAGCCTGCGCACCTACCGCCACTCGCCGAACACCGGGTCGCGCAAGAGCTGGGCCGCCGGCGACGCGACGTCGCGCGCCGTGCGCCTCGCGCTCATCGCCAGGACGGGCGAGATGGGCTATCCGTCGGCGCTCACGGCGAAGACCTGGGGCTTCTACGACGTGTCGTTCAACGGACGGCCGTTCAAGTTCCAGCGGCCCTACGGCAGCTACGTGATGGAGAACGTGCTGTTCAAGATCTCCTTCCCCGCCGAGTTCCATGCGCAGACGGCGGTCGAGTGCGCGATGCAGCTTCACCCGGCGGTGAAGGACAGGATCGACGACATCGCGAAGATCACGATCCGCACGCACGAATCGGCGATCCGCATCATCGACAAGAAGGGCCCGCTCGACAACCCCGCCGATCGCGACCATTGCCTTCAGTACATGGTGGCGGTGCCGCTGATCTTCGGCCGCCTCACCGCGTCCGACTACGAGGACCGCGTCGCTGCCGATCCGCGCATCGACGCGCTGCGCGACCGGATGACCTGCGTCGAGGACAAGAAATTCTCGAAGGACTACCACGCCCCGGACAAGCGCTCGATCGCCAACGGCATCACGATCGAGTTCAAGGACGGCACGCGCGCCAGGGAGGTCGTCGTCGAGTATCCGATCGGGCACAAGCGCCGGCGCAGGGAAGGCATGCCCGTGCTGATCGAGAAATTCCGCGTCAATCTCGCGCGGCGCTTTCCCGCGAAGCAGCAGGCGGCGATCCTCGACGCCGCGCTGGACGCGAAGCGCCTGGAAACGATGCCCGTGAACGAATTCGTCGACCTGATGGTGACCTGATGAGAGAAGCCGCTTTCCCGCGCAT
>JBDSLT010000022.1:0-9298 GCA_039916265.1 Casimicrobiaceae bacterium | reverse complement strand
CGCACCATGTCGCGCACGCCGAGCCGCGCGCGCCGCAGGTCGTACAGGACGTACATCACGAGCTGGCCGGGACCGTGGTAGGTCACCTGCCCGCCCCGGTCGACCTTGAGGACCGGGATGCCGCTGTCGCGCAACAGGTGCTCGCGCCGTCCCGCCAGCCCGAGCGTGTAGACCGGCGGGTGCTCGGTCAGCCAGAGCTCGTCCTGCGTGCCGGCGGCGCGCGCGGCGGTGAACGCCTGCATCGAACGCCAGGTGGCCGCGTAGTCCGTGCGGCCGAGCGAACGCAAGGCGAACGGCGCCGCGATCAACGGCGCGTGCGCGTTGGGTTCGGCGGTGCCGTCCATCCGACTGCCTCGAACTCGAACGCCTTGCTGCGCGCCACGCCTGTCCGTTGCCAGACCACGCGCTCGCGCGTCACCGACAGCATCCACGTCTGCTGCTCGAGCGGATTTGCTCGCGCGAATGCCTGCGGCACGAGCACCGCGGCGCACCCCGCCTGCAGCGGATCGCGCACCGACTCGTAGCGGATCGCGCCCACGGCGGCGACGCGCGCCGTGCGCGCAAACGCCTGGCAGGCGCCATGGTCATCGCGATCCGTCCATTGCGGCCGTGCCGCTGCGAACGGCGCGCGGCGCAGGTCGACGGCCGCCGCGGCGACCTGCGTGCGGAACACCGTCTGCGCCTTCACCGGCATCGCCGCCAGCGCCGGCGACTCGCGCAGGTGGCGCCAGCGCCAGTAGCCGAGTTCGGCGCAGGCGGTGCGCACTTCGTCCGCGCCGTAGAACACGCCGGGATCGTTGGGACCGCGAAAGCGCGAGCCGCGTGGGGGCGGCGGGTAGCGGAACGGGGTGAAGAGAAGCCAGTGCAGCCTTCGCGCCTCCGCGGGAATCGCGGGCTTGGCGTCGTCGAGGATGCGCTCCAGCACTTGCTGCTCGTCGAGCGAATCGACGAGCGCCATCGTCGCCGCGACGTGCTGAGCCTCGACCGCGCGCCACAGCTCGAAGCGCGCCTGCCTCGACTCAGAGGCGACCGCGCGCGTTGTCCAGGTACGTGACGACACGGACGAGGCCCGCGACCGACGGGAGCAGCTCGGAGGGTGGCGCGCCGAGCGCGCTGTTTTCGCTCGCGAGCCACGTGCGCGCGGCGTCGCCATGGCCCCAGAGGGCGTCGAGCGAGCGGAACAGGCGCACCAGCAGCACGGCCAGCTCCCATTCCTTCGCGCGGTCGCGCGACAGCACGTACTTGCCCGCGCACAGCCGCGACGCGGTCGCCTCCGAAATGCCGAGGACGCCGGCCAGCGCGCGCTGCGAAAGGCCGAGGAGCCGCGCGGCGCGCACCGTGGCGCGGCTCAGCACCGCGGCGGCCTGGGCCGGCGAGGTTACCGGCGGCGGCGTGATCTCCATCCCGGTCGCCTTCTATCCTGAGGAAGATTCCATCGACATTCTTCCTGCAGAATGCCCCGGACGTCAAGCGGGCGGCGACGCACGCTCCGCCTCGGGCACCCGTTAACGCACCCTCGCACGGCGCTCGGGACACCCGTCAAAGCACCATCTTGACCATCGGGTGCGCGACGAGTTCGCGGTAGAGGCTGTCGAGTTGCTCGCGCGACGTCGCGTTGACCGTCGCGGTCACGGACAGCCAGTTCCCGGCCTTCGACGCGCGCATTTCGAGCGCGGCCGCCTCAAAATCCGGCGCGTGCTTCTGCACGACCTCGACGACCGATTGCGCGAAGCCCTGCTGCGTGCGTCCCATGATCTTGATGGGGAAGGCGCAGGGAAACTCCAGCGCGGACGGTTGCGCGGCGACAGTGTTCGGCGTGAGGGTGGTCATGGCGTGCGCTCCTGCCGCGCCAGATGCGCGGCGACGATAGACGTCAATATGCGGGTGCTGCGCGGCGGATGCAACACGGCGGCCGGTGCGCACGCAATGGCCCGGCGAAGTTAGCGCGACCTCGTCCGGGACCCGCTGCGGCCGCTTCAGCCGGCGCCGCCCTCGCGCTCGCGATACATGTACGCACGCGTAAGCGGATGCGGGAGGCGTCCGTCCGCGTGCGGCTTGCCGGCCAGCAGCTGCCACAGCGACAGCCAGCCGCGGTCGAAGGCATGCGCGGAGCCCGCCATGTAGATGCGCCAGATGCGATAGCGCTCTTCGCCCACCTCGCGGCGCGCGGCGTCCGAATGCGCCTCGAGGCGATCCACCCAGTGCCAGAGCGTCTTGCCGTAGTGCTCGCGCAGCGCCTCGGCATCGACCAGCTCGAGCCCTTGCGCAGCGAGGCCCTCGATCACCCGCGAGACGTGCGTCAGTTCGCCGCCGGGAAACACGTACTCCTCGACGAAGTCGCCGATGCCGCTGCCGAGGCTGTCCGCGGCGAGCGCGTTGTGCGTGATGCCGTGGTTCAGCACCATGCCGCCGGGCTTCAGCACGCCATGGATCTTGCCGAAATACTTCGCGTAATGCCGCGTGCCCACGTGCTCGAACATGCCGACGCTCGCCACCTTGTCGAACTGCGCCTCGTCCGGAAGCTGGAGATAGTCGCGCAGTTCGACGCGCACGCGGCCTTCGAGCCCGCGTGCCCGGATCTCGGCGGTGACGTAGTCGAACTGGTTTAGCGACAGTGTGATGCCGGTGGCATCGACGCCGTAGTTCTCGGCCGCCCACAGGATCAGTCCGCCCCAGCCGCAGCCGATGTCAAGGAAGCGCTCGCCCGGCGCCAACTGCAGCTTGCGACAGATGTGATCGAGCTTTTGCGCCTGCGCGTCGTCAAGCGTGTCGGTCTCGCAATGGAAGTACGCGCACGAGTAAACCATCCGCCGATCGAGCCACAGCCGGTAGAAGGCGTTGGAGAGGTCGTAGTGATGGCTGATGTTGGCGCGGTTGCCGCGGCGCTGATGCAGGTACTGGCGCATCCTCGTGCGCAGCGAATCGCGCCCGTGGGCGACGTCGCCGACGATCGCCTCGGCAATCGCCAGGACCCGTCGCGCGCTGCCGGTGAAGTCGATGTCGTTGTTGACGTACGCACGAGCGAGCGCGCCGAGGGCGGGCGCGGTGAGCGCCTTCATGCCGCGCCAGGAGCGCGCAACCACGTCGACCTCGGGCGCGTCCGACAGCGCCACGCGGCCGCCGTCGGGAAGCACGAGCGCGAGCGGCAGATTTCTGCCGGCGAAGCGCTGTTCGATGATGCGAGCGAACGGCGCCGCAGCGCCGTTGGCGCGGGGCGCGTGCGATGCCTTGGGCAGCGAGGCCATGGCTTGGGCTCTTGGGACGGGTTCCGGCCAAAAGTGTAGCAAGTCTTGCCGGCGGCTGTTTTTGACACGCCGCGACGCCCCCCCTACCATCGGGGCGGCCCCGCCCTTTCGCGCCTCACCCGTCCCCCATCGCCATGTCTTCCACCGGCAACAAAGCCGGCGACCCGCAGCCTGCGTTCAGCGAACGGCAATTTCGCGACGCCCTCGCGCAGTTCGCGACCGGCGTCACCATCGTATGCGCCCGCGCGGGGCCCGGGCGCTACGTCGGCCTGACGGCCAACTCCTTCAATTCGGTATCGCTCGACCCGCCGCTCGTCCTCTGGAGCCTCGCGCGGCGATCCACGAGCCTCGCCGCGTTCGAGGCCAGCGAGCGCTACACGGTCAATGTGCTGGCCGCGGAGCAGGTCGAGCTGGCGCGGCGCTTTTCGCGCCCGCACACCGATCGCTTCGCGGGGGTCACGCATCGACTCGGCTGGTCCGACGCCCCGCTGATCGAGGGCTGCGTCGCGTGGCTCGAATGCCGCCGCCACGCGCACCATCTGGCCGGCGACCATGTCCTGTTCATCGGCGAGGTCGTCACCGTCGAGCGCGCCCGCGGCAGCGGCCTCGTGTTCCACCAGGGCCGCTTCGGCGCCGTCTCCCCCATCGCAGAAAAGTAGGGTCAGAGACGACTTATCCGCAGGCGCGATGGATCCGGTAAGTCGTCTCTGACCCTACTTGATGCCGCTGACCCTACGCCGGGTCCGGTAAGTCGTCTCTGACCCTACTTAATGGGTGGGGGCGACGGCTTTGGGCTTGCGCGCCTGGAACGCCTGCCACACCTTGCGGAAGACGGGGCCGGGCGCGCCGCCGCCGAAGGGCTGGCCGTCGACACGGGTGATCGCGAGCACTTCCTTCGTCGATGACGACAGCCACATCTCGTCGGCCGCGAGCGCTTCGGCGCGCGTCACCTTGCGCACCTCGAGCGGTACGCCGGCGTCGCGGGTCACTTCGAGGGTCGCGTCGTAGGTGATCCCGGGCAGGATCAGGTGGTCCTTCGGCGGTGCGATCACCGTGCCGCCCTTCACGATCAGCACGTTGGACGACGACGCCTCGGTCAGCAGGTCGTCGCGGAACATGACCGTCTCCACGGCATTGCCGTCGACGGCAAGCTGGCGCATCAGGACGTTGCCGAGCAGCGACGTCGTCTTGAGGTCGCAGCGATGCCAGCGGTTGTCGTCCGCGGTCACGACCGCGACGCCCTTGTCGACCTGCTCGCGCGACGGCAGCGGCAGCGGATTGCTCATCATGAAGACGGTGGGCGCCACGCCCTGCGGAAAGGCGTGGTCGCGCTTCGCCACGCCGCGGGTGATCTGCAGGTAGAGCGCCTGGTCGTCGAAGGGCTGCGCGGCCGCCAGCTTGCGGATCAGCGCGTCCCACTGCGCGTCCGAGTGCGGATTCGGCAGGCGGATGCCATCGAGGCTGTGCTGCAGGCGCACAAGGTGCTGCGGCATCCGGAAGGGCATCCGCGCATAGATCGGGATCACCTCGTACACGCCGTCGCCGTAGATGAACCCGCGGTCGAGCACCGAGATGTGCGCCTCGCCGAGTGCGATGAACTCGCCGTTCAGATGGACGACCTGGTCCGCATTCGCGTTCTGCATGGGATTCGCTCCGTTGCTCGTCACTTGCTCGTCATTTGCTTGTCACTTCCTGAACCACAGCCGCACCGTGTCCCACGCGCGCCCGAAAAAGCTGCCCAGCGGCACTTCTTCCAGCGCGATCAGCGGGAACTCGGCCATCGGCTTGCCCTCCAGCGCGACCTTGACGACGCCCACGGGCTGCGCGCTGGCGATCGGCGCGACCAGCGGCTCCTGCGCCTCGAGCGTCAGCGTGAGCGCGTTCGCCTTGCCCTTGGGCAGCGTCAGGTAACGGTCGGCGAGAAAGCCCGCGGAAACCTCCGGTGCAGCGCCCTTCCAGACGCGCAGCGTTGACACCGCCTTGCCGGATTGATAGAGCGCGACCGTATCGAAGGCCTGAAAGCCCCAGTTGAGCAGCTTTTGCGCCTCGGCGGCGCGGGCCGCGTCGGAATTCGCGCCCAGCACCACCGCAACCAGCCGGCGATCTGCGCGCCTGGCCGACGCGATCAGGCACCAGCCCGCGGCGTCGGTGTGCCCGGTCTTCAGGCCGTCGACGTAGGGGTCGGTCCACAGGAGGCGATTGCGGTTGGGCTGCGTGATGTTGTTGTAGCGGAATTCCTTCTCCGAATAGATCGGATAGAACTCCGGGTAATCGCGGATCAGCGCTGCGGCCAGCACGGCGAGATCGGCGGCGTTCGAGTAGTGCTGCGGGTCGGAAAGGCCTGTCACGTTGACGAAGTGCGTCCCCTTGAGGCCGAGCCGGGCCGACTCTGCGTTCATCTTCTCGGCGAACGCCGGCTCGCTGCCCGCGACGAGCTCCGCCAGCGCGATCGACGCATCGTTGCCGGACTGGACGATCATCCCGCGCAGGAGCTCGTCGACCGACACCGCCTTGCGCGGCTCGATGAACATCCGCGAGCCCTCGGCGCGCCAGGCCTTCGGCGACACGGTGACCATCTGCGAGCGCGTGATCGTCTTCGCGCGAAGCGCGCCGAACACGAGATAGGCGGTCATCAGCTTGGTGAGCGACGCGGGATCGCGGCGCTCCTCGGCGGCTGCCGACGCGAGCGTCTGCCCGGACAGCGTGTCGAGCAGGAGCCACGCGGCCGCTGCGACGGCAGGCGGCGCGGGGGCCGCGAAAGCAGCGGGCGGGGTCGCGGAAACAGCGGGCGCCGCCGCGGGGGCCCGCGCCGCGAAGGCGGTCGTCAGGTGGAAGGCGGCGGCGAGCAACGCGGCCGCGCAGGCGAGGGGTCGCATTGGCACTGCGCAAAAGCAAATCATTATACTGACTCGCATGAAGGCGCTTCCGACCGGCCCGCGCGCATTCGCCGCGCGCGCACTCGCCGCGCTGGCGCTCGCGGCCGTGCTGCCGGGTGGCGCCGCGCTCGCGCACGACGCCGATCCCGAGGAGCAGGCGCTGCAATCGTTGATCGACGCGGAGCTCGCCTTCTCGCGGATGGGGGCGGAGCAGGGAATCCACGCGGCGTTCCTTGCAAACTTCTCGAAGGACGGCGTCATCTTCGAGCCGGGGCCAGTGCGCCTCGTCGAAACCTGGTCCGCGCGGCCGGCCAATCCCGATCCCAAAGCGCTTAAGCTCGAATGGGCGCCGGCGCAGGCGGGCGTCGCGAAAGGCCTCGACATGGGCTTCACGACGGGGCCGTTCAAGCTCAGCGACACGACACGCGACGTTCCGCCCCGGCAGGGCGTGTTCTTCTCGGTGTGGCGACGCGACAGCCAGGGCGTGTGGAAGGTCGCGCTCGACATGGGGATCGCAACGCCGCAGGCGGTGGATTTCGTTCCGATGGGGGTGGCACCGCGTCCCCGCTACCGCGGCAAGGCTGACGGCGCCCTGCAGCAGAAGGCGCTGCTGCTGCGCGAGGCGCGGACGCTCGCGACTGCCGGCGCGGCCGCGAACGCCGGCACCTACGCCGACCTGCTTGCGCCGGACGTCCGGCTGCATCGCGAGGGCATGCTGCCGCTCGCCGGGCGCGCGGCCGTCGCCAAGGCGATGCGCGACCGCGCCGCGCACCTCGCGTGGACGCCGCAGGAAATCCGCGTCGCGGACTCCGGTGACCTGGCGATGAGTTACGGCCGCTATCGCGAGATCACCCGCTCGGGCAAGTCGTCCGACGGCTTCTATACGCACCTGTGGCTGCGCGACGCCGCCGGGCGCTGGCGCATCGCGTACGATATCGCGCTTCCCGCCTCGCGATGACACTGGAATAATCGCGGCGCGGCGTTGTTCGCCGCCCTCGTTCCTGCCGCATGCGTCCCCACACTCCGGAGTAGAAAGCACCATGAATCCGCGCGGTCTCATCGCTGCCCTCCTGCTGGCCGCCTTCGCGCTGCCTGCACACGCCACCTTCCACCTGTTTCGCGTGGTCGAGGTGTATTCGAACGCCGACGGCACGCTGCAATACGTGATGCTGCGCGAGATGGCGGGCACCAACGACGAGGATCAGTGGTTGGGGAACAAGCTCGAGAGCACCAACAGCGCAGGCGTCAAGAAGGAACTCACGTTCGACGTCAACCTGCCGTCGCCGGCGACGGCGAGCCGCAGCGTGCTGGTCGCCACCGCCGCATTCGCCACGCTCGGCATCGCGCCCGACTACACGATTCCCGACCGCTTCGTGCCCACCGACGGCGGCAGGCTCGAATACGCCGGCACCACCGACCAGTTGACGATTCCCGCGCTGCCGGTCGACGGCGCCACCGCCATCAACCGCAATGGCGCGCCCGTGACGCCGGCGCCGCGGAATTTTGCGAACTCGGCTATTGTCGTGACCGCGTCGCCGGTGCGCAACGTCGAGTACTTCAACCAGAACCTCGATCACTACTTCATCAGCGCGCTGGCGCCCGACATCGACGCGCTCGACAGCGCGCGAATTCCCGGGTGGACCCGCACGGGATTGTCGTTCAAGGTGCATCCCAGCGCGGCGAGCGGCGGCGCCGGCGTCTCGCCCGTGTGCCGCCTGCTGATCCCGCCGCCGGCGGATTCGCACTTTTTCTCGGCGTCGCCGCAGGAGTGCGCGGACTCGCTCGCGAAGTTCCCGAACCTGATCAAGGAAACCGACAGCGCGTTCTTCGTCGCGCTGCCCGTGACGAGCGGACCGACGGCGGGCGCGTGTCCGACGGGCACCGTGGCCGTGTACCGCGTGTACAACAACCGCCCCGACGGCAACCACCGCTACACGATCGAACCGTCAGTGCGCGACACCATGGTCGCGCGCGGTGGGATCGCGGAAGGTTACGGCAACGACGCCGTGATCATGTGCGCACCCTCCTGACGGAGCGTCCACGGCCGCGGCGCGCCGCCGGCGGTCGCATCGAAACGGGCGCTCCGCGCTACGGCGCCGCGAAGGCGAAGGCAACCTCCGGCTTGCGGCCGGCGACCACGTCGGCAAGCGCCTTGCCCGAGCCGCAGGCCATCGTCCAGCCGAGCGTGCCGTGGCCGGTGTCGAGCCACAGGTTGCGGTAGCGCGTGCGGCCGATCAGCGGAACGTTGCCCGGCGTGGCGGGGCGCAGTCCCGACCAGAACTGCACGTATGCCGAGTCGCCCGCATCGGGAAAGAGCTCGAAGGTCCGGCGCGCGAGCGCCTCGCAGCGCAGCCGGTTGAGATCGGCGTTCCAGCCGGCCAGCTCGGCCGTCCCCGCGACGCGCAGCCGATCGCCGAGCCGCGTCATCACGATCTTCCACTCGATGTCCGTCAGCGACACCGTCGGCGCCCCCTGGTGCGCGCCGACGCTGATCGTCGCCGAATAGCCCTTCGCCGGATACACGTTGCAGGGAATGCCGAGGCCCGCCAGGACCAGCGGCGTGTAGCTGCCGAGTGCCGCGACGTAGCCGTCGGCGACCAGGTCCTCGGGAACGTGCTCCTCGTCGAACAGGCGCACGCCGCGAATGACGTCGCCGTCGGCGATCAGCGAGTCGACGTGGATGCCATAGCGAAACCGCACGCCGCGCGCGGCGGCCAGCTGCGCGAGCGCCTCCGTGAACTTGTGCGCGTCGCCCTGCTCGTCGCTCGCCGTGTAGATGCCGCCGGCGAGGCGCGCACGACACTGTGCGAGCGCGGGTTCGATGGCGATGCACTCGTCGACGGTCTTCACGTCGCGATCGCAGCCGTACTGGCGCATCAGGTCCGCGCTGGCCACACCGTGATCGAACTCCCTGCGGTCGGTGTAGAACGTCAGGATGCCGCGCGCGAGCGCGTCGTAGTGCAGACCCGTGGACGCGCGCAGCGCCCGCAGGCAATCGCGCGAATACAGCGCGAGGTTCAGGCACTGGATCGTGTTGTGCCGCGTGCGCGACGGCAGGCATTCGTAGAGGAAGCGGATTCCCCACAGCCACTGGCGCCAGTCGGCGCGCAGCCGGAAGAGCAGCGGCGCGTCGGCCTGGCCCAGCCACTTCAGGATCTTCGCCGGCGCCTCGGGATT
>JBDSLT010000021.1:0-6511 GCA_039916265.1 Casimicrobiaceae bacterium | reverse complement strand
AGTTGAAAAAGCGCGGCAACGGCGTGGTCGCCGTTCCCGACGCCGAGCTTCCCGCCCTCACCGCGGAGCTGGTCCGCGAAACGCTGGAGCGCATCAGGCGTTGAAAGCGGCGGATACCAGTCTGGTGGTCGCGGCGTTTGCATCGTGGCACCAGAGCCACGAAACCGCCCGCCGCGCGCTTGACGGTGGCGTGCGGCTGATCGAACACTGTGCGCTGGAGACGTTTTCGGTTCTTACCCGCCTGCCCGCGCCTCATCGAGTCTCCGGGGTCGTGGTGCGCGAGTTCCTGCAGTCGCGCTTCGCGCAGCCCTTCGTCCGTCTGAGCGCGCGCGGATACCGGAATTTTGTCCTCGATCTGCCCGACCGCGGCGTCTCCGGCGGCGCCGTCTACGACGCCCTGGTGGCCGCCACCGCCGCCGCCGTTGGCGCCGAGCTCCTCACCTGCGACCGGCGGGCGCTGCCGACCTACGATCGCTACGGCGTCCGCACGCTCGTTCTTTCCTGAGCCGCGCCACCGCGTGAATTCGCTTGCGGCGTTCGCCCGCCGCGCCACGCTGACTCGACGTCACCGGATCGGCCGCTCGTAGCGCACGTCCGGTTCCTTTTCCTCGTTGGTGCTGCCGTCGCTGAACTCGACGGCGGCAAAGCCGTGCCGCTCGTAGAACCGTCGCGCGCCGGCGTTGCACTGGAACGTGTAAAGGCGCAGCACCGGCGTGACCATCCGCGCCTCCGCGACGACGATATCGAGGAGCTCGCGGCCGATGCCCTTGCCCGTCCACGCGGGCTTGATGTAAAGGTGCTCGAGCCACGCGCCGTCGCGCGCAGCGAAGCCGACGATCTCGTCGGCGAGTTGCGCGATGCGGATCGAGCGCCGCGGAAAGACGACCTCGCGCATCCAGTCGCGGATTTCCTCGTTGGAGTGGACGCGCTTCACGCTGGGCAACGACTGGGCGCGCGATGCGATGAAAAGTTCGGCAACCTCCGCCGTCTCCTGCGCAAAAAGCGCCGGGTTCGGCCGGCGGAAAACGAGCTTCGGGACCGCCGTCATCCCAGCAGGTCCCCCGACACCTTGCGGCCACGCGCCGCGCGAACCGGCGCGGCGCTCCCGCGGCGGCGCAATTCCGAGTCGAGTACGGGTGCGAGGTAGCGTCCGGTGTAGCTGGCTGACGCCTTCGCGATCTCCTCCGGCGGACCCGCGGCGATGATCTCGCCGCCGCCGGCGCCGCCTTCCGGGCCGAGGTCGATGATCCAGTCCGCCGTCTTGATCACGTCGAGGTTGTGCTCGATCACCACCACGGTGTTGCCGTGGTCGCGCAAGCGGTGCAGCACCGTGAGCAGCAGCTCGATGTCGTGAAAGTGCAGTCCGGTAGTCGGCTCGTCGAGGATGTAGAGCGTGCGCCCGGTGTCGCGCTTCGACAGCTCGAGCGCCAGCTTGACGCGCTGCGCCTCGCCGCCCGACAGCGTCGTCGCCGATTGACCGAGCGTGATGTAACCGAGGCCCACGTCGAGCAACGTCGCGAGCTTGCGTGCGACCGACGGCACCGGCTCGAAGAACGCGAAGGCCTGCTCGACGGTCATCGCCAGCACGTCGTGGATGTTGCGGTCCTTGTAGCGGACCTCGAGCGTCTCGCGGTTGTAGCGCTGGCCATGACAGACGTCGCAGGACACGTAGACGTCCGGGAGGAAGTGCATCTCGACCTTGATGAGCCCATCGCCCTGGCACGCCTCGCAGCGTCCGCCCTTCACGTTGAACGAAAAGCGTCCGGGCCCATACCCGCGCTCGCGCGCTTCCTTCACCTGCGCGAACAGCTCGCGAATCGGCGTGAACAGGCCCGTGTAGGTGGCGGGATTCGATCGCGGCGTGCGGCCGATCGGGCTCTGGTCGACGCTGATCACCTTGTCGAAATGCTCGAGGCCGACGATCTCGGCGTGCGGCGCCGGCTCCTCGGCGCTGTCGTACAGGTGCCGGGCGACGGCGTGATACAGCGTGTCGTTGATGAGGGTCGACTTGCCCGACCCCGACACGCCGGTCACGCAGATGAACAGCCCGACCGGCAGCGATGCGGTGACGTCCTTGAGGTTGTTGCCCGTCGCGCCGCGCACTTCGAGGCGCCGGCCCTCGGCGGCGCGATGGCGCGTCGCCGGAATGGGGATCTGCCGCCGCCCCGACAGATATTGGCCGGTGAGCGAGTGCGTCGCGCGGCGGATGTCATCGGGCGTGCCCTGCGCCACCACCTGCCCGCCGTGCTCGCCCGCGCCCGGACCCATGTCGACGACGTGGTCGGCGCAGAGGATCGCATCCTGGTCGTGCTCGACGACGATGACGCTGTTGCCGAGGTCGCGCAGGTGCTTCAGCGTGGTGAGGAGCCGGTCGTTGTCGCGCTGGTGAAGGCCGATCGACGGCTCGTCGAGCACGTACATCACGCCGGTCAGGCCCGAGCCGATCTGCGACGCCAGCCGGATCCGCTGCGACTCGCCGCCCGACAGCGTTTCGGCGGAGCGGTCGAGCGCCAGGTAGTCGAGGCCGACGTTGTTGAGGAACGCGAGCCGCGACACGATCTCCTTGACGATCCGGTCGGCGATCGCCGCCTTCTGGCCGTCGAGCGTGAGCCGCGCGAAAAACTCCGCCGCGGTCTTCAGCGGCCACGACGACACCTCGAAGATCGCGCGCGCGTCGTCGCCTTCGCCGACCTTCACGTGCCGTGCCTCGCGCTTCAACCGCGTGCCGCCGCACTCGGGACACGGCTTGCTGTTCAGGTACTTCGCGAGCTCCTCGCGCACCATGACGGAGTCCGTCTCCCGGTAGCGGCGCTCGAGGTTGGGCACGATGCCCTCGAACACGTGCTCGCGCGTCGTCGGCTTGCCGCGCTCCGACAGATAGGTGAACGGGATCTTCTCGTCGCCCGAGCCGTAGAGGATCACGTTCTGCACGCGCTCGGGCAGACGGTCGAACGGCCGGTCGACGTCGAAGCCCACGTGCTTCGCGAGCCCCTGCAGCATCTGGAAGTAGAACTGGTTGCGCCGGTCCCAGCCCTTGATCGCGCCCGACGCGAGCGAGAGCTGCGGAAACGCGACGACGCGCTTCGGGTCGAAAAAGCTGATCGAGCCGAGGCCGTCGCAGCGCGGGCATGCGCCGAGCGGGCTGTTGAACGAGAACAGGCGCGGCTCGAGCTCGGAGAGCGAGTAGTTGCAGATCGGGCAGGCAAACTTGGCGGAGAAAAGGTGCTCCTGCGAGCGCCCGCCTTCCTTGTCCATCTCGACCGCGAGCGCGCGCCCGTCGCCGTTGCGCAGCGCGGTCTCGTACGACTCGGCGAGCCGCTGCTTCATGTCGGGCTTGACCTTCAGCCGGTCGACGACGACCTCGATCGTGTGCTTGGAGTTCTTGGTAAGTTTCGGCACGGCGTCGATCTCGAACACCTTGCCGTCCACGCGCACGCGTACGAAGCCTTTCGCGCGAAGCTCGACCAGCAGTTCGAGATGCTCGCCCTTGCGGTTGACGATCACCGGTGCCAGGATCATCAGGCGGGTGTCCTCATTCGCGTCTCGCTGCAACGCGAGCGTCGCGTCGACCATCTGCGAGATGGTCATCGCGGCGAGCTTCTGATCAGGGTGGTCGGGACAGTAGGGATCGCCCACCCGCGCATACAGCAGCCGCAGGTAATCGTGGATCTCGGTGACCGTGCCCACCGTCGAGCGCGGGTTGTGCGAGGTCGCTTTCTGCTCGATCGAGATCGCCGGCGACAGCCCCTCGATCAGATCGACGTCGGGCTTCTCCATCAGTTGCAGGAACTGCCGCGCGTACGCGGAAAGCGATTCGACGTAGCGCCGCTGGCCCTCGGCGTAAAGCGTGTCGAACGCGAGCGAGCTCTTGCCCGATCCCGAGAGCCCGGTGATGACGATCAGCCGGTGCCGCGGAAGGTCGATGTTCAGATTCTTGAGATTGTGCGTCCGCGCGCCGCGGATCCTGATCGATTCCATGTGCTCCTGTTCGCGCGGGCGCTCCGCGCAGCGATGCGGCTTCGCGTGGGCCGTCGCCGGCGTGCGGCTGGGCGGTCCGGCGTAGGCCATAGGACCTAAGGTGCGCGAGGCAACCTGTTAGTATATTGCGTTTCACGTTCGAGATCACCGTGCGCGAGTCGCATCGCGTTTCGACGACTCGCCGGCTTCCCTCGAGCGACACATTCCCACGCGTCACATTCGCATGTCCAACGCCGCAGCGACGCGCACGCCCACCGTGCGCATGACCGCCCTCGAGCGTCGCGCAACGCTCGGGCTCGCGAGCATTTCGGGCCTTCGGATGCTCGGGATGTTCATCGTCCTGCCGGTGTTCGCGCTGTTCGCCGAAACGCTTCCCGGCGGACGCGACCGCACGCTCGTCGGCATCGCGCTCGGCGCCTACGGTCTCACGCAGGCCGTGCTGCAGTTGCCCTTCGGCTGGGCGTCCGACAAATGGGGGCGCCGGCCGGTGATTTACAGCGGCCTCGCGCTGTTCGCGGCCGGCAGTTTCGTCGCCGCGTGGGCGCCCACCATCGGCTGGACGATCGCCGGGCGCGCGCTCCAGGGCGCGGGCGCGGTATCGGCCGCGGTGATCGCGCTCACCGCCGACCTGACGCGCGACGTCGTGCGTACGCGCGCGATGGCCGCAATCGGCATCACCATCGCCACCACGTTCATGCTGTCGCTCGTCGCGGGGCCGCTGCTCAACGCCGCGATCGGAGTGCCCGGCATCTTCGCGCTCACCGGCGTCCTCGCGCTCGCGGCCATGGCGGTCGTGCGCTTCGGCATCCCGGACGTCGCG
The DNA here is from genome assembly GCA_039916265.1 of Casimicrobiaceae bacterium. Taxonomy (GTDB): domain Bacteria; phylum Pseudomonadota; class Gammaproteobacteria; order Burkholderiales; family Casimicrobiaceae; genus VBCG01. The sequence continues at coordinate 1,713 of JBDSLT010000021.1, read as the reverse complement.
CGGCCGCCCACCCGCGCACCCTCGCGGGCGGCGTTCCGGCGCGTCCTCGCCGACGCGAACCTGCAACGACTCAACTACGGCATCTTCGCGCTGCACGCGCTGCTCACGGCGCTGTTCGTCGAGATACCCTTCGCGTTGCGCGACAACGGGGTCAACATCGACCGGCAATGGGAAATCTACCTGCCGGTGATGGCGCTGTCGTTCGCGCTGATGTGGCCGTTCGCGCGCGTGATCGACCAGCCGCAGCGCGGCAAGCGGGTGTTCGTCGGCGCCGTCGCCCTGCTGCTGCTTGCGCAGCTTGCGTTGGCGGCCGGCGTCCAGGCGGGCGGCCACGCGCTGCCCGTGCTCGTCGCCGGCCTCCTCCTCTTCTTCGCGGCGTTCAGCCTCCTCGAGGCGACACTGCCCGCGTTCGTGTCGCGCTATGCGCCGGCCGAACTCAAGGGCTCGGCAGTGGGCGTCTACGCCAGCGTGCAGTTCGCAGGCGCGTTTGTCGGCGCGGCGATCGGCGGCTGGCTCGCGCAGCATGCCGGCGCCGCCGCGGTCTTCGCCTTCGGTGCGGCGCTTTGCGCGATCTGGCTCGTCGTCGGCGCGACGATGGCGGCGCCGCCCGCGTATCGGTCCACCTATTCCATGGGAGAAACGTAATGGCGTCGGTCAACAAAGTCATCCTCCTCGGCAACCTCGGCCGCGATCCCGAAACGCGCTACACCACCGGCGGGGACGCCGTCACCAACCTCAACATCGCCACGTCCGAGCAATGGAAGGACAAGGGCGGCGAGAAGCAGGAGCGCACCGAATGGCACCGCGTGGTGTTGTTCGGCCGGCAGGCGGAAGTCGCCGGCGAATACCTCAAGAAGGGCCGCTCGGTCTACATCGAGGGCCGCCTGCAGACGCGCAAGTACACCGACAAGGACGGCGTCGAGAAATACTCGACCGAGATCGTCGCCGACCGGATGCAGCTGCTCGGCGGGCGTGACGGCCCCGGGGGCGGGGGCGGCGGCGGCGCCGACGTCGACTTCCCTGCCGACAGCAGCAGCAGCGGTGGCGACGGCGGTGCGCCGCGCCGGGAGAGCGGTGGCGGCGGTGCGCCACGCCGCGAGAGCGGTGGCGGTGGCGGCGCCGCGCCCGCCAAGGGCGGCGGCAAAAAGAACACCGACGACTTCGACGACGACATCCCCGTCTAACGGCCGGATCCCGCCGCGCGTCGTGACGCCGCGGCTTGGCAGCGTCAGTGCGCCGAGCCGAGAGTCTGCGCCGGCGCGATTTCGCGCTCGTCCGGCGCGTCGGCGGCCTCGATGACGCCACCGCCGAGGCACACGTCGCCGTCGTAGAAAACGGCGTACTGCCCCGGCGTGGGCGCCCATTGCGGCGCGTCGAAGACCGCGCGAAGCTCGCCGGCGCCGCGCGCGTCGACGCTGCACGCAGCGTCGGCCATCCGGTAGCGCGTCTTCGCGGCCAGACGCCGCGGCAGCGCGGGAGCGCGGCCCGCGATCCAATGCACGTCGATCGCGTCGACTTCACGGCGATAGAGGCGCGGATTGTCGTGTCCCTGCACCGCGATCAGCGCATTGCGCACGCGGTCCTTACCTGCAACGAACCACGGCGCGGGCGCAGCGTCGCGCGTGCCGCCCACGCCGAGGCCCTGGCGCTGTCCCAGCGTGTAGTAGGCGAGGCCGTCGTGGCGCCCGATCGTGCGGCCGTCAGGCGTGACGA
>JBDSLT010000020.1:0-6620 GCA_039916265.1 Casimicrobiaceae bacterium | reverse complement strand
GCGGCGGCGCGGACGCGCGCGGGCGGCACGCCGTCCAGGTTCCAGGCGCCAGCATGCGCGAAGGGCCCGAGATGCAGCCACAGCGCGTTCATCCCCGCGACGAAAATCAGCGACATCTTGAGCAGGAATATCCGATTGCCCAGAAAATCGTCGGCGTGCGCGCTGAACATCAGCAGGCCCGAGCAAAGCGCGAGCAGGAAACCGCCCAGCGTCCACGGCACCGCAAGCGCAGCGAGGCGCGTTGCCGGCACGCCGCGGCCAAGCCCCAGCAGGCGCAGGTCCACGATCACGATGGAACCGAACAGCAAGCCGAGTCCCGCAATGTGGACGATCTCCACGCCCGGATAAGCCCACAGCGACTCGCGCATCCAGCGGCCGACGCCCGACGCCTCGACGGCATGCGCTGCGCTCGCCATGGTGTCGGCGCGCTAGCGAAGCTCGGTGGTCTTGCCGCCGAGGGTGATGCGCTCCGCGCGCATCTCCTCCGGCTTGTCGCGATTGGCGTAACCCTCGACGGTGGCCGTGGCGCCGGCCTTGAGCAGTTCTTTCGACAGGCCGCGATTGTCCATCCGCGACGGCGGTGCCAGCACGGCGACCCAGGTCTTGCCCGGCGCCTTCAGCTTGATGTAGCCGTGCGGATGCTCGTAACTCGACTCCTCGATCGTGCCGCTGATCGTGAGCAGCGTGGCGGAGTCGTACTCGCTCCAGCCGTGATGGGCGAGCGCGGTGGACGCGAGCGACGCGAAGAGCGACGCGACCGCGGCGCAGCGGACGAACACTACCGGTTTGCTCGACGACATCGCGGGACCTCGCAAGGAGTGATGGGTTCAGGCAGCGCGCGCCGCCAGCTCGTTCATGTCGGCGGCGAAGCGGTCGACGGCTTCGACGGTGGTATCCCACGCGCACATGAAGCGGCAGCCGGTGTCGCCGACGAACACGTAGAAGTGCCAGCCGCGCGCGTGCAGTCCCGCGATGACGGCGGGCGGCAGGTGCGCAAATACGCCGTTGGCCTCGGTCGGGGCGATCAGCCGCGCGCCGGGGACGCGCTCGACGGCCGCGCACAGCCGGCGCGCCATCGCGTTCGCGTGCGCGGCGTGCGTCAACCACGCGCCGCTCTCCAGCACGCCGATCCACGGCGCGGCGACAAAGCGCATTTTCGACGCAAGCTGCCCGCCCTGCTTGCGCCGCCGGGCGAATTCGTCGGCGAGCGTGCGGTCGAAGAAAACGATCGCCTCGCCGATCGGCAGACCGTTCTTGGTGCCGCCGAACGACAGCACGTCGACGCCGGTGCGCTGCGCGATGTCCGCCGGGTGGCAGTCAAGCGATGCGACGGCGTTCGCAAAGCGTGCGCCGTCCATGTGAACCTTCATCCCGCGTGCGTGCGCGGCGTCGCAGAGCGCGCGAAGCTCGCCGGCCGTGTACACGGTGCCAAATTCGGTGGCCTGCGTCACCGTGACGGCGCGCGGGCGCGATGCATGCTCGTCATGGGGCGTCACGGCGACGGCGAGCATCGCCGCCGGCGTGATCTTGGCGAGAGGCGTGTCGACGGTGAGCAGCTTCGCGCCGCCGCTGAAAAAGCCCGGCGCGTTGCACTCGTCGACGTTGACGTGCGAATTCGCGTGACAAACGATCGCGTCGGTATTGCGGCAGAGCGCGGCCAGCGCCAGCGAATTGGCGGCCGTGCCGTTGAACACCAGGTAGACGGCGGCGTCGGCATCGAAGACCCGCCGAATCGCGTCCTCCGCGCGCCGCGTCCAGTCGTCGGCGCCGTACGCGGTGGCGTGTCCCCCGTTGGCCGCGGTCAGCGCCGCCAGCGCCTCGGGACAGATCCCCGCGTTGTTGTCGCTCGCAAACTGAGGAGAAGAATCCATGCCAACAATTAAGTAGGGTCAGAGACGACTTAGTTTGTTTCCCGCCAGGGGAGTAACAGCGTCGTTGCGTCGGACTTACTATGTGGTGTCTGACCCTACTTAAAGGCGCTGTTCGACCCAGCCGCGGACGGACTTGAGGGCGGCCGGCAATGCCGACGGGTCGTTGCCGCCCGCCTGCGCCATGTCGGGCCGTCCACCACCCTTGCCTCCCACCTGCTGCGCGACGTGGTTGACGAGCTCGCCCGCCTTCAGCTTGGCGGTGAGGTCCGCCGTCACGCCGGCGATCAGCGTCACCCTTCCGTCCGAGACGCTGGACAGCACGATTGCGGCCGACTTGAGCTTGTCCTTCAGCTTGTCGAGCGTCTCGCGCAGGGCCTTCGCGTCGGCGCCGTCGAGCGACACGGCGAGCACTTTCGTGCCCTTCACGTCTTCCGCCGATTCCGCGAGGTCGTCCCCCGCGCTGGCGGCGGCCTTGGCCTTGAGGCGCGCGAGCTCCTTCTCGGAGGCCCGCGCGCTCTCCTGGAGCTGCGCGATTCGCGCTTCGATTTCAGTCACCGGCGCCTTCAGCGCCGCCGCGGCGCGCGCGAGCGCCGCGTCCTGCGCCTGCACGTACTCGACCGCGCCGCGACCGGTCACCGCTTCCACGCGGCGGATGCCGGCGGCCACGCCGCTCTCGCCGACGATCTTGAACAGCCCGATGTCGCCCGTCCGCGCGACGTGCGTGCCGCCGCAGAGCTCGCGCGAGTTGCCGATGTCGAGCACGCGCACGTCGTCGCCATACTTCTCGCCGAAGAGCATCATCGCGCCGAGCTTCTGCGCATCGGCGATCGGCATCACACGTGCGTCTGTAGGCGCGTTCTCGATCACCTCGGCGTTGACCAGCGTCTCGACGCGGCGGATCTCGTCGTCGGTCATCGGTGCGTTGTGCGCGAAGTCGAAGCGCGTCTTGTCGGGGTCGACGAGCGAGCCTTTCTGCGTCACGTGCGCACCGAGCACGTCGCGCAGCGCCTTGTGCATCAGGTGCGTCGCCGAGTGATTGCGCACCGTGCGGCCGCGCGCATCATGGTCGACCTGCGCCGCCACCGTGTCGCCGATGCGCAGCTCGCCGGTCTTCACCTCGCCCGTGTGTCCGAACGCGTCCGGCTGAACCTTCTGCGTGTCCTCGACCGCGAAGAGCGTCAGGCAGGTGCCGCCTTTGGTGAGCTCGCCGCGGTCGCCGACCTGCCCGCCCGATTCCGCATAGAACGGCGTGACGTCGAGAACGACGATGCCGCGCTCGCCCGCGGCAAGCGATTCGACACGCACGCCGTCCCTGTAGAGCGCGACGACGCGGCCTTCGTCGGACAGCGTCTCGTAACCGCGAAAGCGCGTCTTCGCGCCGTCGTAGGCGAGCGCATCCCCGGCCTTGAACTGGCTCGCGGCGCGTGCACGCTGGCGCTGCGCGTCCATTTCGCGCTGGAAGGCCTGCTCGTCCACCGCGACGCCGCGCTCCCGTGCGACGTCCGCGGTGAGATCGAACGGAAAGCCGAATGTGTCGTAGAGCGTGAACGCCGTCCTGCCGTCGATCAGCTTGCCGCCGCCCTTCGCGAGCGCCGCCAGCGCGTCGTCGAGGATGCGCATGCCGTTGTCGATCGTCTCGCCGAAGCGCTCCTCTTCCGCCTTCAGCACCTGCGCAACGCGCAGCTTGTCGCGCGAAAGCTCGGGATAGGCCGCGCCCATCTGCCGGTCGAGGTCCTCGACCAGCGTGTGGAAGAACGGCTTCTTCTGCCCGAGCTGATAGCCGTGGCGGATCGCGCGACGGATGATCCGCCGCAGCACGTAGCCGCGCCCTTCGCTGCCGGGGATCACGCCGTCGACAATGAGGAAAGCGCAGGCGCGGATGTGATCGGCGATCACCTTGAGCGACGGATTGTCGAGATCCTGCGTACGCGTGGCGCGCGCCGCGGCCTCGATCAGCGCGACGAAAAGGTCGATCTCATAGTTCGAATTAACGTGCTGCAGGACGGCCGCGAGCCGCTCCAGGCCCATGCCGGTGTCGACGCACGGCCTCGGTAGCGGCGTCATGGCGCCGGCGGTGTCGCGATTGAACTGCATGAACACGAGATTCCAGATCTCGATGTAGCGGTCGCCCTCGGCGTCCGGCGATCCCGGCGGCCCGCCGAAAACGCCGGGGCCGTGATCGTAGAAGACTTCCGAGCAGGGACCACAGGGGCCCGTGTCGGCCATCTGCCAGAAATTGTCGCTCGCGTAGGGAGCACCCTTGTTGTCGCCAATGCGGATGCAGCGCTCGGGCGCGACGCCGATTTCCCTGGTCCAGATGTCGTAGGCCTCGTCATCGTCGACGTAGACGGTCGTCCACAGGCGCTCGGGCGCGAGACCGTAGTGCTTCGTCAGCAGATCCCAGGCGAAGCGGATCGCGTCGCGCTTGAAGTAGTCGCCGAAGCTGAAGTTGCCGAGCATCTCGAAGAACGTGTGATGCCGCGCGGTGTAGCCGACGTTCTCGAGATCGTTGTGCTTGCCGCCCGCGCGAACGCTGCGCTGCGACGTGGTCGCGCGTTTGTACGGGCGTTGCTCGGCACCCAGAAAGACGTCCTTGAACTGGACCATCCCGGAGTTGGTGAAAAGCAGCGTCGGGTCGTTCGCGGGAACGAGCGACGAGCTCGCGACATGGGCGTGACCGTTCGCGACGAAAAAGTCGATGAATTTGCTGCGGATTTCGGCGACGTTCATGGGGCGTCCGATGGCCACCGCCGCGCGCGTGACGCGCGGGCGCGCCTCGGATTCGAGACTGGGCAAGACTTTGAATGATAACTTGAAACTGTCCTGCCCGCCGGGACGGTCGCAGGCCTCAAACGGGATCGGCGTCTGCAGGATCCGCGGGAGAATACGTGCCGGCCGCACGAAGCACCTTGAGCGCGACGGATGTGCTGTAGCCCCGCGCCATCAGGAAACGCACCTGTCGCGCCTTGTCGCGCTCGTCGCGCGGCGCCTGTCCGAAACGGCGCTGCCACAGCGCGGTTGCCTGCGCGAGCTCGTCGGTGCCATCGAGCGAGCGCAGCGCGTCGACGGCAGCAGCCGTCGCGACGCGCCTTTCCTTCAGCGCATGGGCGATCGCCCGCCTGCCGAAACTGCCTGCCTTTTGCGCGACGAGCGCCTGCGCGTAGCGCTCATCGGAAAGGTAGCCCTGCTGCTCGAGCTCGTCGAGAACGCCTGCGACCTCTTCGCGCAGCGCGCCACGCAAAACCAGGCGCTCGCCGAGCTCGATGCGGCCGTACTCGCGACGCGCCAGGAGTCGCACCGCCGTCGCTTTCAGCGACAGCTTCGACCTGGCGGGCGCATTGCGTGCCGGCACGCGCAAAACCAGCCGCTAAGCGTCCGCCCCGTTCGTGTCGGGCTTGATGCGCGCCGGCGTCGGCACCCCGACTGTCTCGCGAATCTTCGCCTCGATCTCCGCGGCGATTTCGGGATGCTCCCGCAGGAACTCACGTGCATTGTCCTTGCCCTGCCCGATCTTGTCGCCGTTGTACGCGTACCACGCGCCCGATTTCTCGACGATCCGGTGATTCACGCCGAGCTCGACGATCTCGCCTTCGCGCGAAATGCCCTCGCCGTAGAGGATGTCGAACAGCGCCTCGCGAAACGGCGGTGCGATCTTGTTCTTCACGACCTTGACCCGCGTCTCGTTGCCGACGACCTCCTCGCCGCGCTTGATCGCGCCGATGCGCCGGATGTCGAGTCGCACCGACGCGTAGAACTTGAGCGCATTGCCGCCGGTGGTGGTCTCCGGGTTGCCGAACATCACGCCGATTTTTATGCGGATCTGGTTGATGAAAATCACCAGCACGTTGGCGCGCTTGATGTTCGACGTCAGCTTGCGCAGCGCCTGGCTCATCAGCCGCGCCTGCAGGCCCGGGAGCTGATCGCCCATCTCGCCCTCGATTTCCGCCTTGGGCACGAGCGCCGCGACCGAATCGATGACGATAATGTCGATACCGCCGGAGCGCACCAGCATGTCGGCGATTTCGAGGCCCTGCTCGCCGGTGTCCGGCTGCGAGATCAGCAGGTTGGGCACATCGACGCCGAGCTTGCCCGCATAGACAGGGTCGAGCGCGTTCTCGGCGTCGATGTACGCCGCCGTGCCGCCTGCCTTCTGTACCTGTGCCACGACCTGAAGACAGAGCGTGGTCTTGCCCGACGCTTCGGGCCCGTAGATTTCGACGACCCGCCCCCGCGGCAGCCCGCCCGCGCCGAGCGCGATGTCGAGGCCGAGCGAGCCCGTGGAGACGACCTGCAGGTCGTTCTGGATCTGCGCCTCGCCCATTTTCATGATCGAGCCCTTGCCGAACTGCTTTTCGATCTGTGCGAGCGCGGCGGCGAGCGCCTTGCTCTTGTTGTCGTCCATGGTGTGTCCTGCAGAGGAGGATGCGAGCGCGAGAGACATGAGTGTAGGCCTCTTTCCAAACGATCGCGGGCGGCGTTGGCAGGTCGAAATGATCTGGTTTCGGCCCCGATTGACGTGAGTATAGGATAGAACGATCGTTCGATCCAGTAGCCAAATGGCCTAATTCGTGGGGACGAAACCAACGCTACTGCCAGAATATGGCAGCATGCCGCGAAGCCCATGTCCCGCGCCGAACGCCTGCTCGACCTCCTCCAGCGCCTGCGCGCGCACCGCTTTCCGGTGAGCGGCGCCGCGCTGGCGCGCGAACTCGGCGTGAGCCTTCGCACCGTCTACCGGGACATCGGCGC
>JBDSLT010000019.1:0-15210 GCA_039916265.1 Casimicrobiaceae bacterium | reverse complement strand
GAAGCGCAGAACATCACGCACCAGCAGAAGAAGATGACGCTCGACTCGATCCGGTTCATCCGCGATCGCTACGGCATTCCGGTGACCGACGAAAAGCTCGAGGACGTGCCGTTCGTCAATTTTCCGGAAGGCTCACCGGAACTCGAATACATGCGTGCGCGGCGGATGGAACTGGGCGGCTACCTGCCGCAGCGGCGGCGCAAGTCGGCCGCGCTGACCGTGCCCGGGCTGTCCGCGCTCGAACGCTTCCTGACGAGCACCGACGAACGCGAGATCTCGACGACGATGGCGTTCGTGCAGATCCTGCAGACGCTGCTGCGCGACAAGAACATCGGCCAGCACATCGTGCCGATCGTGCCGGATGAATCGCGAACGTTCGGCATGGAGGGCATGTTCCGGCAGCTGGGCATCTGGAACCAGCAGGGTCAGCTCTACACGCCGCAGGACCACGACCAGCTGATGTTCTACCGCGAGGACAAGCACGGCCAGATCCTTCAGGAAGGCATCAACGAAGCCGGCGGCATGTGCGACTGGATCGCCGCGGCAACGTCTTACTCGACGCACGACGTGCCGATGATCCCCTTCTTCATCTTCTATTCGATGTTCGGCTTCCAGCGCGTCGGCGATCTCGCGTGGGCCGCGGGCGACATGCGGTGCCGCGGCTTCCTGCTCGGCGGCACGGCCGGGCGCACGACGCTCAACGGCGAAGGCCTGCAGCACGAGGACGGCCATTCTCACCTGTACTCGATGACGGTGCCGAACTGCATTTCGTACGACCCGACGTTCGCCTTCGAGCTCGCCGTGATCATCCAGGACGGCTTGCGCCGGATGTACGCCGACCAGGAGGACGTCTACTACTACCTGACCGTGATGAACGAGAACTACACGCACCCGGCGATGCCCGAGGGCGCGGCGCCATCGATCATCAAGGGGATGTACAAATTCAGGGCGGGCGCCGCCGGGGGCAAAAGCGCGAAGGCGCCGCGCGTGCAGTTGCTGGGATCGGGGACGATCTTTCGCGAGGTGATCGCCGCGGCGGACCTGCTGCGCAGCGACTGGGGCGTCGAATCGGACCTGTGGAGCTGCCCCTCGTTCACGGAGCTCGCGCGCGACGGCCATGCGGCGACGCGCGCGAACATGCTGGCTGCGACGGGAAAGCCGCAGGTACCGTACGTCGAATCGTGCCTGAAGGGCGTTGCGGGGCCGGTGATCGCGGCGACCGACTACATTCGCGCCTTCGCCGAGCAGATCCGCCAGTTCGTCCCGGCGCGCTACGTGGTGCTCGGCACCGACGGCTTCGGCCGCTCCGACACGCGCGAAAAGCTGCGCCACTTCTTCGAGGTCGACCGGCGCTGGGTGACGGTCGCCGCGCTGAAGGCGCTCGCAGACGAGGGCAAGGTTCCGGCGTCGAAGGTTCGCGAGGCGATGGACAAGTACGCGCTCGACCGCGCCAAGCCGGCGCCGTGGTCGGTATGAGGCCAATCGAATGAGCGCGATCGACGTCAGGGTGCCGGACATCGGCGACTTCAAGGACATCCCGGTGATCGAGGTGCTGGTCAAGCCCGGCGACACGGTGAAGGCCGAGGATGCGCTCGTCACGCTGGAATCGGACAAGGCGACGATGGACGTGCCCTCGCCCGCCGCCGGTGTCGTCAAGGACGTCAAGGTGAAGGCGGGCGACAAGGTGAGTGAAGGCAGCGCGCTGCTGACGCTGGAAGGCGCGACGGCGCAGGAGGCGGCGCCCCAGGCAGCCGCGACGCCGGCGGCCCAGGCGGCGGCGTCGCCGCCCGCGTCACCGCCCGCGCAGCCCGCGGCTGCGTCGGCCGAGGATTCAGCACGGGCGCCGGGCCCGGCTCACCCGGCCCAAGGTTCCGCGCCCGCGCCGACGGGCGCGGCCTTCGTCGCCGCGCACGCCTCGCCGTCGGTGCGCGCGTTCGCGCGCCGGCTCGGCGTCGATCTTTCCCGCGTGCAAGGCAGCGGTCCGAAGAGTCGGATCCTGCAAGAGGATGTGCAGCGGTTCGTGAAGGAGGCGCTGTCGGGTGCGGGGGCAGCGACGTCGAGGGCCGGCGCTGCGGGCGGCGCGCTCGACGTGCTCCCCTGGCCGCAGGTCGATTTCGCGAAGTTCGGGCCCGTGGAGTCGAAGGCATTGTCGCGGCTCAAGAAGATCTCCGGGGCGAACCTGCATCGCAACTGGGTGTCGATCCCGCACGTCACCAACCACGACGATGCCGACATCACCGGCCTGGAAGCTTTCCGCGTCCAGCTCAACAAGGAGAACGAGAGGAGCGGCGTCAAGGTGACGATGCTCGCGTTCCTGATCAAGGCGGCAGTCGCCGCGCTGAAAAGGTTTCCCGAGTTCAACGCCTCGCTCGACGGCGACAGCATCGTCTACAAGAGCTACTGGAACATCGGCTTCGCGGCAGACACGCCCAACGGACTGGTCGTGCCGGTGGTCAAGAACGCCGACCGGAAAGGCGTGCTCGCGATCGCGCGGGAAATGGGCGAGCTTTCCGCCAGGGCGCGCGAGGGCAAGCTCGGACCCGCCGACATGCAGGGCGGGACGTTCTCGATCTCGAGCCTCGGCGGCATCGGCGGCACCTATTTCACGCCGATCATCAACGCGCCGGAAGTGGCGATTCTCGGCGTGTGCCGCGCGGCGACGCAGCCCGTATGGGACGGGACGGCGTTCGTGCCGCGGCTGATCCTGCCGCTGTCGCTGTCGTGGGACCATCGCGTGATCGACGGCGCGGCGGCTGCGCGCTTCAACGCGTACTACGCGTCGCTGCTCGCGGACATGCGCCGCGTGACGCTTTAACGCACGATGCCGCCGACCGCATCTATCACTCGATCGTGCAGGCCACCGACGGCGAGAAGACGCTGATGCCGATCCTGCGGCCGTACGACACCGTCGGGTCGACTCGCTTCGTCGACTTCGACACGACGCGGCCCACGTGGAGGACTGACCCCAAGAAGTGCCACGTGTCGCACGTCGTGGCCGACACCCAGTCGTGGGAGCAGAAGATGGCGCAAGTGCTGGAGGCGATGCCCGAGGTCGCCTGCTACGTGAAGAGCCACAACCTCGGCTTCACGATTCCCAACACGCTCAACGGCGACGAGCGCGCCTACACGCCCGACTTCATCGTCCGGCTCGACGACGGCAACGGCGCAAGCGACCTTCTCAACCTGATCGTCGAGGTGTCAGGCGAGGCCAGGAAGGACAAAGCGGCCAAGGTGGCGACCGCGCGAGACCTGTGGGTGCCGGCAATCAACAACGAGGGGACGTTCGGCCGCTGGGCGTTCGTCGAGGTCGCCGACCCGTGGAACGAGGAGCCGACGATCCGAGCGGTGTTTCGACGCGCTGCGAGTGCGACGCCGGTGTAGCGATGGCCCCTCCACCGCGCTGCAGGACCATCGATCCGTTCGCACGCGTATCTCGACGGACGCGCCCACCGCGAGCGCGTACCTTTCAATCGAGCGTAACGTCGGCCGGGTGCGGGTCCCGCTTTCGAGGCGCGAGACGACGCTTTTCGTCGTCCCCATCCTCGCTGCCACTTCCCCCTGCGTCATGCACACGGCCGCGCGAGCGGCCACGAGATCCGCCACGAGCGCCTGCAACGTGCGATCCGCTGCGAGCGTGCGCGAGCGGCGATCTTCGCGCGTGGCTTCAGCCAGTGAGGTGAGATTCTGCGCCAGAATCCTCGAGCGGTCTTCCACGGTGACGTATCGCTTTTCCGGGTGGTTCGCAAAAATGCTAACCCCCACCGCAACGCATTCCCATCGGCCTTTCGGCCGAGCCAGCGCCCGGATAATGCCCTTCTCGCGCATTGCGACGCGCCGGTCGCGGTTCGCAATTTTGGCAACCACTCGGTTTCGGACCGCTCGAGACAACCATGCCGCCACGTAACAGCAAGAGCCACGGAACGATCCCCGTCACCGCCCACAAGCACGGCGACAAGCAGGTCAACATCCCCACCGAGGAGCTGCGCGACTTCGTTGCCGAGGCCGAGAAGGCGCCCAGGACGATGCTCTACCCGCGCGATCCGTCGCTCGACCCGCAGCTCGTCTGGAAGGGCAAGGACGAGCAGGACCGCCATCCGCTCGCCGTGCCGGTCGTGCCGATCTACATCCAGGAAAAGGTTCATCCGCAGGCGATCGTCGAGAGTGTGCGCGCCGAAGCGCGCAAGGACGCCGAATCGCAGGCCGATCTGTTTTCGGACTTCAACGGGATCGCGTTCGAGAATTTGATCGAGTTCTACGAGCACGAACAGAACTGGTCGAACCGCATGATCCTCGGCGATTCGCTGACCGTGATGACCTCACTCGCCGAGAAGGAGGGGCTGAAGGGCAAGGTACAGATGATCTACATCGACCCGCCGTACGGAATCAAGTTCGGGTTGAACTGGCAGGTCAGCACCCGCAAGCGCGAGGTGAAAGACGGCAAAGGCGAGGACGCCTCACGCGATCCCGAAGTCGTGAAAGCATTCCGCGACACATGGGAACTGGGCATTCACTCCTACTTAGCGTATCTACGCGATCGCCTCACGGCAGTGCGCGACTTGCTTTCCATGTCGGGAAGCGTGTTCGTCCAGATTGGCGAAGAGAACGTACATATCGTGAGGTGCCTGTTGGACGAGGTTATGGGGAGCGAGAATTTCTGCAGCATCATAAACTTTCGGAAGACAACGACTCAGTCAGGTGACTTGCTTCCAGACACCAATGACTACTTGCTTTGGTACGCGCGCTCTCGGACCCAGGTCAAGCATCGAACGCCTTTTGTTGCGCGCGAGGGAATCGGTTGGGTCAACTATGACTTCTTGCGGCTTGCGACTGGCGAGCATCAGCGAATGTCTTCGCAGGAATTGAACGATCCAACTTCTATCCCGGCGGGGGCGACTGTCTATCGCCGCTCGCCGCTCACCTCAGCGTCATCAAGTTCGTCAACCAGCATGGACGTTACGTACCAAGGCGGAGCATTCTCTCCGGGGAAAGGTGGCTGGAAGACCAACGCGCAAGGATTTTCGCGCCTTTCAGCAGCGAATCGATTAGAGGCGTACGGATCTACACTTTCGTTCCGGCGGTATGTCAGCGATTTTCCGTTCTTTCCTCTCTCAAATGCTTGGATGGACACAGCAAGTGGAGGCTATGGCGACGACAAGGTCTATGTTGTGCAAACGAACGCCAAAGTAATTGCGCGATGCATGTTGATGACCACCGACCCCGGCGATCTCGTTCTGGATCCCACGTGCGGCTCGGGAACGACCGCCTACGTCGCCGAGCAATGGGGCCGCCGCTGGATCACGGTCGATACGAGCCGCGTTGCGCTTGCGCTGGCTCGTACACGCCTCATGGGCGCGCGCTATCCGTACTACTACCTGGCCGACAGCACGGAGGGCGTCAAGAAGGAGGCGGAGGTCACCGGCATCGCGCCGCCCGACTACAAGACGACGCACGATATCCGCAAGGGCTTCGTCTACAGGCGGGTGCCGCACGTCACGCTGAAGTCGATCGCCAACAACCCCGACATCGACCGCATCCATGAGCGCTGGCAGGCGCAGCTCGACCCACTTCTTGCGAAGCTGAACACGGCCGCGGGCAAAAGGTGGCGCGAGTGGGAGGTGCCGCGTGTCGACGCACTCGAATCCGACAAGCTGAAGAAGGAAACCGAGGAACTGTTGGCCGAGTGGTGGAAGCTTCGCCGTGAGCGACAGCATGAAATCGATGCGGCGATCTCCCGCCACGCCGACACCGAGACGCTGTACGACCAGCCCTACGAGGATGGGAAGCGTATCCGGGTAGCGGGGCCGTTCACCGTCGAGAGCCTGTCGCCGCATCGCGTGATCGCCGCGGCCGACGATACGCCGATCGGCGCGCTGCAGCACGACGACGGCACGGGGCACCCGACGACGAGGCTGGACGCGCGGAAAAGCCCGTCGCCCGCCTACGCGCCGATCCAGGATGCGGGCAGCTTCGTCACGATGCTGATCGACAACCTGCGCGCATCCGGCGTCAAGGGGACCGAGAAGGGGCTGCGGATCAAGTTCGACCGGCTGGACGCCTATGCCGGCAGTTGGCTGCAGGCGTCGGGCGAGTTCACCGACGCGGATGGCAAGACCAGGCGGGTCGCCGTCGCCTTCGGGCCCGAGCACGGCACCGTCGGGCCGGACTTCGTCAAGGAAGCCGCCAAAGAAGCCGTGCAGGGCGTGGGCTTCGACGTGCTCCTGATCTGCGGCTTCGCGTTCGGCCCTCATGTCTCCGAGGAAGCGAAGCGCTACGGCAAGCTCAACGTGCTGGTCACCCGGATGAACCCGGACCTCGCGATGGGAGACGAGCTGCTCAAGAAGACCGGCGCCGGGAACCTCTTCATGGTGTTCGGTGAGCCAGACGTGCGAATCGTCAAAGACGAGGGCAAGGTCGTCGAGATCAAGGGCGTGGACGTCTACGACCCGACGACGGGCGAAATCCGCTCGCGGTCGACCGACGACATCGCGTGCTGGTTCATTGACACGGCCTACAACGGCGAGAGCTTCTTCGTCAGGCATGCGTACTTCACAGGCGCCGACGAACCGTATGAGAAGCTCAAGCGCGCGCTGCGCGCCGATGTCGACGAGGCCGCCTGGTCAGCGCTTTACTCGACGGTGAGCAGGCCGTTCGACGTGCCGAAGACCGGAAAGATCGCCGTCAAAGTCATCAATCACTACGGCGACGAGGTCCTCAAGACCTTTCCCGTCTGAGACGAGAATCATGACGCAAGACGAGCAGAAGCAGGCGGTCGCGCGCGCCGCGATCGAGTACGTCGTCGACGACGCGTGGATCGGCATCGGGTCCGGGTCCACGGCGAATCTCTTCATCGACGAGCTCGCGAAGATCAGGCACCGGATTCGCGGCACGGTATCGAGCTCGGTGAAATCGGCCGAGCGGCTGAAGTCGCACGGCATCCTCGTCGACGAACTCAACAACGTCGACGACATCCCCGTCTACGTCGACGGCGCGGACGAGGTCACGCAGCATGGCGCGATGATCAAGGGCGGCGGTGGCGCGCTGACGCGCGAGAAGATCGTCGCTGCCGTGGCGCGCAGGTTCGTCTGCATTATCGACAAGACGAAGCTCGTCGAGGTGCTGGGCCGCTTCCCGTTGGCCGTCGAGGTGATCCCGATGGCGCGCAGCTACGTTGCGCGTGAGCTCGTGAAGCTCGGCGGGCGCCCGGCCCTTCGTACCGGATTCACCACCGACAACGGCAACGCGATCCTCGACGTGCACGGACTGTCGATCATGAACCCGGTCGAGTTCGAAGACCGCGTCCGCGCGATCGTCGGCGTCGTCACCGTCGGGCTGTTCGCGCGGCGCGGCGCCGACGTGATCCTGATGGGCACCGACGCAGGCGTTGAGACGCTGAACCCCGCGCGTGCACGGTGAGCGTTGTGCGGCAGCAACCTGGCACTCATCACGCGAATGGATCAACGACTCTTACGCCAGCCTTCTTGAAGTCGCGCGTGTTGCGGGTGGCAACAATGAAACCGTGGACGAGCGCCGTCGCGGCGATCAGACTGTCCTTGATCGGCAAGGCCCGGCCGGATCTGCGCAGTTGGGAAAGAAGTTCTGCCCAGCGCAGACCCGTCTGCGCGTCCCATGGAACGCAGGTGATCCTTGCCACGCCCGCATCAAACCATGTTTCGAGGCTGCGACGGCGCCTTCCCGCCGGCAGAAGATGAATGCCGAACCGGATCTCGCCCAGAACGATCGGGTCGACGACCAACTCACTTTGCCGGACAGTTCAGCACCCACATCTCGATGGTCAACCACAACTTCCGAGCGCTCCGCACAAAGTGGTAGCTCACCGATGCCCGCAAGCCTGGCCGATTGCGTGACACGCGACGCCATCGAGGCGCTCGCCGACGCCCGCACGCTCGCGCGCGGTCGAACCTATTTTCGCGACGGCGCGGTCGGCCGGCTGCAGATTGCCGCGAACGAGGTTCGCGCCGACGTCGTGGGAACGCAGCGATATTGCGTGCGCCTCGCCGCGGATGCCGACGGCGAGATCGACTACGCCTGCAGCTGCCCGATCGGCGAGGAAGGCGAATTCTGCAAGCACGCGGTCGCGTTGGGGCTTGCCTGGCTGGCACATGGCGCCGGCAGGGACCCGGGTGCCGGGGGCTCGGGTGCCACGAGACAGTTGTTTCCGCAGCCGCCGCAGGTGCGCGAGCCTCCACCGCCGCCGGAGGCTCACGCGCCCGCGGCTGCTGCGGCGGACACGCATAAGATCGCGCTGGCGCTCGCGCTGCTGTGGACCTATCGATCGCGCTCGGCGCTGATCAGCCTCCTCGCGGCGCTGGGTTGGCAGCGGCACGATCGCCGGCCATTCACGCAGGACGACGTCAAGCGCGCGCTTGCGGAGCTCCGCCTTCGCGGATCGCTTTGCGACATGCCCCGGCGCGAAGGCTACTTCCGGCTCGCCGACAACCTGCGGAGCGCGCTGTATCGCGAGCTCCTCGACAGCTTTCCCGCTGCGGCATTGCGCTCCGCGCTGCAACGTCTCGACGCATTCCGCCCCGAGCGCGCGCAGTACCAATGGCCGTTGTACGACCCGGCCGCGACCATCGCCTTTGTACGCCTCGAACTCTTCTCCGGTACGCCGGCGAAGGATCTCGGCAGGTTGCGGGAAACGATCGGGCGGACGCATAACTGGAACGAAGTCGCCTGGAGCGCCGCCTTCCCGGCGTTCGACGCTGCGCTCTTCGAGCGGATCACCCCGTCGTGGCGCTGGGATCTGGCGTCCATAGCGGTCAACGAAACCAACGGCTCGTGGCGAGCCGACGTGCTGCCGTTATGCGAATGGGCCGTGAGCAAGGTCGCGAGCGGGCGGGCGGAAGTGCCGCATCATCTGCGCCTCGCGGCAGGCGAGTTCCTCATCCACCGGCGCGAGCGCGGCGGTGCCGTCGAAGCACTCGAAGGGCTGGACGTAGGTGCCGCCGGCGTGCTGCGCGCCGCGTTGCAGGTGCAGGAGGGCCGGTGGAGCGACGCGCAGGCGGCGTTCGAGTCCGCCATGAAGCTGCATCAGCGGGAAGTCGGCGCGCGCTCGCGGACGCTCCCGGCGACGATCGCGTGGCTCTATCCGCTGGCGCTGCTCGCCCAGCAAACCCCGCGCCACCTCGCGCTCGCGCGCAAGTTCTGCCTCGGCGAAGCCGGCAAGCGCAAGCCCAGCCCGTTCGACGGATGGGGCCGCTGGGCGCATGCGATCGACGTTCGGCTGGGCGACGCCGCATTGGAGCCGCACGCATTCGACCCCGCCGCAGCTTCGAGCACGGGCATCGATGGGCTGTGGAAGCTGATGCTCGCGGCCTGGCTCGGTCGCGACGCGCTGGGATGGGACAAGGGCAAGTGGCGTGACGAAGGCGCGCTCGCCAGGCGTGCGGATGCGCTGCGCCAGCCGCTCGCCGCCTGCGGGTTCACGTGGCTGGCGGCGCAGGTAGACGCGGCCGAGGCCGTGTTGCGCGACGAGGAGCCGCCGGCAGGCTTTTTCGCCAGCGGCCCGCGCGAACATTGGCGTGCCGTGCTGGCGGCCCTGCAGGCGCTCGGCGCGGAGGCGGCGCCCGGCGCGGCGGGTACGGAGTCTTCGCGCATAGTCTGGGCGCTGCGCATCGGCAAGCGCGGTGCGCTGCAGTCGATCGAGCCGCTCGAGCAGAAGCGCGGGCCGCGGGGCTGGAGCAAGCCCAAGCCCACTAGCCTCGCCCGTATCGCCGGCAGCGAGCGCTTGCCGCCCTGGGACGCCAAAGTGGCCCGCGCGATTCGCCAGGACCGTGTCTACGCGCGAAGCTTCACGATCGATCGCGCCGCCGCAGTGATGGCGTTGATCGGCCATCCGGCCATCGTCCTCGCGGATGCGCCCGAACAAACGATCGACCTGGTGGAGGGAACGCCGGAAATCGAAGTGGTCAAGGAAGGTGACGGGTACCTGATGCAGGTCACGCCCGCGTTGCGCGCGGACGGCGACGAAAGCGATGACGAAGACGATTCGGACGCGAGCGGCTACCACGAAGATGCCGGCGGGCGCCGCGATGCCGAAGCGCTGCGCACGATCACCCTCGTCCAGGACACGCCGCAGCGCGTGCGCGTCATCCGACTGACGGCTGCGCAGCGGCGTGCCGCGCAACTGCTCGCCCGGCGCACCGCGGTGCCCGCGTCCGCGGGCGCGGACCTCCAGCAGGCGCTGCACGCGCTCGCGGGGCACTTCCAGGTGCACGCCGACCACGCTCAGCCGGCGCAGGAAGTCGCGGCCGATTCCAGGCTGCGCGCAGAGCTCTGGCCCGTCGGCGAACTCTTGATGCTGCGGATCGTCGTCGCTCCGCTCGGGCCCGCGGGGCCGCGCCTGCCGCCCGGGGTCGGCCGCGCGCGCCTGATGGCCGCTGTCGACGGCGAGACGGTGGGGACACGGCGCGATCTTGCGGCCGAGCGCACGAACATCGTCGCGGTGCAGGACGCGCTGCCCTGGCTCGACGAGCCCGCCGACGCAAGTGGCGGCTTCGAATGGGCGATCGCCGATGCCGAGCAGGCGCTCGACACCGTCGAAGCGTTGCCGAAGCTGCCCGGCGTCGCCGCGGTCGAGTGGCCGAAGGGCAAGCCGGTGCGCGTGCACACGGTCGATGCGCCGCAACTCGCGCTGGTCGTGACCGGCGAGCGCGACTGGTTCCGCCTGCGCGGGCGCGCCGCGGTCGACGAGAACCTGGTGCTCGACTTCGAAACGCTGCTCGCCGCAGCGCAAGCGCGCAGCCGGTTCGTTCCGATGGGAGACGGTGTCTACGTTGCGCTCACGCGCTCGCTCAAGCAGCGGTTGAACGAGCTCGCCGCGGTCGTCGAGCCGGGCAAGGACGGCGTGCGCGTGCCAAGGATCGCCGCCGGGTGGCTCGACATGGTGCTGGAAGGCGCGCCGCTGCAATCCGATCGCGAATTTCGCGCCGCGATCGAGCGCTTGCATGCCGCGCAGGCGCAGGCGCCGTCGCCGCCGAGTACGCTGCAGGCGGAGCTTCGCGCCTACCAGGCCGATGGCTTTGCGTGGGCGATGCGCCTCGCCGCCGCCGGGCTCGGCGGCTGCCTCGCCGACGACATGGGTCTCGGCAAGACCTTGCAGGGCCTGGCGGTGCTGCTCGCGCGCGCGCCGGCCGGCGCGGCGCTCGTCATTGCACCCACGTCCGTGTGCGGCAACTGGCAGGCCGAGGCGCTGCGCTTCGCGCCCACGCTCAATGTCGCGATCTACGGCGAAGCGCAGCGCGATTCGCTGATCGCGAATGCAGGGCCGATGGACGTCATCGTCGTTTCCTACGCCCTTTTGCAGCAGGCCCGGGAGCGCTTCGGCGCGCGCACGTGGCACACGGTGATCGCCGACGAGGCGCAGGCGATCAAGAACGCTGCGGCCAAGCGGTCGCTCGCCGTTTTCGATCTGGCGGCGGATTTCAAACTGGCGCTCACCGGAACGCCGGTCGAAAATCGCCTGTCGGAACTGTGGTCGATCATGCGTTTCGCCAATCCGGGTCTGCTCGGTTCGCTCGCCCGCTTCAACGAGCGCTTCGCGGTTCCGATCGAGCGCGAACGCGATCGCGATGCGCAGCAGCTCCTGCGACGGCTGATCGGCCCGTTCATGCTGCGCCGGACGAAGGCGCAGGTGCTGCAGGAGCTGCCGCCACGCACCGAGCTCGTGGTGGCCGTGGTACCCGATGCGGCGGAGACTGCGCACTACGAAGCGCTGCGCCGGCAGGCGATTGCCGACGCGGACCGGACGCTGTCCGCGGAGCCCGCTTCGCAGGCGCGTCTCAACATCCTCGCGCAGCTCACCCGGCTGCGGCGCGCCGCCTGCGATCCGCGGCTCGCGAGCCCCGGATTCGCCGCTACCGGCGCCAAGGTGCAGGCGTTCAGAGAACTCGCGACCGAGCTTGTCGCGAACGGCCACAAGACGCTCGTGTTCAGCCAGTTCGTGGATTTCCTGACGCTGCTCCGGCAGCCACTGGATGCCGCGGGCATCGCGTATCAATATCTCGACGGCGCGACCCCTGGAGGTGAGCGCACGCGCCGTGTGGCCGCATTCCAGTCCGGCGAGGGCGACCTGTTCCTGATCAGCCTCAAGGCGGGTGGGTTCGGACTCAACCTCACGGCCGCCGACTACGTCCTGATCACCGATCCGTGGTGGAATCCGGCGGCCGAGGACCAGGCGACGGGACGTGCGCACCGGATCGGGCAAAGCCGGCCGGTGACGGTCTATCGGTTCGTCACCCGGGGCACGGTCGAGGAACGCATCGTCGCGCTGCATCACGACAAGCGAGCGCTCGCCGACAGCATCCTGGCCGAAGGCGAGGCCGTCGTCGTGCCTTCGGCCGCTGATCTCCTCGCGCTGATGCGAGGGGACTGACCAAATTTCCCCGGCGAGGTCCGCGTTAGAATGCCCGGATGACGAATCTCAACGTCCCCGGTCTCGGCACGTTCGCCGACGTCGACGCCTACATGCGCGGCGTAGGCGAAGCCGCGCGCGCCGCGGCGCGCACGCTCGCGCGCGCCGACACCGCGGCGAAGGACGCCGCGTTACTGGCGATGGCTGGCGCGATTCGCCGCAACGAAGCCCGCCTGCTCGCGGCCAACGCCGCAGATGTCGCCGCTGCGCGCGCCGCGGGGCAGGACGCGGCCTTCGTCGATCGGCTGACGCTGACGCCGAAGACCATCGCTGCCATGGCCGAGGGCCTCGAAGCGATCGCCGCGCTGCCCGATCCCGTCGGCGAGATCGGCGATCTGCGCTATCGGCCGTCGGGCATCCAGGTCGGCCTGATGCGCGTGCCGCTCGGCGTCGTCGGCATCGTCTACGAGTCGCGCCCCAACGTTACCGCCGACGCGGCGGGACTGTGCCTCAAGTCGGGCAACGCGTCGATCCTGCGCGGCGGCTCGGAGGCGCTGAACAGCAACCAGGCGATCGCGGCCTGCGTGCACGAGGGCCTGCGCGCGGCCGGCCTGCCGCAGAACGCGGTGCAGGTCGTCGCGACGACCGACCGCGCGGCGGTCGGCTGCCTGATCACCGACGACGCGCACGTCGACGTCATCGTGCCGCGCGGCGGCAAGAGCCTGATCGAGCGCGTCGCGCGCGAGGCCAAGGTGCCGGTGATCCGGCATCTCGACGGCGTATGCCACGTATTCATCGACGCGACCGCCGACGTCGACATGGCGATCCGCGTCGCCGACAACGCCAAGACGCAGCGTTATTCCCCGTGCAACACGATGGAAACGCTGCTCGTCCACGCGGACATCGCGCCGCGCGTGCTGCCGCCGCTCGCGCAGGTCTACGTCGACAAGGGCGTCGAGCTGCGTGGCTGCGAGCGAGCGCGCGCGCTCGTGCCTGCGATGAAAGCCGCCACCGAGGACGACTGGTACGCCGAGTATCTCGCGCCGATCCTCGCCGTGCGGATCGTCGACGACCTCGACGCCGCGATCGACCACATCGCGAAATACGGCTCGCAGCATACGGACGCGATCGTCACCGCGCATCACGGCAACGCGATGCGCTTCCTGCGCGAAGTCGATTCGAGCTCGGTGCTGATCAACGCGTCGACGCGCTTCGCCGACGGCTTCGAATACGGCTTGGGCGCGGAGATCGGCATCTCGACCAACAAGCTTCACGCGCGCGGCCCCGTGGGTCTCGAAGGCCTGACGTCGCGCAAGTGGGTGGTGTTCGGAAGCGGGCAGATCCGGAGTTGAGGGTCGCGGCAGCCACCCCGCAGCCGCGCTGACCGCATCGCGACGCGCAATGTCGAATTCCGTCACCATATCCATTGCGACCAACGGAGCCATCGCGGTCGCCAAGGGATTCGGCTGGTTCGTCACCGGGTCGCCGACGCTGTTCGCCGAGACGGTTCATTCGCTCGCCGACGTCGGCAACCAGGTGCTGCTCAAGGTCGGCGAGGTGCGCGGGCGTGGCGGTCCCGACCACGAGCATCCGTTTGGCCGCGGGCAGGAGAAATACTTCTGGGCGCTCGTGTCGGCGGTGAGCGTCTTTTTCATCGGCTGCGGCATCAATCTCTATCACGGGATTCAATCGCTGCTGCATCCCGCCGAGGTGGCACCGTTCACGCCGCTGGTGGTCGGGCTGCTCGTGTTCGCGCTGGCGCTCGAATCGTGGACGTTCCGGATCGCGTGGAGGGAGATCGGCGGCCGCCGCGGGCTCACGGAAAACCGCAACAACACGACGGTGCTCGCCGTGCTGCTCGAGGACGGCGTCGCGCTGTTCGGCATCCTGCTCACGCTGCTCGTCGCAGGCGCGGGCTACCTCTTCGGCCCGCATCCCGAGTTCGACGCGACCGTGGCGATCGTCGTGGCGCTGATCCTCGGCGCGATGGCGGTTGTTCTCGCCGCGCTCAACCGGCGCGTGCTGATCGACGCGTCCGACCAGGAGCTCGACCGCGCTGCCCAGGCGTGGCTGCGCGAGCAGGGTGTCGACGCGACCGTCCGCTCGCTCGTGCTCGACAACGATCGCGCGATCGTGTTCGTCCGCGCCACGCACGCCGTCGCGCAGTCGCACGCGCTCGGCCAGACGCTGAAGACCGCCATGCGGGACCGGCCGGGCAAGCGCGTCGATCAGGTGTACTGGAAGTTCGACGTCGCCGGCACGCCCGCCGGCACGGCGCAGGCATCGTGACCATGGATCGAACGCCGCTTGTCAGGACGCTTCGCGCCGGCGACGTGGCCGCAATGCGCGCGATGCTGCGCATGTTCGGGGTTGCATTCGGCGACCCGGTCGCCTACGTCGCGAGGCAGCCGGATGACCGCTATCTCGACAAGCTGCTTGCCAGCGACACCTTCGTTGCGGTGGCTGCATTCGCGGGGCCGGACGTGATCGGCGGCATCGCCGGCTATGCGCTGCCCAAGTTCGAACAACCGAGGACCGAGCTCTACATCTACGATCTGGCGGTCGACCCGGCATACCGCCGGCGGGGCGTCGCCACGACGATGATCGAAGAGCTGCAACGGGTGGCCGCAGCGAGGGGCGCGTACGTCATCTTCGTCCAGGCAGACCACGGCGACGACGCGGCGATCGCGCTCTACAGCAGGCTCGGCGTGCGCGAGGACGTGCTTCACTTCGACATCCCGCCCTCGAACGCTAGCGCCTGACAGCGTAGCCCGCCGTACTTCGCCGGCGCCGCCACGCGAGCCAGAGCGCCGCCGCGGCGATGAGGATCATGATCG
>JBDSLT010000018.1:0-3581 GCA_039916265.1 Casimicrobiaceae bacterium | reverse complement strand
GGTCACCGATCCCGAGTTCGTCGAAATCTGCCGCGCCGTATGCGTGCGCATCGCCGGCCGCATCGAAGCGGGCGAGCCGCTGAAACGCGACTTGCTGGAATTCGCCGCGCAGCACTGATCAGCGCCGCGCCGGCAGCTGTCGCAGGCCGCGCGAAGAGGAGGAGCACCGAATGCCCGATTTACCCGCGCCCGCCGTGCGCCATGCGCCGGAACCTGCGCTGTCGCGACGCGGATTCATGCGCCGCACCGCGGCACTGGGCGGCGGGGTCGTTGCGGCGCTTGCGGGCACGCGCGCACCGGGAGCTTCCGAAGCGGCCACCGACGACGGCGTACCGCCCAACGTCGCGCCGTGGAGCCGGTCGCTCGGCGCGCCCATCCTTTCCTCTCCCTATGGCGTGCCGTCGCAGTTCGAGGCCAACGTGCAGCGTCGACAGAGCCCCGGTCTCACCCGGACTCCCCAATCGTCGGTGGCGTTCACGCCGCTGCAGAACCTGTTCGGGATCATCACGCCGTCTGGACTCCATTTCGAGCGCCATCATGCCGGCGTGCCGGAGATCGACCCGCACCAGCACCGACTGATGATTCACGGCCTCGTGCGCGCGCCGCGCGTGCTGACGATGGAGGACATCACGCGCTATCCGTCGGTGTCGCGGATTCACTTCATCGAATGTGGCGCGAATACCGGCATGGAGTGGGGCAACGTTGCGGTGCCGACGGTGCAGTACACGCACGGGATGCTGGGTTGCAGCGAATGGACGGGCGTGCCGCTGGCGACGCTGCTCGACGACGTCGGCATCGACCGGAAGGCGGCGCGCTTCGTGCTCGCCGAAGGCGCCGACGGCGCGTCGCTGACGCGCACGGTCCCCGTCGATATGGCGATGGACGACGCACTCGTCGTCTATGGCCAGAACGGCGAGATGCTGCGCCCCGAACAGGGTTATCCGCTGCGGCTGCTGGTGCCGGGCGTGCAGGGCGTGTCGAGCGTCAAGTGGCTGCGGCGGATCAAGGTGGGCGACGCGCCATGGAACACGCGCGAGGAATCGCTGCACTACACGGACCTGATGCCCGGCGGCGTGTCCCGGCAGTACACGTGGATTCAGGAGGCGAAAAGCGTCATCACTTCGCCGTCAGGCGGCCAGGTGCTGCTCGATCGCGGCTACCATCAGGTCACGGGCCTCGCGTGGTCCGGCCGCGGCACGGTGAAGCGCGTCGACGTTTCGACCGACGGCGGTCGCAACTGGCGCACGGCGCAACTGCAGGCGCCGGTCCACGCCAAGGCGCTGACGCGCTTTCGCATCGACTGGCGATGGGACGGCAGCCCCGCGCTGCTGCAGTCGCGCGTCATCGACGAGACCGGCTACGTGCAGCCGACGCTGCGTCAGCTTCGCGCCGTGCGCGGCACGCGCTCGATCTATCACAACAACGCGATCCAGACATGGCGCGTCGACGCGACCGGCGAGGTCTCGAATGTGCAGGTCCTCTAGCGCCTGGCTCGTCGCGCTGGCACTTGCCACCGGCGCTGCGCATGCCGCCGAGCCTGCGCCGGCGTTCGGCTTCGGCACGCCAGCGACGCCGCAGCAGATCAAGGCCTGGGACATCGACGTACGCCCGGACGGGGCCGGCCTTCCGCCGGGCCGCGGCAGCGTCGCGCAGGGCCAGGCGATCTACGACGCCAAGTGCGCGTCGTGCCACGGAACGTTCGGCGAGAGCACCGACTACATGGTCATCGCCGGCGGTGTCGGCACGCTGCGCTCGGACACGCCGGTGCGCACCACCGGCAGCAAGCTCAACTACGCGACCACGCTGTTCGACTACATCCGCCGCGCGATGCCCTTCCAGGCGCCCAAGTCGCTGACCGACGACGAGGTGTACGCGCTGACCGCGTACGTGCTGAACCTGAACGACATCCTCCCCGCCGACGCTGCGCTCGACCGCGCGTCGATCGTGAAAGTGCGCATGCCCAACCGCGACGGCTTCACCACCGCGCACGGGATGATGCGCAAGGACGGCAAGCCCGACGTCGTGGGCACCGCCTGCATGTCCGAATGCGCGGGCGAGATCCGGCTGTCGTCGCAGATGCCCGGTTACGCGCGCGACTCGCACGGCAACCTCGCCGACCAGACGCGCCCGCTCGGCGCGGTCGAGGGTGTCGATACCTCGCACGGTCCCGGCGCGCCGGCCGAGGCTGCGGCAACGGCGCACACGTCCGTGACGGTCGCGACCGCTTCCGGTGCGGACCTTGCCAAGGCGCTCGCCTGCACCGTTTGTCACGGCGTGAGCAATGCCGTCGTGGGGCCGGCGTTTCGCGACGTGGCGCGCAAGTACGCCGGCGATGGCGGTGCCGAAGCGCGGCTCGCCGCCAAGGTTCGCCAGGGCGGCTCGGGCGTGTGGGGCACGCTCGCCATGCCCGCGCAGCCGCAGGTGAAGGAAGGCGAGGCGCGGTCGATCGTGCAATGGATCCTAAGCGGCGCGAAATGAATGGCAGCGCTGCGGGAAACGTCCGCGGGCCGGCTCGGGGCCGGTCCGGAGGCTACAATAGAGGGCAGCACCATTCGGAGGAAGCCATGAACAGGCAACGCAGGGAAGTGCTGAAGCAGGGCGGCGGCGTGACGCTGCTGGCGCTCGTCACCGCGGCGGGCTGGCTCACGCCGCGCGATGCCGCCGCGCAGGGCTGGAACACCGCGGCGTTCGAGACCAAGTCGATGGACGACACGATGAAGGCGCTGGGTGGCGGCGCGCCGGTGCCGAGCAAGGACATCGCGTTCGTGTCCACGCCCGACATCGCCGAGAACGGCGCGGTCGTGCCGGTCGGCGTCACCAGCAGCCTGCCGAAGACGGAGTCAATCGCGATTCTCGTCGAAAAGAATCCCAACATGCTCGCGGCGGTATTCGACATTCCGCCCGGGACGGACCCCGCGCTCTCGACCCGGATCAAGATGGGGCAGAGCTCGAACGTCTACGCGCTCGTCAAGGCAGACGGCAAGTACTACGTCGCCTCGAAGGAGATCAAGGTAACGCTGGGCGGGTGCGGAGGCTGACATGGCAGATCCGATGAAGGTCCGGGCGAGTGTCGTCGGCGATTCGAC
Organism: Casimicrobiaceae bacterium; assembly: GCA_039916265.1. Taxonomy (GTDB): domain Bacteria; phylum Pseudomonadota; class Gammaproteobacteria; order Burkholderiales; family Casimicrobiaceae; genus VBCG01. The sequence continues at coordinate 495 of JBDSLT010000018.1, read as the reverse complement.
CGAGGTGAAGGTGCTGATGAGCCACGAGATGGAAACCGGCCAGCGCAAGGACGCGCAGGGCAAGGTCATCCCCGCGTGGTTCATCCAGAACGTGACCGCGACGTACAACGGCAAGACGGTGCTGTCGGCGCAATGGGGGCCGGCGGTGGCGAAGAACCCGTTCCTCGCGTTCAAGTTCAAGGGCGGCGCAAAGGGCGAGAAGGTCCAGATCACATGGACCGACAACCGCGGCGACAAGCGGACCGACGAAGCCACCATCGCCTGATCCGCCGGCGCGGCTGACGCTGCGCCGGCTTTAGGAGGAAGCATGATGCAGAATCGACGGCGGCTTGCCGCCTGCATGGGAGGTGTCGCGCTCGCGGCATTCGTGTCGCTCGCAGTCGGCCAGGGCTCGACGGTCGACGAGATCGCGAAGTATCGCGCCGCATTGCAGGACGGCAATCCCGCCGAGCTGTGGGAAGCCCGCGGCGAAGACCTGTGGAAGAAGCCCCGCGG
>JBDSLT010000017.1:0-4264 GCA_039916265.1 Casimicrobiaceae bacterium | reverse complement strand
GTGGCCGAAGGTACGGTCAAGGTGCACCTCCTCGCGATCTTCCGCGCGCTCGGTGTGCGCAACCGCACGGCAGCCGTGCTCGCCGCGCAACGCTATCTCGATTGACGCCACACCTGCCACGGTAGCGACGATTCGCAGCCGCGTCTACGGGCGCGCTGCTGCATTCGGCATACGCCGAACGGCATAGGGGAGCATCCGGTCGCCGGCCGTTCGGCCGAGCCGCCATAACACCTATGCTGAATGGCGCGCGCGCGCGTGGCGTTGCACAGTTCGATCGACGCATGCAAGCGCATGCGCGAATGGAGCAAACCATGACGCCTATCAATCCGATCGATCAAGACGACGCTCGCCGGTTCCACAACTTTCGCTCCGCCGCGGCCGTGATCTGTGTGCTCGGCTTGGCAGCGACGGTGGTCTTCCACGCCGCTCCACCTGGCGTTGACGCGGCCGCTCCCGGCGGCCTGTCGAGCATGCCGTCCGCCGCAGCGGACGAACTGTTCCTCCACACGCTGGCGCGCGACCCCTCGGTCCCGCGTGCACAAGACGTGTTCGCCGGCAGGGAACCCGCGCCGGACGAGCCGCAGGCGCCGACCTTCTAGGCTGTCTGGAGTACGCGCAGGAACAAGGCGTCCAGCGCCAGCGTGTTTTTTTCTGCCAGTGCCGTCGCGCGGGATGCGGTCTCGCGCGGCGGCGTTTTCCGTTGCGCCTGCCGTTGCAGCGCGCGGTAGAATGCCCGTCGACGATCATGCCCCTCGCTCCCGACGAAACCATGCTGAATTCCGGGGTCGCCGACGTCGGCGACCGCGCGCTCGAGCGCGCGTCGGGCGCGCCGGCATCCGCGGGCAATGCAGTCAAGCTGCTGCTCGATGCGGAGCAGAATTTTTCCGCCTGGCTCGACGCGATTCGTCACGCCGAGCGCACGGTATTCTTTGAAAGCTACATTTTCGCGGACGACGAGGTCGGCAAGGCCTTCGCCGACGCTTTAGCCGAGCGTGCGCGCCAGGGCGTTTACGTGTGCGTCGTCTACGACTGGCTCGGCTCCTCGCGAATGCGCACGCTGACAGCGACCATGCGAGCAGCGGGCGTGCACGTGCGCGTGTTCAATCCGCCGCGGCTCGACAGTCCGCTCGGGTGGTTCACCCGCGATCACCGCAAGACCATCGCGGTCGACGGCAAGGTCGCCTATGTGAGCGGGCTGTGCGTCAGCCAGCGTTGGCTCGGCGATTCGGCGAAGTCGCTCGAACCGTGGCGCGACTCCGGCATCGAGCTGCGCGGTCCGGCGGTGGCCGGAATCGAAAGCGCGTTCGCGCAGGTGTGGGACGTCTGCGGAGAACCGTTGCCGCCGGAACACCTCACGCCCGAATCGAAGATGCCGGCCATGGGAGACGCGCGGCTGCGGGTCATCGCCGGCGTGCCGTCCTCGGCGTCGACCTTTCGTCTCGATCTCGTCGTCGCGTCGATGGCGCGCAAGCGCTTGTGGCTCACCGACGCGTATTTCGTCGCCACCTCGGCCTATGTGCAGGCGCTGCGCGCAGCGGCGAAGGACCATGTCGACGTGCGGCTGCTTGTCCCGGGTGCCAGCGACATTCCGGCGCTGCGGCCGCTGTCGCACGCGCAGTACCGGCCGCTGCTGGAATCGGGGGTGCGCGTCTACGAATGGGACGGCACGATGCTGCACGCCAAAACGGCCGTGGCCGACGGGCTGTGGGCGCGCGTGGGCTCGACCAACCTCAACCTCGCGAGCTGGATGACCAACTACGAGCTCGACGTTGCGGTCGAGGATCCGGCCTTCGCCGAGACGATGGCGAAGCAGTTCGAGCAGGACTTGCTGCGCACGACGGAGATCGTGCTGACGCCGCGCAATCGCGTGCGGTCGACGGATGATCTCGGCGAGCTGCCGTCGACGCATTCGGGCAGTGCCCGCCCCGCGGTGCGCCGCGCAATGTCCGGCAGCGCGAATCGCGCCGCGGCGGGTGCTGTCAGTGTCGGCAGCGCGCTGGGCGCCGCCCTCACCAATCGCCGCTCGCTCGGACCTGCCGAGGCGGGCCTGCTGTTCATCATGGCTGCCGTCGTCGTGACGATCGGCCTGATCTCCGCGTTGTGGCCCCGCGTGCTCGCGTGGCCGCTCGCGTTCCTGCTGCTGTGGCTCGGCGTGGGATGGGCACTCAAGGGGATCGCGCTGCGGCGTAAAACCCATCGCCCGCTGCCCGAACCCCGGGCTCCCGCGGAATCGCCCGTCGATGGGCGAAGACAGGGGTGACCGTCCGACGCGCCTATCGGCGTTGGTCCGACAGCGACACACCCGTAGCAGCGATTATGGTTGCTCCATTCGACACTAGGAGACGCCATGAAGCTCACCCGGAATGCAACCCGCAGCACCGATGAAATCGCAACCGCCTTTGGCGACCTCGTCGAGGAAGGTCGTACGCTCCTCGCCCAGGTGATGGACAAGCCCGCGGCCTCGACGAGCAACCTCAAGGACACGCTCGACGACGTCACCCAAAAGCTTGCCGAGTTTCAGACGTCGGCGACGCAAGCGGCGCGACGTGGCGTGAAGCAGGGCACCCGGTACGCGCGCGAGGCTGATCGCTATCTGCACGACAACCCCTGGCCGATCGTCGCCGGCGGAATCGTGCTGGGCGCGCTCGCCACACTCTGGCTGACGCAGCGCCGCTAAGCCCGGCTTGACGGCGGATCCTGTCGACGGGCGGGCACCCGCGTCGACGGGACTGCCTGCACTCTACATGACCGGACCACCGGCACGACGCTACGCCGTTATCGCCGCCGTCGTTGTCGGAGCAGTGCTCCTGTCGCTGGCGCTGTTTCCGCTGCGCTTGCTGCGGGCACCCCTCGAGAGTTACGTCTCCCACGCGCTGCATCGCCAGGTGACGATGGGTGCTCTCGACGTCCAGTTCGGCCGCATCACGCGGTTGCAGCTCGACGACGTATCCATCGCCAACGCGACCTGGTCGGACGACCGGTGGATGGGCCGCGCCGAACGCGTCGTGCTGTTTTTCGGCGTGGGTTCGCTGTTGCGCGGCGAGCCCGATTACGTCCAGCTCGTGGCTCCCGACGTGCTGCTCGAGAAAAACGCCGAGGGCGATTCCAATTGGAATTTCGGCGAGGACGCGGGGCGCTGGCCGCGGCTGTCGGCCATCGACGTCGATCGCGGCAGCGTCCGCTATCGCGACCCCGTCCTTCAGGCAGACATCGCGGTGAAGCTCAAGACCGAGGCCGTTGACGGCCAGGCGTCCTCGCTGCGCTTCACGGGGCAGGGAACGCTGCGTGGCGAATCGGTTGCCATTGACGGGCGCAGCGCCGGCCTGCTTGCCCTTCGCCGGACCGGTGATCCCTATCCGGTGACGCTCACTGCGCGCGCCGGGAAGACGGAGCTCAACTTCGATGGGACGATCGTCCCTGGAGATCCGGAGAATGTCCGGGGCGCGCTCCGGCTGCGCGGGCCCGATCTGTCCAGGCTCTATCCGCTCATCCCGTCGCCTCTCCCGTGGACGCCGTCGTACGACCTGAAGGGCGAGCTCGCCCACACCGCGGGGCGATGGACGTTTCGCAACATCAGCGGCGTCGTCGGAGAGAGCGACCTCGCCGGGACGCTGGAACTCGACGTCTCGGGGCGACGCCCGAAGACGATCGCCGATCTTCGGTCCGCACGATTCAACTACAAGGATCTGGGGGGACTGATCGGCCTGCCGCCCGCGGCGCCGCTGACCGCCGAACAGCAGAACGCGGCACAACGGCGCAAGGCTTCGGACCGCCTGCTGCCCGACACGCCGTTGGATCTCGTCAAGTTGCGGTCGCTCGACGCCGACGTCAAGTTCCGCGGAACGGCGGTCCGTTTCGGGACAGCCCCCGTCGACCACCTGACCTCGCACGTCAAGCTTCAGGATGGAGTGTTGCGCCTCGACCCCCTCGACTTCGGAATCGGTGAGGGCCACGTCGTCAGCAACGTCACCTTCGACGTCAACAAGGCGACGCCTTCGGTCGAGGGTCAGGTCGACCTGCGCGACGTGGAATTGAAGCGCTTGTTCCCGAAGCTCGCGTCTCCCAGCGGAACCGCGGGCCGCTTCGGCGGCCGCGCGCGTTTCCGCTCGCAAGGCGGCAGCGTTGCCGCAATGGCGGCGGCGCTCGACGGCGAGGCTGCGCTGCTGATGCGCGGCGGCGAGGCGAGCACGCTGCAGCTATTGCTGACCAACCTCGACCTCGCGAATGCCGCGGCACTGTTGCTCCGCGGCGACCAGGCTGCGGA
>JBDSLT010000016.1:0-8054 GCA_039916265.1 Casimicrobiaceae bacterium | reverse complement strand
CCGGCGCGCCGCGGAAGGCCGGCAGCGATAGCCGCCATTCGTACTCGCGAAAGCCCCGCGCGAAGTCGCCCTGGCGCAACAGCGCCAGCGCCAGGTTCCAATGCGCTTCGCCATAGTCGGGCGCGATTGCGACGGCGCGCGAAAACGCGTCGATCGCTGCCGGCAGCGCGTTGCCTGCGCTCAGCGCAAGACCTAGGTTGCTCCACGCCGCGGCATGCCGCGGATCGATCGCCAGCGCGCGACGATGAGCGGCGGCGGCTTCGTCGTTGCGACCGAGCGCAGCAAGCACCAGGCCCGCGTTGTTGTGAAATTCAGGTTCGGCGGGCAAAAGGTCGACACTGCGCATGATGAGCGGAAGCGCCTCCGCGGCTTCCCCGCGCTGGTAGGCGATCACTCCCAGGTAGTGCATCGCGTGCGGCTGCGCCGGCGCCGCTTCGAGTGCCGCGCGATAACCCCGCTCCGCCGCGACGACATCGCCGCGCCGGTGGTCGTCGAGGGCGCGTTGCGCCAGCGCCTCCGCCGGCAACGCCGGCGACCGTGCCGCCGGCGCGGCGGTGCCGTGGCAATGCTTGTAGCGCCTGCCGCTGCCGCAGGGGCACGGCTCGTTGCGACTCGCGACGGGCGTATGCGCCGCGCCGCTTTGCGCCTGCGCGAGCAGCGCGACCGCGTCGGCGTCGGCCGGAGAGGCAGCAACCCGGCGTTCGGCGAGCGCGACGGCGGCGCGCCAATGGCCCGCGGCAATCGCGTTGCGAACGAGCTGAATCATCTGCGGCGAGCGCGCGATTGCGTCGGTAAACGTCGTCGCGAGCGATGCGAGCTCGGCATCGTCGACGACACGCGCGAAGTTGAACAGACCATGAAATCCGAACGGCCGCCCGACCGGATACGCGGCCTCGAACGCGAACCGGTCGGCGAGCGCCTCGTCGGCGAAGCGGATGGCGAACTCCGACTCGAGCAGCGGGCGGAACGCGTGCCCGATCGTGAGGTCCTCCGCGTCCTCGAGGATGATGCGCGGATCCTGCAGCGCGGCGAGGAGACGGCGCGAGCGCAGCGAGAAGCCGCCGTTGCCCACGCGAAAGCCCGGTGGCTGCCAGAACCAGCGCGCGCCGATGTAGTCGCAGGCGAGAAACGCAGCGTCCCACGCTTCGGCGTTGGCCACGTAGCCGTCCCACTGGACCAGGAGGACATGCGTCGTGGTCACGAAGGGCAGCAGACGCTTCAGCACGAACTGCGAATAGGCCTCGCGCGACGACAACTGCTCGATCGTCCCGACGTCCACATCCGCGGGAACCGCGAGGGCGGCGGGTACGCGATCGGTCAGCCAGAGCGTGCGGGCGAACCGAAGCTCGCGCCGCGACAACTCGAGCGCCCGCAACGCCAGCGCGTGATTCACAGTGTCGATGGCGACCAGCGTCACGTCGCAAAGGTCGCGCACGATCAGGCGCCGGCGAGCGGCGTTGCGGAGACGGCCACTTCGGTGCCAGGGTCCGCCGCAGCAGCCTGCACGGACCCCACGCGCGCAATCCAGTCGCGAGCGGTCAGCACGACGAGCGCTGCGGTCAGCGGCGCGATCACCAGCAGCGTCCGGTTGGCGCTCGCCGGCTCGCCGAACCACGCGCGGGCGATCGGGAAAGCGAACACGACGAATGCGTAGGCGAGGCCGCCGGCCACGATCAATACCGCGGGCTGGAGGGTGGAGCTGCGCCATGCGCGCGCGCCGACGACGAGCGCCACCGCAGCGGCGTACCAGAGCAGGTGCCAGTTGTCGAGCAGCAGCATCCGCTGTGCGAGCGTTCCCCACTGCGGCACGAAGTCGAGATGCAGCGTGCTGCTCCCCAGGGGAACGGTCGTGCGCGTCAGCACGACGACGAGGATCGCGGCGACGCCGAACAGGATCCCGGCGACCTTGCGGCCGCGCGCGGGCAGGAGCGCGGCAGCCACGCCGGGTAGCATTGCCGCCACCCACACGACACCGGCGCTCTTGACGAGCGGCAGCGCGGCGACGAACGCCAGCGCGAGCGCGACATCGCCCGCCGCGCGCGACTTTGCATGGCGATACAGGCCGAGCGCCGCGAGGGTGACCGCCCCGGCGAGGAAAATGTCGGCGTAGCCGGCGAGCGCGACGTGCGCGTTCAGCAACGGCAGCGACACGGCGAGCCACGTGCCCGCGAGTGCCGCGAGCGGCGCGAGGCCCCCCTCGCGCAGCGCGCCGAAGATCGCCAGCGCCAGCGCGACGCCGGCGATCCACCACGGAACGTTCATCAGGACGTCGTCGTAGCGGCCGAGCGCGGTGCAGATCCACGCAGCAAGGAGCGGCACCGTCGCAGGCGCATCGGGTGCGGCGTCGAACCACGCGCCGCTGGCGGCGGAGGCCCAGGCCTCGGCGTTCACGAAGGGCACGAGCGTGCGCATTTCGTAGTAGACGCGCGCCTTGGTCGCCCAGATCGTCCAGCCTTCCCACGGAAAGAGCGGCCGCAGCGTCACCTCCGAGAACAGGAGCAGCGCGCGCAGCGCGAGCCACGCGCAGAGCGTGAACCACGCGATGCGCTGCCAGCCGGCGAGGCCGTCGCCGCGCAGGGTGCGCAGGGCGCCGGCACGCGCCTCGCGCAAGGCAGGCTGCTCGCGCGGGCGGGCGAGCAGGGCGAGCGCCACCGCGGCGACGAGCAACGGCAAAGCGACGGCAGCGATCCCGAACGGGACGCCAACCTGCGCGAGTGCCCGCATCCACAGCGTCAGCAGCAGGACGCCGGCAAACCAGCCGGCGCCGAGCGTCCACGCGAGGCCCCCCGCGCGGTCGAGCAGCGCGATGCGGCGCGGGAGCGCGAGGACGAAGGCGATGCCGGCGATCCACGGCAGCATCACGGCGGCAGCCAGCACGAGCCACGTCACGGTGTCGCGCTCGCGGCGTCGATGCGAAACAGCGCGGCGCCGTCGCCGGCAAGTTCGAGCCGCGCGGGAACCGGCGGCCCGCCATCCCAGCGCAAACGCCGGGTCGCCGCGTCGTACTGCACGCCGGGCCGCTGATAAACGAGCAGCCAGTCGCCCGGGCGCAGCAGGTCGGCGCGCGGCATCGTGTCGCGGCCCGGATCGTGGAATACGTTGTGCGGGTAGAGATGGTACGCCGCGCGACTGCGCAGATAGTGCGCGCCCGCCGCCACGAACACCCGCGCCGGCGTTGCAGGGAGGCGCTCGCGCGCCTTCTCGACGAATGCGAACAGTGCCCCGTCCTCGGCTGCCAGGTGCTTTTCCCGCAGGTCGAGATCGCCATACCGCGCCGACGCCTCAGCGGCCTGTCGCGCGAGATTCCACGTGAACCGGCCGTCGAGCAGCGCGGTGCCCGCCGCGAATGCGGCGACGACCGCGAAAGGCAGCCATGCGAGCGGGCGTCGCGAAAGGCGGGTCGACAGCATCCACAGTGCGACGGCGAGCGTGCCTGCCACGGCGGCGAACAGCGGCAGCGGCAGGTCCTGCAGGTCGGCGCCGCCGGTGATTTCGTTCACCGATTCGCCGGTCCACGCCTCAAAGGCGAACCATTCGCGCATGCGGTCGCCGAGCACGTCGGGCGCGCCCATCGGCTTGGCGACGACCCCGCGCACGTGGAGCGGCCTGTCGAGGCGCGTGCCGACGAAAAGCGCCAGTCCCTTGACGCGTCCGACCCACGCCGGATTGCCGGCGAGCAGCACCGGCAAGGGTCGCCCGGATTCGACGGGGATGCGCACGCTGTAGACGCGCGCCGGCGCGATGTCGCTGCGCCACAGCAGGCGCAGGTCCGCACCTTCGGGAACGTCGATCGCCGCCCACGCGATGGCCGGGTACTGGTCGCTGCGCAGGTCGCTGTCGAGCGAGATGAGGACGGTGCCGTCGGGGCCTGCCGTCGTCACGACGAGCTCTTCGCCGACGAGCCCGCCCGTGCCGCGCACCAGCGCGAGCTGACGGGCATTCCACGCGGCCGCCTCCTGGCGCGGAAACCAGGCGCCTGGCGTGGCGAGCGCCGCGTAGCCGAGGACGGTGACGAGGACGGCGACGGCGGCGGCTACCCCGAAGCGCGCCGCGTCTCCCGTCACACCGTTGGCCGGACCGGGTATTGTCGGGGACATGGGGTATGATCGGCGAGACGCGATCGGCGCATTCGCGCTATCGACCGGTGGTATGGGCATCGGGTGCTCGGTCTCCCGCGGACCCTGCGCAAAATTTCGGTGCATTGTAGCGACAAATCCCTTTCATCGTCGGCGCCGCCTCGGCGGCTCGCGGGCTCTGCACGCAGTGCGCGCAGGGTGATCCCATGAACGCGATCGCCGGGACGCTGCGCATCGTCGATCCCTTCATCGTCGCGCTGACCGGCCTGCTGAGCTACTACCTGCGCTTCGACGACCTCGAGCTGCCGGACTATTACAAGGTTGCGATCCTGGTCGTCTTCGCGCTGGTGATCGCGGCGTTTGCCGTATTCGACGTCTACCGCTGGCGCCCCGACGAAGGACTGCGCCGCGGCCTCGCGCGCCTCGTGGCCGGGTGGTTCGGCATCGTGCTGGCGCTGGTGCTGCTGCTCTACGCGACCAAGACCGGCAACTACTTCTCGCGGCAATGGCTCGGCGTGTGGAGCTCGATGGCTTTCGTGGCGCTCCTGCTGGCGCGAATCGTCGCGGTGTTTGCGCTTCGCGCGATGCATCGCCGCGGCCTGCTGACGCGACGCATCGCGATCGCGGGCGCGGGGAGCCTTGGCCAGGAGATCGCACGGCGCTTTGCCCGCGCGCCGGAGACCGGCGTGCGGGTCGTCGCGTTCTACGACGACGCGCCCGAGCTCGACGGCGCCGTGTTCGAAGGCGTGGCCGTGCGCGGCACCGTCGACCTCCTGAAGGACCGGCTGCGCGAGGACCGCGTCGACCAGGTATGGATCGCCTTGCCGCTGCGCGCAGGCGACCGGGTCGCACGCCTGCTGCAGGAGTTGCTGCCGAGAAACGTCACGGTGCGCTTCGTGCCCGACATCTTCGGCTTCCAGCTCCTCAACCACTCGTTCACCGAGGTCTGCGGCCTTCCGGTCATCAACATCGCCGAGTCGCCGCTGTCGGGCCTGAAGGGAACGCTCAAGTGGCTCGAGGACAAGCTCGTCGCGATCCTGATCCTCGCCGCGATCTGGCCGCTGCTGCTGGTGATCGCGATCGGCGTCAAGCTCGATTCGCCCGGTCCGGTGTTCTTCCGCCAGCGGCGCGGCGGCCTCGACAATCGCGAGATCGTCGTGCTCAAGTTCCGCACGATGGCCGTCCACGACGAATCGGCGATGGGCGAGGTCCCGCAGGCGCGCCGTGACGATGCCCGCATCACGCGATTCGGCGCTTTCCTGCGCCGCACGAGCCTCGACGAGCTGCCGCAATTCCTCAACGTGCTGGGCGGCGAGATGTCGATCGTCGGTCCGCGCCCGCATCCGCTGTGGCTCAACGACTTCCACCGGGACAAGATCCCGCGCTACATGCTGCGAAGCTGGATCAAACCCGGCATCACCGGCTGGGCGCAGATCTGCGGCTGGCGCGGCGAGACCGACGAGCTGTGGAAAATGGACATGCGCGTCCAGCACGACCTCTACTACATCGAGCACTGGTCGCTCGGATTCGACCTCTATATCATCCTGATGACGCTGTTCCGCCTGCGCGGGGCGCAGGCGTACTGACGCTGCCGCCCGGCCGCGCGCCGGCGCCGTTTTCACTTTCATCGGATACCCATGCGCGACCTCGTGCGTAAACGCATCCTCGTGACCGGCGGCGCCGGCTTTCTCGGCTCGCACCTGTGCGAGCGGCTGCTGGCGCGCGGCGACGACGTCCTGTGCGTCGACAACTTCTTCACTGGCTCGCGCGACAACCTTGCGCCGCTGCTCGGCAATCCGCACTTCGAGGTCATCCGGCACGACGTGACGTTCCCGCTCTACCTCGAGGTCGACGAGATCTACAACCTCGCGTGCCCCGCTTCGCCGATCCACTACCAGTACGATCCGGTGCAGACGACCAAGACCAGCGTGCACGGCGCGATCAATATGCTCGGACTCGCGAAGCGGACAAAGGCGAAGATCCTGCAGGCGTCCACGAGCGAGGTCTACGGTGATCCCAAGGTTCATCCGCAGACGGAAGACTACTGGGGCAACGTCAATCCGGTGGGTATGCGCTCGTGCTACGACGAGGGCAAGCGTTGCGCCGAGACGCTGTTCTTCGACTATCATCGCCAGCACGCGCTGCGAATCAAGGTGGCGCGCATCTTCAACACCTACGGTCCGCGCATGCACCCGAGCGACGGGCGCGTCGTGTCCAACTTCATCGTGCAGGCGCTGACCAACGCGCCCATCACCCTTTACGGCGACGGCTCGCAGACGCGCTCGTTCTGTTACGTGGACGACCTAGTAGGCGGGCTCGTCGCGCTGATGGACACCGGGGACGACGTGACGGGCCCGATCAACCTCGGCAATCCGGAGGAATATCCGATCACCACCCTCGCTCACACGATCGTCGAGCTGGCGGGCTCCGGTTCGCAGATCGTGCGCAAGCCGCTGCCCAGCGACGATCCGCTGCAGCGGCAGCCGGATATCTCGCGGGCGCGCGCGTCACTCGGCTGGGCGCCCACCGTCGCGCTGCGCGACGGCCTGACCCGCACCATCGCGTACTTCGACCGCCTGCTGCGCGACAGCGGCCGGCGCTGAGTCCGCGGGCGCGGATGCGGGTGACGGCGCGGGCGTGGCAACGGCCTGCGCGACGCGTTCCCGCGCGAGCGCCCAGTACCAGAGAAGGAGGGCGCCATACGCGGCGAGCGCGGGGGCCATGTGCAGGATCGCGCGATTCACCGTCGTGTAGTCGGTCACCCAGGCGGCGACGCGCGTACCGGTGAAGAGGAAGACGAGAAAGGCGCCGCCGGTCGCGAGCGCCGCGGTGACGCCGCGCAGCCGCCCGAGGGCTTCGCGCCGCGCAACGACGACGACGATCGGCAGCAGGTACCAGAGCAGGTGCCAGTTGTCGAACAGGAACAGGTTGTCGACCAGCGAACCGAGCACGCCGGCAGAGGAGCCGCCGCTCACCGCGGCGATCTTTTCCCGCCACACGAGCGCCGCCGCGCCGACGGCGAGCACACCCATTCCCGCCAGCATCGCCGCGAGACGGCGCCACGAGCCGCTGAATTTGGCCACCAGCACGCCGAGCACGACGATGGCGCCCCACGCGAGGCCCGGCACCTTGAGCAGCGGCAGCAGGCACACCATGAGCGCGATCAGCCACTGCTGGTAGCGCTCGCGGCGCTGCTCCCACGCCGCGAGCGCGAAAAGGGCGAGGGCGAATGCGGCGGAGACGTGAAAATCGGCATACCCGGCGAGCGCGACGTGCGTGTCGAGCAGTGGCAATGACAGCGCAGCGTAGGTGGCGAACAGCGCCCACGTCGTGCCCACAAGCAGCAGCTTCATCTGGCCGTAGAGCGCGCAGCCGAGCGCGACGAAGCCGGCGAGCCACGGCAAGTTCATCGTCGCGTCGTCGAAGCGTCCCTGCGCGACCGCCATCCACGTCTGCAGCAGAGGAACGGTGGCCGGATAGTGCGGCGCCACGTCGGTGTAGCCCGGTGCACGAGTGAGCCATTGCTCCCAGCCGATGAAAGGGACGAAGGCATGCAGCTGCGACCACACGCGCGCCTTGGTGGCCCATTGCGTCCAGGCGTCCCACGGAAACAGCGGGCGCAGCACGACGTCGACCGCCAGTGCCCCGAGGCGCCATAGGAGCAGCGCAAGGACGAGTGCGGCAAGTCCGCGCAGGGCGAAGGGATCGTGCGACGGATCGTGCGGCTGCGCGCTCGCCGGTGCCGCCTTGGGCAGCGCGGCACGCGAACGACGCCAGGCGATCCCCGCACCGAGCGCCGCGGCGGCGAGGACGCACGGCAGCAGAATGCGAAACGACAGCGCAAATCCGGCGAGCCCGACGGCGCGGATGATCAGCGTGAGCAGCAGCACGCCGGCGAACTGCGCATAACCCCAGTCGAGCCAGCCGTTGGACGGCGCTTCGCCGCGCAGCGCGCGCAGCCACGCGTAGCCCAGGAGC
>JBDSLT010000015.1:0-11575 GCA_039916265.1 Casimicrobiaceae bacterium | reverse complement strand
CTCGTCTATGGGCTGGTCGCGTACATTTTTGTCGCCGGCCTGATCCGGGGCGACCGGCGCGCGATCGGCGCGTCGCTGCTCGTCGCGTTTCTCTACGGGACGCTGGTGTGGGGCGTGCTTCCGCTCGAAGCTGGCGTGTCGTGGGAGACGCACATGGCCGCGGCAGTGATCGGTGTTGCCATGGCGATAGCGCTGCGGCGCGCCGATCTCCCGCCGCGCGCGCAGTACAGCTGGGAGGTCGAAACCGAAGAAGAGCAGCCCGAGGCGCCCCCGGCCGACAGCGAGCCTCGCGTCCTGCACTGAATCGCGATGTCTGTCGGCTCGCCAACGCGATACCAGATCCGTGCGCTCGATCCGCATGCGCACCTGTTCGAGGTTGGCTGCACGATCGAAGACCCCGCGCACGGCGGCCGGCGCTACCGGCTTCCGACATGGGTGCCGGGCAGCTACCTGATTCGCGAATTCGTGCGGCATTTCGTGGAAGTGCGGGCACACGATGCCTCCGGGCCGATCCCCGTCGCGACAGAACCCTCGCACGCTGGAGAGGGTGACGGACGTCACGCTGGCCGACGCTCCGCTCGACCCCGCGTCGCTGACGAGCGACGACGACGCTTCGCCCGTCGCGCTGGCGCGCCGCGCCAGCGTGGCTCGAAACGCCAGACGCTAAAGAACGACCGCCGGATTGAGGGTGTAGCGTCCCGTGACCGTCGCTTCCGCGAGCACGTGGCCGTTCATCGCGGCGCGCGCGACGCCGCCCGAAAACGCCCCGGACACGGCGAGCGTCGGCACGTCGAGCGCGTAGAGCGTAAAGACGTAGCGGTGAGCGAGCGCGTCGTTCCAGGGCGGGCACGGTCCGTCGTATCCGAAATATTCGCCGGACATCGTGGCATCGGAGGCAAACCAGCCCGTGTAATCGTTGGCGCCGTGCCGCGCGCCGTCGGGCGCGATCGGACCGGGCTTGCCGTGCGGCACCACGCCGTCGGCGTGGACACCACGCGCAATACCGGCGGTTGTCGGAGCCACGTCGACCAGCACCCAATGGAAGAAGTCCACGCGCGGCAGCGACGCGGGCACCACGCAGCCTTCGCGGTTGACGTCGTCGCCGCTCGACGGGACGTCGGGGTCGTGGCAGAGGAGCGCCAGCGAGCGCGTGCCCGCAGGCACGTCGTGCCATTCGAAATCGGGATTGCGGTTCGCAGAGAGCCTCACGTGGGCGACGGGATCGATGACGGCGAACGCGAATTCACCCGGAATCGGCGCCATGTCGGCAAAGGCGGTCGTCGTCAGTCGCATTGCTAGCTCCGTGGGTACATTCCGAGCGGTGGGGTCATCCGCGCCAGTGCGGTGGGATGGTCTTGTCGAGGTAGGGAAGCGCCTCTATGCGCGCCTTCCACGCGCGCATCTTTGCAGTGAGCATTCCGTCGGAATCGAGGTCGGGAAGCTTGACCTCACAGCGTTTCATGAACGCCACGAGCGGAAACAGGGCGAAGTCCGCGGCCGAGAGGTCTCCGGCAAGAAAATCGCCGCGCATCGCCTTGCTGTACGACGCGTACTCGTCGCGCACCGCCTGCTTGCCTTCGGTCAGCTTCGCGGCATCGCGCGCCTCGGGCTTCGTGTACAACGCGTAATCGACGACGGCGTCGGTGGCGGCAGACGTGTAGTTGTCGACCTCGCAGATCAGCCGCCGCACCAGCGCGCGATTCCGTGCGTCGCCGGGAAATAGCGGCCGTCCTTGCGCCAAGTACGCCTCGTCGAGATACTCGACGATGGCGTTCGATTCGTAGAGCGTGAAATCGCCGTCGGTGAGCGTGGGTACCCGATGCCGCGGATTGAGCGCCATGAACTGCGGCGTGCGCGTTTCCTTGTTGGCGAACGACAGGATCTTGCGCTCGTAGGCGAGCGCCTTGTGCTGGAGCGCGAGCTGCACGCGCCACGCGTAGGGCGAACCGGATCCGTAGTACAGCGTAATGGCCATGTCAGCCCTTTCCTCCGGCGGGACGGGACGGTGCTTGACCGGCACGCATCGCTTCGAGCGACGCCTTCTGCAACTCCATCGTCTTGATGCTCATCTGCATCATGTTGAGGCTCATCGCCAGCCAGCCTTCGATGATCCGCAGCTCGTTGATCCTGCGCTCCACTTCCGCCGGGTCCAGGGCCGCGAACAGCGCGGCGGGATTAGGGAACGGCATCCCCGCGGCGGCACCGGGGACCTCCGAGACGCCCGGCGGCATCAGGCCGGGCATCGGCAAGCCGAAAGGATTCCACATCTTCTGCATGAAAGCGATGGCGTCCTGCGCCGAAAACGGGCTGGCGCTTTCGCCCTGCGGCGGCTTTCCCGAGTCGGCCGGCATGGTTCCTCCTGATCTGGGACGCATTGCCCGGGGCCGCAACGACCGCAGGCGCAATACGCTAATATCCTGCGCCATGGCCGATTCCGGCGCAACTTTGCTCGCTCGGCTCGCCGCGGTCGTCGGCGCCTCGAATGTACTGACGGCTCCGGCCGATACCGAAGCCTATCTCGTCGACTGGCGCGGCCGTTTCCACGGTGCAGCGCGCGCCGTCGTTCGCCCGGCGAGCGTGGACGAGGTCGCCGCCGTCGTGCGGATTTGCGCCGAGGCCGCCGTCGGCATCGTTCCGCAGGGCGGCAATACGGGAATGTGCGGCGGCGCCACGCCTCACGCGCAGGGCGACGAGATCGTGCTCGTGCTGTCGCGCCTGAATCGCGTGCGCGCACTCGACGCGGCCAACGCCACGGTCACCGTCGAAGCGGGCGTCACGCTGCGCGGCGTGCAGGACGCGGCGGAGGGCGCGGGCCTGTACTTCCCGCTGTCGTTGGGGTCGGAGGGAAGCTGCACGATCGGCGGCAATTTATCGACCAACGCCGGCGGCACGGCGGTGCTGCGCTTCGGCAATACCCGCGAACTCGCGCTCGGCGTCGAAGTGGTGCTCGCCGACGGGCGGGTCTGGGACGGCCTGCGCGGCCTGCGCAAGGACAATACCGGCTACGATCTCAAGCAGCTTTTCATCGGCGCCGAGGGAACGCTCGGCATCGTCACTGCGGCCGTGCTTAAGCTGTATCCGGCGCCTGCCGCACACGTCACCGCCCTGGCCGGCGTCGCCACCATCGCGCATGCGGTGAAGCTCCTTCGCTTGATGAAGCAGGCACTCGGCGATCGACTGACCGGCTTCGAGCTGATCAGCGACGCCGCGTTCGCGCTGTCGCGCAAGCACCACGCCGATCTTCCCGATCCGCTGCCCGGGGAGCCGTGGTACGTGCTGCTTCAGGTCGACGCCGCCGGCGACGCCGCCGCGCTTGCGGAGGAAGTGCAGGAGGCCCTCGGGCAAGCGGTCGAGGCGAAGACGGCGCGCGACGCGGTGGTCGCGCAATCGCAGGTCCAAGCCGATCGCTTATGGGCGCTGCGCGAGAACATCACCGAGGCGC
This sequence comes from Casimicrobiaceae bacterium, assembly GCA_039916265.1. Taxonomy (GTDB): domain Bacteria; phylum Pseudomonadota; class Gammaproteobacteria; order Burkholderiales; family Casimicrobiaceae; genus VBCG01. The sequence continues at coordinate 8,133 of JBDSLT010000015.1, read as the reverse complement.
AGCGCCGCGAGGGGCCGAATATCAAGCACGATATCTCGCTGCCGGTTTCGGCGATTCCGGCGTTCGTCGAACGCTCGGTGGAAGCGCTCGCACGGGCATTTCCGGGCGCGCGACCGCTGATTTTCGGGCATCTTGGCGACGGCAACCTGCACTACAACCTCGCCGCCCCCGACGGCGCCGACCCGCAAGGATTCATGGACAACGCGCCGGCCGCGAGCCGCCTCGTGCACGATCTGGTCGCCGAGACCGGGGGAAGCATCAGCGCCGAGCACGGCATCGGTCAACTGAAGCGCGAGGAGCTCGTCCGCTACAAGAGCGGCGTCGAGATCGAGCTGATGCGCAGGATCAAGGCGGCGCTCGATCCCGCCGGCCTGCTCAACCCCGGGAAGGTCCTGTAGCGATGGGCAAGGTCCTCATCTGGATCGTGATCGTGTTCGCGGTGCTGTTCGTATTGCGGCTGATCAACGTCGCCAAGTCGTCGCGCAAGCCGCGCGACGCCGCGCCGCCGGATTCCCCCGGCAACGCAGTGATGGTGCAATGCGCGGAATGCGGCGTATACCTGCCGCAGGCGGAAGCGCAGCGGGGCCCGCGGGGCCCGTGCTGCGGTGACGACGCGTGCCGCGAGCGCGCCGCGCGCTCCCGCTGACTCCACGACCGGCGACGCATTGGCCTCCGAGCATCATCTGGCGCCCGCCCCTGCCGTCCCGCGGCCGGAGCCACGACCGCTGCCCGCGGCCATCACCGACTCGGGACGGCGAATCCTGTGGATAGTCGGCGTCTATCGCGCCGTTTGCGGCGCGGTGCTGCTGGGGCTCGCGTTGCTGGTCGACCTGCGCGGTCTCAACGTCGCAGCGCCGAACGCGTTCGTGACCGCTGCGGGCCTGTATTTCAGCTTCGGCTTCGTGGCCTTCTGGTCGGTGCGGCAGGAGCGACGCCTGCCGATGCCGCTGCCGCAGATGCTGTTCGCGCTGCTGTTCGGCGACGTGTTCTTCCTGGCGCTGCTGATGATCGCGGGCGGCACCACGGGTGCTCCGCTGCCGATCCTGCTCTTTCCCCAGCTCGCCGGGAGTGGCTGGCTGCTGCGCACACGCACCGCGTTCTTTCACGCCGCCTTCGCCACGCTGGTGCTGCTCGGCCTCGAAGCCTGGCGCGTCGTCGAAGGCAATACCGGGGCCGCGACGCTGTTTCAGACCGGCCTGATCTGCTTCGGCTACTTCGCGACGGTGGGTATCGCCGTTGCGCTCGGTCGCTACACGAAGCTCTCCGAGGAGCTCGCAGAGCAGCGCGGCATCGATATCGCGAATCTGGAGCAGGTGAACCGCCTCATCATCCAGGACATGCAGGACGGCGTGCTCGTGGTCGACCTCAATGGCATCGTTCGCGGCCACAACGCGCCGGTCACGCGCCTGCTCGGGGGCTTCGGCCGGATGCGCGGCGGAATGCGGCTCGCCGAGTTCTCGGCAACGCTGCACGACTATTGGCGCCGCTGGAACGAAGACCCGGCCGAGCAGCTTCCGCCCTTCCGCATCGAGCAGACACAACGGCTCCTGCGCGTTCGGCTCGTGCGCATCGGCTCCGGCATCAACGGCGGAACGCTGATCTATCTCGAAGACCTCGGGCGGGCGCAATCCGAGGCACAGCAGATCAAGCTCGCCGCGCTGGGACGCCTGACGGCGTCGATCGCGCATGAGGTGCGCAACCCGCTGTCAGCGATCAATCAGGCGGCGCAGCTGCTCGAGGAGGATCGCGTGGTCGCGCCCGCCGGCGAGCGGCTCCTCGGGATGATCCGGAACAATGCCAAACGAATCGATCGCATCGTCGGCGAGGTGCTGCAGCTCAACCGCCGCGATCGCCAGCAGCCGGAGGCCATCGCTTTCGGCGATTTCATCCGCGCGCTGTGCGAGGAGATCGCCCAAAGCGAGCATGTGCCCAAAGGGTGCATCGTCATCGAGATCCCCGACGACATCCACGTCGTATTCGACCGCGGCCACCTGAGCCAGATCATGTGGAACCTAGTGCGCAATGCGTGGCAACACTGCCAGAAGAAGGCCGGAAGCATCGCGATCGTCGCGCGCCAGGGGTACATGGGCGACGCGGTGATCGGCGAGATCAACGACGACGGCGCGGGCGTTCCGGCCGCCGCGCGGACCAATATCTTCGAGCCATTCTTCACGACGCGGCCGGGGGGGACCGGTCTGGGCCTCTATATCGCGCGGGAACTGGCGGACGCCAACGGCGCGGCGCTGGAGCTGCTGCCCAAGGGCCCGGGCGCCTATTTCCGCCTCACGCTCAAGCGCGCGCTGACCGAGGCGCCAAAGGCCGTAAAATAGCCGATTTAGGAAGATCAACACTCAATGTCACGCAGAATCCGCGGCCAGCCCAAAGTCCTCGTCGTCGACGACGAGCCCGATCTTCTCGAGCTTCTGGAGCTGACGCTTTCGCGAATGGGCCTGGATACGTCGCGCGCCGAATCGGTCAACGATGCGCTGCGCCTGCTCGACAAGGAGCCGTTCGATCTGTGCCTGACCGACATGCGGTTGCCGGACGGCGAGGGCCTGCGCGTCGTCGAGTACATCACGCAGCGCGCGCTGGACGTGCCGGTCGCGGTCATCACCGCGTTCGGCAGCGCGGAGAACGCCGTGGCCGCCTTGAAAGCCGGCGCCTTCGATTACCTCTCGAAGCCCGTGGCGCTCGAGCAGTTGCGCGCGCTCGTCAAGCAGGCGCTCAAGGTGCCGGAACGGCCGCAGCCGTCGGCAAGCTACCAGCTTCTCGGCGATTCGCCGGCAATGGCGGTGGTTCGGGACATGATCGACCGCCTGGCGAAAAGCCAGGCGCCGGTGTTCATCAACGGAGAATCGGGCAGCGGCAAGGAGCTGGCCGCGCGGATGATCCATCTCAAGGGCCCGCGTTCCGAGCAGGCTTTCATTCCGGTGAATTGCGGCGCGATACCGGAGAACCTGATGGAAAGCGAATTCTTCGGCTACAAGAAAGGCGCATTCACCGGCGCGGAGTCGGACCGCGACGGATTCTTCCAGGCGGCCAGCGGCGGCACGCTGTTTCTGGACGAAGTGGCGGACCTGCCGCTCGCCATGCAGGTGAAGCTCCTGCGCGCGATCCAGGAGAAGAAGGTGCGCAAGGTCGGCGCGACGACCGAAGAGCCGGTCGACGCGCGCATCATCAGCGCCACGCACAAGAAGCTGACGGCGCTCGTCGACAACGGCGAGTTTCGCCAGGACCTCTACTACCGGCTGCACGTGATCGAGCTGTCGATGCCGAGCCTGCGCGAAATGCGCGAGGACATCCCGCCGATCGCTAACGCCATCCTCGCCAAGCTGTCGCGCGGCGGCACGGCTTCACTCGAGCCCGAAGCCGTCATTGCGCTCGAGCGCTATCCCTTTCCCGGCAACGTGCGCGAACTCGAGAACATCCTGGAACGGGGACTGTCGCTGGCCGCCGATCCCCAACACATCACCGCCGACGACCTGCACCTGACACCCGTTGCCGACGAAACCGACATCGCGATGCCCGTCGGCGAGAAGTGGCCGCTGCAGGATTATCTCGATCGCGTCGAGCGACAAGCGATCAACGAGGCGCTCGAAAAAACACGCTACAACCGTACGGCCGCGGCAAAGCTTCTCGGCATCACGTTTCGAGCGATGCGCTACCGGATGGAGCGGTTGGGCATCAAGTAGCGGCGGCGCGCGTGCCGCCGCGCTTGCGTCACTCGCGCGCGTCGACGTACTGTTGCGCGTGGCCGCCGCTCCCCGCCGCCTTACCCTGGACGCCGCCGGACGCGCGTCGATCGCGCGCCAGATCGCCTCGCCGAACTGCGACGAGCGCCCGCACGGGACGCCCGTCACGCTGGCGGTCGTGCACGGAATCTCGTTGCCGCCGGGGCGCTTCGGCGGCAACGCGGTCGTGCAGCTCTTCACCAACCGGCTGGACCCCGCAGCGCACCCGTACTACGCCGGCCTCGCCGGCCTTTGCGTGTCGGCGCACTTCTTCGTGCGACGCGACGGCCGCCTGGTGCAATTCGTGCCCTGCGCACTGCGCGCCTGGCATGCCGGCGGGTCGAGCTGGAAGGGTCGCGACCGCTGCAACGACTATTCCATCGGAATCGAGCTCGAGGGTACCGACGAGACACGCTACGCCGGCGCGCAGTACGCGATGCTGGCGCGCCTCCTGAAGGCGCTGCGACGCCACTATCCGATCGCCGACGTGGTGGGTCACAGCGCGATTGCGCCCGGGCGCAAGACCGACCCCGGGCCGGCCTTCGACTGGGCGCGCCTGACGCGCCTCGTCGCGCCGCGCGCCGTGACCGGTCGCCGAACAGGACCCCGGCGCGCCCGGTGAACCGGCCTCGCATTTCGCGGTATAATTGACGGTTTATGCAGCTTCTCGCGGACTACTTCCCGCTCCTGCTGTTTTTCGTCGCTTTCAAGTGGCAGGGCATCTACGTCGCGACCGGCGTCGCGATCGCAGCGTCGGTGGCGCAGCTCGCCTGGTTCCACTGGCGCGGCAAGACCTCGGCGGTCCATTGGCTGTCGTTCGCCATCATCGTCATCTTCGGCGGCGCAACGCTGCTGCTCCAGGACGAAACGTTCATCAAATGGAAGCCCACCGTCCTCTACCTGCTTTTCGGCCTCGTCCTGGCGATCGGCAAGGTCGCGTTTCGTCGCGACCTGCTCTCGGCGTTGATCAAGGACGTCACGCTGCCGGCGGGTGTATGGACGCGGCTCACATGGTCGTGGGTCGCGTTCTTCGCGCTCATGGCGTTCGCCAACTGGTACGTGGCGTTCCACTTCCCGCTCGACACCTGGGTCAACTTCAAGGTGTGGGGCGGGATCGGCCTGTTCCTGCTGTTCGCCCTCGGTCAGGGTCTCGTGCTGGCGCGCTACATGACGGAGCCGGCGCCGTGAGCCTCGCCGCGACCCTCGAAACCCGGCTGGCCACGCTTGCGCCGTCGGTCCTCGAAATCCACGACGACAGCGCCGAGCATGCCGGTCATGCCGGGGCGGCCGCCGGCGGCGGGCACTTTTCGGTGACGATCGTGTCCGAGGCATTCGAGGGTCTTTCCCGGCTGGCGCGCCACCGTGCGGTGCTGGAGCGCGTCGGCGATCTGATTCCCCATCCCGTGCATGCGCTGGCGATCCGCGCCTACGCGCCCCACGAATTCCCATCCTGACGAAAGGATTCGACGAAATGAAAAGAACATTCGTAGCGGCCGCCGTGCTGGCCGCCCTCCTCCCGATCGCAGCGAGCGCCCAGGCGCCGGCCAAGGCCAAGGATGCGCCCGCCAAGGCGCCCGCCGCGGCGGCAGCCCCGGCGGCGCCGGCCGGCAAGGCGCTCTATCCGGCCGGTCAGTTCGACCTCCTGCTGAAGGAGCGGATGGCGCAGGGACAGCAGGACTCGCCCGAGCTTCGCAACTCCGTGCGCGAAGAACTCAACACCCGTGAGCTCCTGGCCCGCGAAGCGCGCAAGCAGGGGCTGGACAAGAACAACGACGTCAAGACGCAGATGGACCTCGCGGGACAGACGGTGCTCGTGCGCGCCTACGTGTCGGACTGGGTGTCGAAGAACCCGGTGCCGGAAGCGGAGTTGCGCACTGAATACGACAAGATCAAGGGACAGATCGGCGACAAGGAATACAAGGTGCGTCACATCCTCGTCGAGAAGGAGGACGAGGCGAAAGACGTCATCGCCGAGTTGCAGAAGGGTGCGAAGTTCGAGGACCTCGCGAAGGCGCGCTCCAAGGACCCGGGCTCGAAGGACCGCGGCGGCGACCTCGACTGGAACGCGCCGGCGGGCTTCGTGAAGCCCTTCGGCGACGCGATGGGCAAGACGCCCAAGGGCAAGTTCACGCCGCAGCCGGTACAGACGCAGTTCGGCTGGCACGTGATCCTCGTCGAGGACGTCCGCGACGCGAAGGTGCCTTCGTTCGACGAAGTGAAGCCGCAGTTGCAGCAACGGCTCCAGGCGCAGCACCTCGACAAGTACTTCAAGGACCTCCGCGCAAAGAGCGGGGTCTGACGCGATTCCCGCGGCGGTCGCGGGATGGAAAAGGCGGGCCTCGTGCGCCCGCCTTTTTCTTGAGGCGCGATGCTATCCTACGGCGCCTTGCGCGCGAGCGTCCGGCGCAGATCGGCTTTCACGGAGGCGCTAACCATGGCGACCATTCGCCATCCGAAGGATTTCTGGTCCGGCGTGCTGTTCATCCTGATCGGGATCGCGACGATTGTCTTCGCCGCGAAGTACAACCTCGGCACGGCGGCGCGGATGGGTCCCGGCTATTTTCCCCGCATCCTCGGTATCCTGCTGGTCGTGCTGGGCCTCGTGCTGACGCTGCGCGCCCTGCGGCTGCAGGGGCCGCCGATCCCCCGCTGGAAAGTGCGCCCGACGCTCGTGGTGCTCGGCAGCGTCGTGCTGTTCGGCGCGATCGTGCAAGCGGTGGGCGTGGCGATCTCCACCGTGGTCCTGATCGTGACCGCAAGCGCGGCCAGCCACGAGTTTCGACCGCGTGAGGCGCTGGTTTCCGGAATTCTGCTGTCGGCGCTCGCCGTGGGTGTATTCGTCGTCGGCCTGAAGCTGCAGTTGCCGATCTGGCCCTCGATATTCGATTGACGCGCTTCGCCCATGGATCTGCTCAGTCATCTGGCGCTGGGATTCGGTGTCGCGCTCACACCGGTCAATCTCCTCTATGCGCTGATCGGCGTGTTGCTCGGGACGCTGATCGGCGTCCTGCCCGGCATCGGACCTGTCGCGACGATCGCGATGCTGCTGCCCACGACCTACGCGCTGCAACCGGTGTCGGCGCTGATCATGCTCGCCGGCATTTACTACGGCGCTCAGTACGGCGGGTCGACCACGTCGATCCTGATGAACATGCCGGGCGAGGCGTCGTCGGTGGTCACGTGCCTCGACGGTCATCAGATGGCGCGGAAGGGCCAGGCGGGTGCGGCGCTCGCCGTCGCGGCGCTCGGCTCGTTCTTCGCCGGCACCGTGGCGACCGTGCTGGTCGCCGCGGTGTCCACTCCGCTCTCCGCGCTGGCGCTGAAGTTCGGACCGGCGGAGTACTTCTCGCTGATGGTGCTTGGCCTCATCGGCGCCGTCGTGCTGGCGCACGGATCGCTCGTCAAGGCCATCGCGATGATCGTCCTGGGCCTGCTGCTCGGTATCGTCGGTACCGACGTCAATTCGGGCGTCGCGCGTTTCGACTTCGGCATTGCCGAGCTTTCCGACGGCATCGGCGTTGTCGTCGTCGCGATGGGACTGTTCGGATTCGCCGAGATCATCCTGAATCTCGAAAACACGGAGAAGCGCGAGTTCATCTCGACCAAGGTGAAGGGACTGTGGCTGACGCGCGAGCAGTTCAGGCAGGCATGGCCCGCGGTGCTGCGCGGTACCGGTCTCGGCTCCATCCTCGGCGTGCTGCCGGGCGGAGGCGCGATGCTCTCGTCTTTCGCGTCCTATTCGCTCGAGAAGAAGATCGCCGACGACCCTTCCCAATTCGGCAAGGGGGCGATCCAGGGCGTGGCGGGACCCGAGGCGGCGAACAACGCCGGCGCGCAGACGTCGTTCATCCCGCTGCTGACGCTCGGAATTCCCGAGAATGCGGTGATGGCGATGATGGTCGGCGCAATGACCATACACAACATCCAGCCGGGCCCGCAGGTGATGACGTCCAATCCCTCGCTGTTCTGGGGACTGATCGCCTCGATGTGGATCGGCAACCTGATGCTGGTCGTGCTCAACCTGCCGATGATCGGCATCTGGATCAAGCTGCTGACGGTCCCCTACCGCGTGCTGTATCCCGCGATCCTGCTGTTCTGCGCGATCGGCGTCTACACGGTGAACAACACCAGTTTCGACGTGATGCAGACGGCCTTTTTCGGCTTCGTCGGCGTCGCGCTGATGAAGCTCGAATGCGAACCCGCGCCGCTTCTGCTCGGATTCGTGCTCGGACCGATGATGGAAGAAAACCTGCGCCGGGCGCTGCTGCTGTCGCGCGGCGATCCGTTCGTGTTCGCGCAGCGGCCGATCTCCGCCGGCCTGCTGATCGCCGCGGTGCTGCTCATCGTCGTCATCGGCCTGCCCAACATCAAGCGCAAGCGCGAGGAGGCGTTTCAGGAATGA
>JBDSLT010000014.1:0-3885 GCA_039916265.1 Casimicrobiaceae bacterium | reverse complement strand
CGCCATGACCGCTGCGCGCAGCGTCAAGTGTCCGCAATGCGGCGCCGTGGTGCCGTGGACGCCCGCTTCGAGCTATCGGCCTTTCTGCTCCGAACGATGCCGGACGCTGGATCTCGGCGCGTGGGCGTCCGGGGCCTATCGCGTTCCCGTTCCGCAATCGGACGACGGCGACGAGACGGGCGACGGCGGGCCGGCGGGCCACTAGCGACGTCAGGACCACGCATGGCGGCGCAGCGCGACGCCGTGCGCGCCGGCGTCGATCGCCCGGTCGAGGTCGCGCGGCGCGAGGCCCCCGATCGCGTAGACCGGCACGCGCGTCCCGCCGACGGCATCGGCGAATGCCTGCCAACCCAGCGGCGTCGCGCCCGGATGCGTGGGAGTGGCAGCCACGGGCCCGAGAAGCGCGAAGTCGACGCCCAGTTCCGCGGCGTGCGCGAGTTCGTCGCGCGAATGGCACGAAGCCGCGACGACGAGGTCGCGTGGCCGCTCGCGCGCCGCCGCCAGCGCTTGCGCCGTCCAGTGCACGCCGGCGTAGCCGCCGCGTCGGGCGTCGTCCTCGCTGCCGTTCAGCAGGACGCGCGCCCCGTGCTTCCCAGCCAGCGCGACGAGGTCGCGGCCGAAGGCGTCGCGACGCGCGCGCGGCCAGTTCTTTTCGCGCAATTGCATGAGCCGCATTCCGCCTGCCATCGCACGATCGGCGCGGGCGAGAAACTCCCCCTCGCCGATATCCTCGGCGCAGGTCACGCCGTAGACCGGCGGCAAGGCGAGTGCAGCGAGCACGCGCGTATTCGCCGGGAGCAGCGGCGCGACGTCGAAGGCACCGGGCGTCTGCCATGCGAATGCCTGTCCGTCGCGCCCGAACGGCTCGCCATTCCACGCGAACACCCGAAAGAAATTGAGCTCCACATGCGCGTGCGGGTAAACGAAGCGCTGCGTGAGCCAGGGCGCCGCGCGAGTGACCGCGATGCCCAGTTCCTCGCGCAGCTCGCGCGCGAGTGCAAGCGCCGGGGTCTCGCCGGGTTCGAGCTTGCCGCCGGGAAACTCCCAGTAGCCTTCGTAGGGCTTGCCGCGCGGGCGCTGCGCGAGCAGAACGCGGCCATCCGAACGCAGGATCACCGCCGCGGCGACGCGCGTCGGCGCTGCGTCGTGGGCGGCGGCAGGACCTGCTGCGCCTTCATCGGCCGCCGCAGCATGTGCGGCTGTAGCCGGGCCCACGCTCACTTGGCGGCGCGCAACGCGCGCGCGCCGGCGTATGCCTTGGCGAATTGCCACGCGACGCGCCCGCTGCGCGAGCCGCGCTGCAGCGCGAACTGCAGCGCCTCGCGCTTGCGCGCTTCGCCATCGCGCGCACTCCCCGGGGCTCGCACGCCGAAGTGCGCCAGCCAGCCCGCGACCGCCGCCAGATAGTCTTCCTGCGCGAACGGATAGAACGAGATCCAGAGACCGAAGCGCTCCGACAGCGAGATCTTCTCCTCGACGGATTCGCCCGGATGCACTTCCTCGCCGACGTGCCTGGTTTCGAGGTTCTCGGCAAAGTACTCGGGCAGCAGGTGGCGGCGATTGGACGTCGCGTAGATCAGGACGTTACCCGCCGCGCCACTGATCGAGCCGTCGAGCATCACCTTGAGCGCCTTGTAGCCGGGCTCCCCGGCGTCAAAGGTCAGATCGTCGCAGAACACAACGAAGCGCTCGGGCCGCTCGGCGATGCGCTCGGCGATGTCGGGCAGGTCGACGAGATCGGCCTTGTCGACCTCGATGACCCGCAGCCCTTTGCGCGCGTACCGCCCGAGCATCGCCTTCACCAGCGACGACTTGCCGGTGCCGCGCGAGCCGGTCAGCAGCACGTTGTTGGCTGGCAGACCCGCAACGAACTGTCGCGTGTTCTGGTCGATCGTCTTCTTCTGGCCGTCGATCGCGACAAGATCGTCGAACGCGATCGTCTGCGGATGTGCGACGGCCTGAAGGTAGCCGCGGCCGTTGCGCTTGCGCCAGCGCGCGGCCGTGACGCGGCCCCAGTCGGGATCCGCCGCAGGCGGAGGCAACAGCGCTTCGACGCGCGCCAGCACTTCCTCCGCGCGCGCGATCAGCCGGGCGACGTCAGGAGCGGTAGTCGGCATTGATCGACACGTAGTCGTGCGAGAAGTCGCAGGTCCAGACGACCGCGTGCGGCGCCTTCGCGCCGGTAGCGCGCCCGAGGTCGACGCGGATGCCGATCTCGTCCTGCTTCATCACGCGCTGGCCATCCTCCTCGCGGTAGGACGCGGCACGACCGCCGCGATCGACGACGAGCACGTCGTCGAGCCAGAAGGACACGCAGCCGGGATCCATGTCGGCCGCGCCTGCATTGCCGATCGCGCAGACGATGCGGCCCAGATTAGGGTCCGACGCGAAGAACGCCGTCTTCACGAGCGGCGAATGCGCGATCGTGAACGCGACGCGGCGGCACTCCTCGACGTCGCGGCCGCCTTCGACACGGATCGCGATGAACTTGGTCGCGCCTTCGCCGTCGCGTACGATCGCCTGCGCGAGTTCGACCGCAACGTCCTCGATGGCGGCGCGCAGCGCGTTGACGCGCGCGTCGCCGGCGCTGCGGATCGGCGGCAGGCCGGCCCGGCCGGTCGCCGCGATGACGAAGCTGTCGTTGGTCGACGTATCGCCGTCGACGGTCGCGCAGTTAAACGACGCGTCTGCTACGTCGCGCGCGATGTCGGCGAGGAGCGGCGCACTGATCGGGGCGTCGGTCGCGATGAACGCGAGCATCGTCGCCATGTCGGGATGGATCATTCCCGAGCCCTTGGCGATTCCCGTCACGGTGACAGGCACGCCATCCAGCATCACGCGCCGCGACGCACCTTTCGGCACGGTGTCGGTCGTCATGATCGCGCGTGCAGCGGGCAGCCACGCCTCCGCGCGCGCGCCGGACACCGCCGCGGGCAGCGCATCGACGATGCGCCCCACCGGCAGCGGCTCCATGATGACCCCGGTCGAATACGGCAGGATCTCCTCGGGTGCGCAGCCCATCGTCTGGGCAGCCTTCACGCAGACGGCGCGCGCGTCGGCGAGGCCGGCGTCCCCCGTGCCCGCGTTCGCGTTGCCGGCATTGACGACCAGACCCCGGAAGTCGACGCCGCGCGCGTGCTGATCGCGAAGGTGTGCGCGGCATACCGTGACGGGCGCCGCGCAGAACCGGTTCCTGGTGAACACGCCTGCCGCCACGGCGCCCGGCTCGGCAACGACGACCAGCACGTCGTCGCGCGACCAGTTCTTGATCCTGGCCGCGGCGGTGCCGAGCGTAATGCCCGGGACCGGCAACAGCGCCTCGGCAGTCGGTGGCGTGTAATTGACGGGCATAAAGTAGGGTCAGACACCACTTACGCTATCTACCGTAGGAACTGACACACGCGACTCTCGCTTGCCGCGTGAATGGCGCCCGGGCGGCGGCGACGGCGCCGAGTGGAAATACGGTGTCGATATATGGTGTCTGACCCTATTTTCCGCTTAGGGTGTCTGACCCTGCTTTTGCGCTCAACCGAGCCGGCCGTGGCACTGCTTGTATTTCTTGCCCGAGCCGCAGGGGCACGGGTCGTTGCGGCCGACCTTCTGGCCCGCGCGCACGAACGGCGGCGGCGGCGCGACGGCAACATCGCCGCCACTCGTCTCGCCGCCCGTTGCGGCCGACGCGAGCGCCTCCTCGTATTCGGCATGCTGGTAGCGGACGTTGACCGGCGGCGCTTCCTCGACCGCCTGCACGTCTTCCTGCGTGCGCACCTGGACCGTCAGCACCACCTTGACGACATCCTGCTTGATCCGGTCGAGCATGTCTGAGAAAAGCTCGAAGGCCTCGCGCTTGTACTCCTGCTTCGGGTTCTTCTGCGCGTAGCCGCG
>JBDSLT010000013.1:0-3530 GCA_039916265.1 Casimicrobiaceae bacterium | reverse complement strand
CCGTCCCGGGGTCGAGGATGCCGAGCCTGCCGGAGCGCTGCGCGGTGTAATAGACGGGGGCGCCGGCGCCGGGGGCGGCCGCCACATCGTGCGGGCCGGCGCCCTTCGGCACATCGAAGTAGGCGGTTTCCGCGGCTGCCGCGCCGCACGCCAGCAGGGCCGCCGCCGCAGTCAACATCGAGAACCGCTGTCGGTCGAAAGTCATGGCCACCCTCCTTCACGCGCCCAAACCGCAGTGTAGCCCGCGTGGCAGGATCAGGCGAGGCACCACGGATCCCGACATCGCCGGCTACACGCGTGGCCGTGCAGAAAGTGAAGCACCTCACCGAGCTCGCCGGCGTCGACGTCATCGTCGTGCACCGGATGCTCAAGAACGACGTGGCGCTGCCCGAGTATCTGCTGGTGACCAAACCGGTGTACGAACTGCTGGACGCGCGGCTCAAGGCCGCCGCACAAGCGGTCCCGCTTGCGCTCGAGGGCCTGGGCGATACCGACGCCTATTACGTCGATCTCAAGGCCTGGAGCGATTGCGCGCCGACAGCGCCGACGCCCCTGTCCGTGCCCGCGCGCCTCGCGCGCCACCTCAAGCTCACCTGGCGCTCGCTCCCCTACCTCGTGGGCGCCCGCAAGGCCTGCTCGGAATATCGCAACGTGCCGTTGCAGTGAGCTGCGCTATTTTGGCGGAGCGGGCCACTGGATGACCGGCCCCTTCGGCGCCTGGCCGGGCGGGACGAATGCGGTGACCGCATCGCCGGGCGGGCCGAGCTGGCGAACGTAGCGGTAGAGCGCGCGCAGATCGCTTTCCTTCCATTGGTTGAGCGTGAACCAGGGCATCGGCGGGCGCGCCTTGAGCGCCCGCACGAACGCAAGCCACTCCGCCTCGCTCATCGAGGCCGCGACCCGGCGCAGGTTCGGCGCGTAGGTCGTCCCCCAAGGTCCGCCGAAGCCTACGACGCCGTCGCCCAGAAGCCATTGCGCCTCGGGCACCTGGCCGCCGGAGTGCGCATAGCCCGGCGTATGGCAATCGTTGCAGCCGCCGATGACCGAGAGATAGCGCCCGCGCGCGACGTCGGCGGCAGAGGCCGCTCCTTTCGCCGCTTTGACCGGTTCTGCGGCTTCGGCGCCAGCTGCGACGCCGGCGACGCACAGCGTACCGACGGCGATTGCCCGGCGAATCCCATGCTTCATCTCGTCTCCCCGAATCGATCGAAGGACGGCATGATGAGCGAATCCCGTCGCGTTGTGAATCGCGCAGCGGCTCGAATCGCTTGTCCAGCGGCAGCGGCGCGCCGGACGCCGCACAATCGCGCTACGCCGGCCCTTTGCCGGCACGGAGTGCCTTCATGATGCGCTGGGTCGTCACCTATCTCGCCACGCTGGCTGCGATCTGCGTGCTCGATGCCCTGTGGCTCGGGTTTGTCGCGCGCGACTTCTATCGCGGCCAGATCGGAGCGCTGATGCTGGAGCGCCCGCGGTGGGGCGCCGCCGGGCTCTTCTACGCCGTCTATGCGCTGGCGACCGTGTTCTTCGCGATCGCCCCCGCGCAGGATCACGGCGGCTGGCTGCGCGCGCTCATGCTGGGCGCGCTCCTCGGACTGTTCTGCTATGCGACCTACGACCTGACCAACCTAGCGACGCTGAAGGGATGGTCGGTCGCGGTGGCGGCCGCCGACATCGCGTGGGGCATCGCGGTGACCGCTGCGGCGTCGATGGCGGGCCACGCGGCCCTTCGCGCAATGACCTGAACCGTGGTCCGGCGTTGCGCGCCGCCTGCTATTGACCGTGGTCGTTGGCGATGCCCGCGGGGCAATCGGGATGCTGGCCCCACTGGCCCTCGCAGTAGTGCGCGCGCGTCCGGTGCTGGCATCCCATCCGGGCGAAGAAATCGCCGGTGCAGCGGGCAAGTCCCGCGGCGAAGACCTGCGCCCGGTCCGGAAGCACCGCGCGCGCAAGCGGCGCAGCGAGGGGCGGCGCGGCGACCGGCGGCGCGGCGACCGGCGGCACGTCGAACACCGCCAGCGCGGGCAAGGGCTCGAGCACCACGAGGGCCTTTGCGCTGGCGGGGTTTGCTTTGGGCGCGCGCATGGGCTTGCGCTCCGGGGGCGGCGCCACCGCGACAGCGTCGAGCTCGGGCTCGGGCGGCGTATGCGCCACGGGGCTTTCGTTGCGCGCCGCCCCCAGCATGGCCGTCGGCGAGACGCGCGGGACTTCGCCCTGCGGGTCGCCGGCCGCCGCCAGCGCTTCCGGAATTGCCCGGAATCCGCGCTCCCGCTGCAGCTCGCGCGCAGTGACCAAGGCCAGCACTCCGGCGGCAGCGACGAAGGCGATCACCGCTGCCGCGTTCAACTGCGCACTGGTTAGCCGCCGCCGGCCGCCGGCTTCCGGCCGGAGCCCGGTGGCGCCCGCCGCCTGCGCCAGCTTCGCGCGTCCGCGGACGTGCGGCGAGTGGGAGAGCGCGAAGACGCGACGCCCCGGCAGTGGCAGCAATTCGGAAATCGTGTCGTCCCGGGCGCGCCGCAGCGCGGCGCGGCACGGCGGGCACAATTTGGCGCCTGGAAGAGTCAAGCCGCTGCAGATCATGCACTTCATCGAGGCTCCGGTCCGGGACGGCGGTGGCTGCCGGTTAATATGACATTGTCATTGTACGGACTGCGCGGCCCGTGCCGTCAAGCAGCAAGCGGCGTGCCGCGACCTTAGCGTCCGGCAACGGGGCAAGAATGCCTACGGAGGGTATCCCTCCCGGAGAGTGCGATCGCCGCAGGCTCGCGGCGCACCGAAGTGCCCTTCTTCGCGCGTTTGCGACCGTGAAACGCCAAGCGCGCGGAACGGGACCGGCTGATCAGGTTGCACGCCGGGGTTGAAACGCCCCGAAACGTGCAGGCATCGCATGCGGGACGCAATTGTTACTGGCGTTTGCGGACGAATGTACCTGCGCAGAGGGGAAATGGCCTGCCAGGCTATGCGCCCGTGTCAGGTGGTACGCATTTTGCGCGGACAAAGGTGGCTGTACGCCGCCTCGTTTGCAGGAGGTGTCCCGCAGCCGCCCTTACCTACCCGCCACGGAGATCTGATGATGACGCCACCCAAATCGTTGCGAAAGCATTCGCTGATCGCATTGACGACGCTCGCCTGTTTCGCGACCGCCGCACCCTCGATTGCCGGAATGCCGGCGGCATCCGCCTCTGCGTCCTTAGCTGCAAGTCAGAAGGCCGAAGCCACCGCTCGCCACGCACTCGCCCGTTCGATCGTCGATCGGCTCGCACCCGAGGCAAGGAATCTCGGCCTTGTCGCGGAGTGGAAGGTGGCGACGCTCAACAAACTGATGATGCATTCGACGGCCGAGCTGCGCGAGATCGCCAAGGCCGGCACGTACGCAGGGATCCTCGACGCCGCGGACCGCGGTGCCGTGCGGCGCAAGGCGCTCGGCAGCACGACCGAGGACCTGGTCTACAAGCCTGTCACACCCTGTCGCTTCGTCGACACACGCATCGTCGGTGGGAAGATCTCTCCCACGCGCGCGTTCGACCTCG
>JBDSLT010000012.1:0-7773 GCA_039916265.1 Casimicrobiaceae bacterium | reverse complement strand
CCGTGCAGCACCACCACGCGCACGTCGCCGCCTGCATGGCGGAAAACGGCGTCGCGCGGGATGCCCCCGCGGTACTCGGCGTCGCGCTCGACGGCCTCGGCTTCGGCGCCGACGGCACGCTGTGGGGCGGTGAATTCCTGCGCGCCGATTACCGACATTGCGAGCGCCTCGCCACGTTCAAGCCGGTGGCGCTCCCGGGCGGGGAGCAGGCGGTGCACGAGCCGTGGCGCAACACTTATGCGCACCTGATGGCCGAGATGGGCTGGCCGCGATTCGCGATGAACTACGCCGACCTCGACCTTCACGCGTTCCTCGCCGCGAAACCGCGCGAGGTGCTCGACGCCATGATCGCCAAGGACATCAACAGCCCGCGGGCGAGTTCCTGCGGGCGTCTTTTCGACGCCGCCGCCGCGGCTGCGGGGATTTGCCGCGGGCGCGCGCTCTACGAGGGCCAGGCGGCGATCGAGTTCGAGGCCTGCGTGGATGCCGCCACGCTCGATGGCGAGGACGACGAGCTAGCCTATCCGTTCGCGATCCCTCGGCTCAAGGATAGCGGCATGCCCTACGTCGAGCCGCTCGCGATGTGGCAGGCGCTGCTCGGCGATTGCATCCTCGCCACGCCGGTGCCCGTCATCGCGGCGCGCTTCCACAAGGGACTCGCGATCGTCATTGCGCGCATGGTCACGAAGCTCGCGCAGCACGAAGGCGGCGCCGCGCCGATCCGCACCGTCGCGCTGACTGGCGGCGTGTTCCAGAACCGCATCCTGCACGCGCAGGTCGAGCGCCGGCTTGCCGCGGCAGGCTTCGAGGTGCTGACGCATCGGCGCGTGCCGGCCAACGACGGTGGCCTGGCGCTCGGCCAGGCGACGATCGCGGCGGCGCGCGCGCTCGCCGGATAAACCCTTTAAGGATCGGAGGACATCGTGTGCCTGGGAATTCCCGGACGAATCGTCGAAGTGACCGACGCTGCGCAGCGACGCGCGGTCGTCGACGTCGGCGGCGTGCGCCGTGCCGTCAGCATCGCTTTCATCGTCGATGCCGAGCATCCGCCGGACGCCTGCATCGGCGAATGGGTGCTCATCCACGTCGGCTTCGCGATGAGCCGCATCGACGAGGCCGAGGCGGCGCGCACGCTCGCGCTCCTGACGGAAATGGGCGAAGTGCAGGCCGAGATCGACGCGATGCGCGCGTCGGCCGGTGCCTGAGGGCGAAGGCGCGTCGGCGCTCGACACCATGGCTGAACAGCAGACGCTGCAGGATCTCTATCCGTTCCTGCACGGCGGCCGACAGGACGCCGCGAAGCTCGATGCGGCGCTGCTGGAGTCGGTGCGCCAGAAAGCGCGCGACAGCGTCGTCGCCAAGCAGGCATTCTTCGACGCGAACGCGGGGGCGGTGGTCCGCGTCGCGCGCGCGATCGCCGACGTGTACCGGGCCGACGGGCGCCTGTTCACGATGGGCAACGGCGGGTCGAGTTGCGACGCCGCGCACCTCGCCGTGGAGTTCCAGCATCCGGTGACCGCCGGCCGGCCCGCGCTTCCTGCGGTGAACCTCGTGACCGACGTCGCAATGCTCACGGCGGTCGGCAACGACGTCGGCTTCGCCCATGTCTTCGCGCGCCAGGTGATCGCGAGCGTGCGCCGCGGCGACGGGCTCGTCGGCATCTCCACCAGCGGCAACTCGGAGAATCTGCTCGCGGCCTTTCGCGCCGCCAAGCAGCGCGGCGCGGTGACCATCGGCCTGTCGGGCCACGACGGCGGGAAGATGGCGGCGAGCCCCGATGTCGATCATTGCCTCGTCGTGGCGAGCGACAGCATCCATCGCGTCCAGGAGACGCATGTCGCGATCTATCACATCCTCTGGGACTTGACGCATACGCTGCTGGCCGACGAGCGTGGCGGCCTGGCGGCGGGAGACAGTGCATGAAATATGTCGACGAGTTCCGCGACCCGGGCAAGGCGCGCGCGCTGACGCGCGAGATCGCGACGCTGGTCGCGGGAATCGAGCGTGCGAGGCAGCGGCCGCTGCAGATCATGGAGGTGTGCGGCGGGCACACGCACTCGATCTTCCGCTACGGCATCCAGCAGATGCTTCCCGACGCGGTCGAGTTCGTCCACGGCCCCGGCTGCCCGGTGTGTGTGCTGCCGATGGGGCGCGTCGACGATTGCGTCGCGCTGGCCGAGCGACCCGAGGTCATCTTCACCACGTTCGGCGACGCGATGCGCGTTCCGGGCTCGAAGAAAAGCCTGCTGAAGGCGAAGGCGGAGGGCGCCGACGTGCGGATGGTGTACTCGCCGCTCGACGCGCTGGAAATCGCGCGCAAGCATCCCGACCGCGAGGTGATCTTCTTCGGGCTCGGCTTCGAGACGACGATGCCGAGCACGGCGATGACCGTGCTGCACGCGAAGGCGGAAGGCGTCCACAACTTTTCGCTGTTCTGCAATCACATCACGATCATCCCGACGATCAAGGCGATCCTCGATTCGCCCGACCTGCAGATCGACGGCTTCCTCGGCCCGGGGCACGTCAGCATGGTGATCGGCACGCGACCCTATCGCTTCATCGCCGAGCACTACCGGCGCCCGATTACCGTGGCGGGCTTCGAGCCGCTCGACGTGCTGCAGTCGGTGTACATGGTGCTCAAGCAGATCGCCGACGGGCGCTGCGAAGTCGAGAACCAGTACGGACGGATCGTGCCCGAGCACGGCAATGCGCAGGCGCTGGCGGCCGTCGCGGAAGTGTTCGAGTTGCGCGAGTTCTTCGAGTGGCGGGGCCTGGGCTCGATCGACCATTCGGGCGTGCGCGTGCGCGAGGCGTTCGCGGCGTTCGACGCCGAGCGCAAGTTTCCGGTCGCGAACCTGAAGATCGCCGATCCCAAATCCTGCCAGTGCGGCGAAGTGCTGAAAGGAGTCATCAAGCCCCACGAGTGCAAGGTGTTCGGCACCGCGTGCACGCCCGACACGCCGCTCGGCTCGCTGATGGTGTCCACCGAGGGTGCCTGCGCCGCGTACTACAGCTACGGGCGCATCGACACGACGTGCCTGAAGCGCGGCCGCAGCGCTCCCGCGCCCGCGACGCCGAAGGTCGTCGCATGAACGATCGCGCGGCGAAGGACGTTGAGGCGGCGGGCGCGGGTATCCGCCGTCGCGCCGGCACGCTGCGCGATACCACGGTCAATCTCGCGCACGGCGGCGGCGGCAAGGCGATGCGCGACCTGATCGACGACGTCTTCGTCGCGGCCTTCGACAATCCATTGCTCGCCGCGATGGAGGACCAGGCGGTCATCCCGCTGGCCGACCTTTTGCGTCATGGCGACCGGCTGGCGTTCACGACGGACAGTTACGTCGTCGATCCGCTGTTCTTTCCCGGCGGCGACATCGGGACGCTGGCCGTCGCCGGCACCGTCAACGACCTCGCGGTGAGCGGCGCGCGACCGCTCTACCTGTCGTGCGGTGTCGTGATCGAGGAGGGGTTGCCGGTGGAAACCCTGCGCCGCGTGGCCGCCAGCATGCGCCGGACCGCGGACGCCGCGGGCGTGACGATCGTGACCGGCGACACCAAGGTCGTCGAGCGCGGCTCGGCCGACAAGCTGTTCGTGAACACCGCGGGCGTGGGCGTCGTGCCGCGCGGCATCGCCTTGTCGGCGGCCAACGCGCGCCCGGGCGACGCGGTCATCGTCAACGGCTGCCTGGGCGACCACGGCACGGCGATCCTCATCGCGCGCAAGCAGCTCGCCCTCGAATCCACCGTCGAGAGCGACTGCCGGCCGCTCGCGTCGCTGGTCGCGGCGATGCTCGCGGCGGCGCCGTCGATCCGGTGCCTGCGCGATGCGACGCGCGGCGGCGTCGCCACGGTGCTGAACGAGTTCGCGCAGGCGTCGGGCGTCGCGATCCGCATCCATGAGGACGCGCTGCCGCTGCGCGAGGAGGTCAAGGGGGCCTGCGAGATCCTCGGGCTCGACCCGCTCTATCTCGCGAACGAGGGCAAGCTCGTCGCCGTCGTTCCGGCGGCGGATGCGCCGCGCGTTCTCGCGGCGATGCGCGCGCATCCGGACGGCACGCAGTCGGCGATCATCGGCGAAGTCGACGACGATCCCCGCGGTGTGGTCGTGCTGCACACCTGCTTCGGCGGCCAGCGGATCGTCGACATGCTGGTCGGCGAGCAGCTCCCGCGAATCTGCTGACGGCGTCGCGCGGACATGCACGAGCTCTCGATCACCCGCAGCATCGTCGCGATCTGCAGCGAGCAGGCGAAGGGCGCGCCGGTGCGTCGCGTGACCGTCGAGATCGGCAAGCTGTCGGCGGTGCTGCCCGAATCGGTGCGCTTCTGCTTCGATGTCTGCACGCAGGGAACGCTCCTCGACGGCGCGACGCTGGAGATCATCGAGACCGCGGGCCTCGGACGCTGCAAGGATTGCGGCGCTGACGTGGCGCTCGCCGAACTGGTTGGGCGCTGCGGATGCGGCAGCAGAAACCTTGCGCTCGTCCGCGGCGACGAGCTGTCGATCCGGGAAATGGAGGTGGCCTGATGTGTACGACCTGCGGCTGCGGCACGAACAAGGCGGTGGTGATCACCGACGTCGGCGCGCCCCGGCGCTACACGAACGCGGCGGCGCGCGGCAACGCGCCGGTGCACGCGCACGACCATGGGCATTCCGGGCACGGCACGGTCGTCGCGCTCGAGCAGCAGATCCTCGCCAAGAACCAGCGCGGCGCCGAACGCAACCGCGACTGGCTCGCGGAGCGCGACATTCTCGCGCTCAACCTCGTGAGCTCGCCGGGCTCGGGCAAGACGACGCTGCTCGAGCGCACGATCCGCGATCTGCGGGACGACGTCGCGATCAACGTCATCGAGGGAGACCAGGCAACGGTCAACGACGCCGCGCGCATCCGCGCGACGGGCTGCCGCGCGATCCAGATCAATACCGGCACCGGCTGTCACCTCGAAGCCGACATGCTCGAGCGCGGCCTGACGCTGCTCGATCCGCCCGCGGGGTCGGTGGTGATGATCGAGAACGTCGGCAACCTCGTGTGTCCGGCGCTGTTCGACCTCGGCGAGCGCGCGAAGGTCGTCATCCTGTCGGTGACCGAGGGCGAGGACAAGCCGGTGAAGTATCCGCACATGTTCCGCGCGGCGCGACTCATGATCCTCAACAAGGTGGACCTGCTGCCGCACCTCGACTTCGACGTCGATGCCTGCCTCGAGCATGCGCGCAGCGTCAATCCGGACATCGAGATCCTGCAGGTCTCGGCGAAGAGCGGCGCGGGACTGACGCGCTGGTACGACTGGCTGAAGCGCGAGGCGCGGGCGGTGCGGCCGCTTGACGTGGTCTGACCCCGGTTTCAGCGATGCCGCCGCCCGACGCCCCGGCCCTTCGCACCTATCGTGCGGCCACGCCGGCGGCCGCCAAGTCGCTGACGTTCACCGCAAGCGAATGGTGGCGCCTCGCCGGGCTCTACGGCTTCGTCGCGCTGCTGCACCTCGCCGGCTGGGGCCTGTTCCTCTACTACTCGGCCCGCTTTCCGGCGCTTGTCGGGTTGGGGCTTGCCGCCTACATGTTCGGGCTGCGCCATGCCTTCGACGCCGACCACATCGCGGCCGTCGACGATACCGTCCGCTTCCTGCTGCAGAAGGGCAAGCAGCCGCTCGGCGTCGGCTTCTTCTTTTCGCTCGGTCATTCGACGGTCGTGTTCGCGCTCGCGATTGTCACGATCGTCGCCGCCGCGTCGCTGAAGGACCACCTGCCGGGACTGCGCGAGGTCGGCGGCCTTATCGGCACGAGCGTGTCGGGCGTGTTCCTGCTCGTCATCGGCATCCTCAACCTCGTCGTGCTGCTCGACCTGCTCGACGTTTGGCGTCGCTCGAAGTCGGGCAACCACTCGCACACGCACGTCGACGAGATCCTGCGCAAGCGCGGCTTGCTGAACCGGATCCTCGGCGGCCGAGTGACCGGCGCGATCAACCATAGCTGGCAGATGTATCCGCTGGGCCTGCTGTTCGGACTCGGCTTCGACACAGCCTCCGAGATCAGCCTGCTCGCGATGACGGCCGGCGCCGCGGCCGGCAACCTGCCGGTGGCGGCGGCGCTGTCGCTGCCGCTGCTGTTCGCCGCGGGAATGACCGTGCTCGACACCACCGACGGCGTGCTGATGGCGAAAGTCTACAACTGGGCGCTGGTCAATCCGTTGCGCCGGATCTTTTTCAACATCACGACGACCGGGCTGTCGATCGCGATTGCGCTGGTCATCGGCGCGATCGAGATCCTGCAGGTGCTGCGTGGCGCCTTCGGTCTTTCGGGGCCGTTCTTCGACCTCGTCGGCACGGTCGATTTCGGCGTCATCGGCTACGTCATCGTGGGCATCTTCCTGATGGCCTGGGGGACGGCGCTGGCACTGTGGAAGTTCGGCCGCGTCGAGGAACGGCATCGCGACACCCGCTACCTTCCGGCGCGCGCGCACACGCACGCGGACGGCGTGCGCCACACGCACCGCCACCTGTGAGGTCGACGCGCTGCCGTCAGCGCGCGTCGCGGAAGACGAAGCGCGCGCGCGCGAGGTAGTTCCAGCCGAACACAGCGCCCGTCGCGATCAGCTTGCCGACGACGACGTTCGCCTGCGCGAACTCGACGGACAGGTAGAGCACGAGCTGATTGAGCGCCAGCCCGACCGCGCTGACCGCGAACACCAGCAGGATCTCGTGACGGCGCTCGAAGCGCACGCCGCTCTCGAACACGTAGCGCACGGTGAGCACGTAGCCGACTGCCGTCGCAAGCACGAAGGTGAAGCAGCCGACGATCAGGTAGTTGTAGCGCAGGAGCCCGGCGAACAGCGCGAACAGCGAGATGTCCACCGTCGACGCGACGGCACCCACGCCGAAATACTTCGCCACCCGGATCATCGGAGCACGTTGTATTTCACGATGCAGTAAAGCGCGCGGACGCCGTCCTTCCAGCCGACCTTCTTGCCCTCCGCGTACGTGCGTCCCGAGTACGAGATGCCGACCTCGTAGATGCGGCAGCCGAGCTTCGCGACCTTGGCGGTGATCTCGGGCTCGAAGCCGAAGCGGTCCTCCTCGATCGTGATCGCCTGCAGGACCTCGCGCCGGAACACCTTGAAGCACGTCTCCATGTCCGTGAGATTCAGGTTGGTGAACATGTTCGAGACGAGCGTCAGGAAGCGGTTGCCGGTCGCGTGCCAGAAATAGAGCACGCGGTGCGCGTCGCCGCCGGCGAAGCGCGAGCCGAACACCACGTCGGCCTTGTCCGCGAGGATCGGCTGCAGCAGGCGCGGGTATTCGGCGGGGTCGTACTCGAGGTCGGCGTCCTGGACGAGCACGACGTCGCCGGTGGCGACGGCAAAGCCGGCGCGCAGCGCGGCACCCTTGCCGCGGTTGACGTCGTGATAAAGCAGCTTCTGCACCCGGCCCGAGGGCGCGATCTCGTTTTCGAGCTTCTGCCGCGTGCCATCGCTCGAGCCGTCGTCGACGACGATGATCTCCTTGTCCGCATGCGGCGCCGCGGCAACCGCGTCGATGAGTCGATCGATCGTGCCGACCTCGTTGAAGCAGGGGATGACGATGGAGAGCTTCACGCCGGCGCCAGCGCAGCCGGCGCGGGCACGTTCAGCCGGGTCGCCCACGGCGCGAGCGCCGGCAGGATCGTCGGGTGCAATGCGACGCCCTGCGCGCGCTGCTCGCGGTAGCGCGCAAGACCGTTCTCGCCGGGCACGCGCACGCGCGCAACACCGGGGCGCGGCGTCGCCGCGTGGCAGGCATCGA
>JBDSLT010000011.1:0-7399 GCA_039916265.1 Casimicrobiaceae bacterium | reverse complement strand
CCGCTCGCCGTGGGCCTCAATTGCGCGCTGGGCGCCGCGCTGATGCGCCCCTACATCGAGGAAATCGCCAAGGTCGCCGATACTTTCGTGTCCTGCTATCCGAACGCCGGCCTGCCCAACCCGATGTCGGACACAGGCTACGACGAGACGCCGGCGGAAACGTCGCGGATGCTGGGCGAATTCGCGCGCAGCGGCTTCGTCAACATCGTCGGCGGATGCTGCGGCACCACGCCCGCGCACATCCGCGCGATCGCCGACGCCGTCGCCACGCTCCCCCCCCGCCCCCTGCACCCCGTAAGTAGGGTCAGAGACGATTTAATTTCCCCGGAGCGCGTCGCTGGCGCCCGCTCGATAAGTCGTCTCTGACCCTACTTCTTTTCACTTGAACGCGACGCATACATCGCACGCCATGCGGCTCGCCGGGCTCGAGCCGCTGACCATCGGTGACGACTCGCTGTTCGTCAACGTCGGCGAGCGCACCAACGTTACCGGCTCGAAGGCATTCGCGCGGCTGATCCTGTCGGGCGACTACGCGGGTGCCGTCGAGGTCGCGCGCTCGCAGGTCGCCAACGGTGCGCAGATCATCGACGTCAACATGGACGAGGCGATGCTCGACTCGAAGGCGGCGATGGCCCGCTTCCTGTCGCTCATCGCCTCGGAGCCCGACATCGCGCGCGTTCCGGTGATGATCGACTCGTCGAAATGGGAGGTGATCGAGGCGGGACTGAAGTGCGTGCAGGGCAAGTCGATCGTCAACTCGATTTCCATGAAGGAAGGGGAGGCGGCGTTCCTGCATCACGCGCGGCTGGTGCGCCGCTACGGCGCCGCTGTCGTCGTGATGGCCTTCGACGAAAAGGGACAGGCGGACACGCTCGAGCGCAAGACGTCGATCGCGCGCCGCAGCTACGACCTGCTCGTCGACAAGGTCGGCTTTCCGCCCGAAGACATCGTCATCGATCCGAACGTGTTCGCGATCGCGACGGGCATCGACGAGCACAACAATTACGCCGTCGACTTCATCGAGGCGACGCGCTGGATCAAGGCGCGGCTTCCGCATGCGAAGGTGTCGGGCGGCGTTTCCAACGTGAGCTTCAGCTTCCGGGGCAACGAGCCGGTGCGCGAGGCGATCCACACCGTATTCCTGTTCCACGCGATCAAGGCGGGACTGACGATGGGTATCGTCAACGCGGGGCAGCTCGGTGTCTACGACGAGCTCGACCCGCAGCTTCGCGATCTCGTCGAGGACGTCGTGCTGAACCGCAGCCGCCCCGACGGCGCCAGCCCGACCGAAAAGCTCGTGACCTTCGCGGAGTCGTACAAGGCGGCCGGCCGCAAGCCGGAGGAGGACCTCGCGTGGCGCGACGGATCGGTCGAGGCGCGCCTGTCGCATGCGCTGGTGAAAGGCATCGTCAACTGGATCGTCGAGGACACCGAGACGGCGCGCCTTGCGGTGGCCGCGCGCGGAGGCAAGCCGATCGAGGTGATCGAGGGACCGTTGATGGACGGCATGAACGTCGTCGGCGATCTCTTCGGTGCGGGCAAGATGTTCCTGCCGCAGGTCGTGAAGAGCGCGCGCGTGATGAAGCAGGCGGTTGCGCACCTCATCCCCTTCATCGAGGAAGAGAAGAAGCGCTCGGGCGTCGCGGCGAAGCCCAAGGGCACGATCGTGATGGCCACCGTCAAGGGCGACGTCCACGACATCGGCAAGAACATCGTCGGCGTGGTCCTCCAGTGCAACAACTTCGATGTGATCGATCTGGGTGTGATGGTGCCGGCGCAGAAGATCCTTGCGACGGCGCGCGAAAGCGGCGCCGACGCCATCGGCCTGTCCGGCCTCATCACGCCATCGCTCGAGGAGATGGCGCACGTCGCCGGCGAGATGCAGCGCGAGGGCTTCACGCTGCCGCTTCTGATCGGCGGCGCGACGACGTCGCGCGTGCACACGGCGGTGAAGATCGCGCCGCACTACCAAGGACCGACGGTGTACGTGCCGGACGCGTCGCGCGCCGTCGGCGTGACGACGAGCCTTTTGTCAGCCGACCAGCAGGACGCGTACGTCGCGCAAATCGCCGCCGACTACGACAAGATCCGCGTCCAGCACGCCAGCAAGAAAGCGCCGGCGCTGCTGCCGCTCGCCGCCGCGCGCGCCAACGCGTTCGCCACCCACTGGTCGCGGTACGCACCCGCCGTGCCCGCGCTGCTCGGCCTGCGGCCGCTGCGCAACGTCGATCTCGCGCTGCTCGTTCCGTTCATCGACTGGGGCCCGTTCTTCCAGACGTGGGAGCTCGCCGGGCCGTTTCCCGCGATCCTCGAAGATCCGCTGGTCGGTGAGACCGCCCGCGGCCTCTACGAGGAGGCGCGGGCGATGCTGAGGCGCGTCGTCGAGGGCCGCTGGCTCACTGCCCACGGCGTCGTTGGCTTCTGGCCCGCGAACGCCGAAGCCGACGACATCACGCTATGGCGCTCGAACGCGCGCACCGAGCGCGCGCTAACATGGCGCAACCTGCGTCAGCAGAACCAGCGGCCGCCGGGCAAGCCGAACCAGTGTCTCGCCGATTTCGTGGCGCCGGCGGGTTCGGGCGTCGCCGATCATGTCGGCGCCTTCGCCGTGACGGCGGGAATCGGCATCGAACGCAAGCTCGACGAATTCGCGGCGCGGCGCGACGACTATTCCGCGCTGATGCTGAAATCGCTCGCCGACCGCCTCGCCGAGGCCTTCGCCGAATGGCTGCATCGCCTCGTGCGCCGCGAGCTGTGGCGCTACGCGCTCGACGAGGACCTCGACACCGTCGCGCTGATCCGCGAGGAGTATCGCGGGATTCGTCCCGCGCCCGGCTATCCCGCGTGCCCCGATCACGCGGTCAAGGCGCCGCTGTTCGAGCTGCTCGATGCCGGCAAGCTCGGCATGACGGTGACCGAGAGCTACGCGATGTGGCCCGCGGCGTCGGTATCCGGTTTTTATCTCGCACACCCGGACGCGCGCTACTTCGCCGTCGGCAAGATCGGCGAGGATCAGCTCGCCGACTTCGCGGCGCGCG
The DNA here is from genome assembly GCA_039916265.1 of Casimicrobiaceae bacterium. Lineage (GTDB taxonomy): Bacteria > Pseudomonadota > Gammaproteobacteria > Burkholderiales > Casimicrobiaceae > VBCG01. The sequence goes on along the minus strand of JBDSLT010000011.1, from coordinate 4,361 downwards.
TGGGGATTTCGATCGACGATGCGCGGCGCAGGCTTGCGCCCAATCTCGGGTAGCCGTGACCGCAGGTCCCGCCAGGGCGCCGCGCGGCCGAGACAGACATTGCGATGAAGCAGGAAGGACTCGAAATGATCCACGGCAGCGGGAACGTGTTCCGCGATCTCGGAAAGAAAAATGCCGATCTGGAGCAATTCAAGGCGCTTCTAGCCGCTGAGATAATCAAGGCGCTCAATCGGCAACGCCTGAGCGTGCGCCAGGCGCACAGCATTACCGGCATTGCCGCTGCCGATTTTTGTCGCGTGCGCAACGCCGATCTCGGACCGTTCACGGCGGATCGCCTGACGACGATGATCAATCGTCTTGGATCGCCGGATTCGCCCCGCACCCGGCTATCCAGGGTGCCCCGATCACGCGGTCAAGGCGCCGCTGTTCGAGCTGCTCGACGCCGGTAAGGTCGGCATGACGGTATTGCAGAAGGAAAGCGGTAGGGAATCCCTGACTCGACATTCGCGCGTTTTCACTAGCATCCGTGCTCATTGCAGGAGTTCGGAGGAACGTCGTGATATTCAGACTTGTCCTTTCCTTTCTGGCGTGCTGGCTCCTTACGGGAGCCGCCACTGACGTCCTGACGATCGACAAAGATCCGACTGTTGTCGAACTGATTGTCAAGATTGATCGATCGGCTTATGGAGAAGCTTCCCCCGCGCTTGTAATCGCATCGGTGGCCAAGGCGAATAGCGGCACGGAAATACTTTCACCGATCGAAGCCGCATTGGTCCAGCGCTTTTCGACGCCGCAGAGCGCCCGATGGCTGCTCGATCATCGTCAGCCCAATGAATATCTGGATAGCTTGCGGAAAGTCGATCCAGACCATCCAGAGTTACATCTGCAAGAGTTCATTGTCCTTGCGTACACATTCGCGCAGGATCGCATGACGGCGCACGCCAGGCTCGCCACCGACAAAGCCGTATCGTCGGTGATTGACAACAGCCGCGAGACGTTCTCCGCTCGCGTCAACGACTTCTATGTACAGTCGACTGGTCCGTCGGCGGCACCCGCCCGCTATCAGTACGGGCTGGAGTCGATGAAGACGATGAGCCCGTACAGCAATCCCGGGCAACTGAGCGGATGGGATCTCGCTATCGGATACGGGTATGTGGCGGTGGTCGACAGCGGAATTGCACCGACGCATGGAGATCTGCAACGGACGTTCCGCCCGCACATGTCGCAGGCGTTCTACACAAGCGCCTGCCCGACGTCCAACCTGACCAATGTTGATGAGCAAGGGCCTTTTCTTCCAGGCTCGGAATGTTTCAGCGGCATGGTGGGACATGGAACTCACGTTGCCGGAATAGTCGGCGCAAGTACCCACAACGGGATTGGCGTAGCGGGAATCTGCGTTGATTGCTCACTGATTATTGCGAAGATTCGGCAAGGCAATAACGCATTTTCGTCGAGCATAATTAACGGGATTTATCACGGCATAATCCGTGGGGCACAAGTTATCAACAGAAGTGGTGGTAGCTACTACATTGAAGGGGCTCATGGCGCAGGGAAACACAATTGTAGCGACGTGGCTGGCGACGATGGATTTTGTCTCGTGCTCGCGCTAGCCGAACGGCGTGAGGTGGTACTCGTGGCTGCGTCCGGAAACAATAACAATGCGACAATGGGCACCGAATTCCCGGCTCGCGAGCCGAATGTCGTTTCGGTTGCGGGAACGACGTACCCCAACGACGATCTCTGGGCGAGTGACCAGAACCCTTGCTGTGCTGGCTCGGATACGACGAAGGTGGATTTCGTTGCGCCCGCCAAGCGCGTCATGTCAACGTTCTACCCGGGAGGAAGCTGGGCGCCTGCGAATTGCAGCGACATCCTTAACGACGGGAACAACGGGTTCGACGAGTGCACCGGCACGTCGATGGCAGCGCCGCACGTCGCGGCCACCATCGCAGTCGTACGCTCGGTAAATCCGTTGCTGTCGCGGTACGCGGTTGTGGATCTCGTGCGGCAGAGCGCTCGAACGGTTGCGATCTCGTCGACTTACCCGAAATGGGTTCAAGATGCCGAGTCACGTCGACGGAGTCATCGCGGCACATTACACGAACGGGTCGATTACACCCGTGTTCGCCATGGCGAATGTCGAGTCTTCGGTGGCGTGGAACCGCTATTTCACCGTGGCGCCGCAGATGGCGGTTGCAGGGATCACCGGAACCATGCTGCCAACGTTGAACGGGTCGAGCACGCCTGTCTATTACATTCCGGACCAAAATGCGCCAGTGGTGAGCGGCTACGCGCTTCCGGACGCGGGGGCGTGGCAACCCAGAGCGTATTTCAAGGTCTACACGCAAATGGCGGTCTATGGCGTCGGTCTCCTGCCGCTTTACCGGTTTAGTAAGCTACAGGACACGGGAGCGGGAATCGACGAATGCGGATACGCACCGCCGGTCCCCGCGAAGCCAAAGCGCGTGCTGCACAGCTATACCACGAGTGAGACGGAAAGGGCCCAACTCACCTCCGTGACGTATGGCAATTGCTTTCGCTTCGATGGGATCGAGGGCTACGTAGCCCCCTACAATTTGGGCGGGATGCAACAGTTGTATCGTGTATACAACCCGACCAAAGACGCCTACATCCTCGTTCCGAGCGCCTATGTTGCTTCGGCGACCGCGCAGGGCTTCACGCAGAACACAACCGCACTCGGATGGGTCTTCGCGAACTAGGGCTATCTACATGTTGAAGCGCATCGCGCTGGTTGCTCTGGTTGCCGCATCGCTGAATGCGGGCGCCGCCGATGTGGCGCGCCTTGAGCGCGTCAGCGGCGACCGTCAAATCAAGCTTGCGGGCTTGGTGTTTGGGAAATCGTTTCAAGTGCGCGCTGTCGATGCAGAGGGTTTGCCAGCGGCCGGGGTCGGGATATTCATCGGAAAGGTGACCAAGCTTCCGCCGGGGCCTTATCTTGCGGATCCGTACGGATATCGAGGTTTCAACGCCGACCTCGAGGAGATCGAGTACGTGCGTACGCCAGACGAATATGCAAGGACCGCTCTCGACGGTATCGTCACGATCCCGGCCAACGCGATCAACCCCTCCCCGTCGGCATTCCCGATCGGGGCCCGGGTCGATTTGAATGCGCCGATTCAGGTGTTCTTCTCGGCGGTGAGCGTGCGAAGCGTTCCTGTTGGGCGTCCTAGTGTGGTAGTCGAGTACTACAACGCCGCGCAGGATCACTACTTCAACACGCTGCTGCAGGCGGAGATCGACGCGCTCGACGCCGGCGTGTTCGCCGGCTGGACGCGCTCGACGGGCGCCTTCATCGCCTACGCGAGCGCGGCCGACGCACCCGCGCAAGCAGTGCCGGTGTGCCGCTTTTTCAGCAGCCGCTACACGTCGCACTTCTATTCCGCCGATGCGGCGGAGTGCGACGCGGTCGCGCAGAAGTGGCCCGACGTGTGGCAGCTCGAAACGACGGAGGCGTTCTATATCCTGCTGCCCAACAAGGTCACCGGCGCGTGTCCGCCGAACTACCAAGCCGTCTACCGCCTGTACAACAACGCGAACAGCCCGAATCACCGCTACGTGACGGATGCCGAGATTCGCGACGTGATGGTGAAGAATGGCTGGGTGGCGGAGGGCTACGGGCCGAACGCCGCGATCATGTGCACGCCGGGCTGAAGGACGCACGGCACGCGCGTGCGCCGTACGCGCCCTGGGGCACGTCGCGCCGACACAGCAGCGGAAGCGGGCGCGCATGAGCGCGGACGTCCCCGAACCCCTGACGCTGGTTGCGTACGAGCGGCTGTTCACCGCGCACGGCGGCACCGATGTTGGCTACCTGCGCCTCCACTGGCCGCGCTTCCAGGCGACCAAGCGGCTCGTCGTGCAGACGTGGCAGTGCCGCGGCGGCCGTGTGCTCGATCTCGGCGCGCACTGGCTGCACCAGTCGCTGCTGTTCGCGCTCGACGGCTACGACGTCACCGCCGCGGACCTGCCGGCCACGCTCGACGCGCCGAGCGTCGTCGCGCTGGCGCGCACGCATGGCATACGGCTCGCCGGCATCGGCGAACTCGCGGCGCCGCACGCGTTGCGCGAGCTCGCCAGCGACGCGTTCGACCTCGTGCTGCTCGGCGAAGTGATCGAGCACCTCGCATTCAATCCGGTCGGATTGTGGCGCGAGCTTCACCGCGTGCTCGTCGCCGGCGGCAGGATCGTCGTCACCACGCCGAACTGCTACGCGCTCACGCGAAGGCACCTGCAGCGGGCGCGTGCGTGGCTCGGCGGCGGCGGCGGCATCGGCGTCGACGAGATCCTCGCGACGCCCACGCACGGCCACCACTGGAAGGAGTATTCGCGCCGCGAGCTCG
>JBDSLT010000010.1:0-9236 GCA_039916265.1 Casimicrobiaceae bacterium | reverse complement strand
AGCGTGGCGCCCGCGCGCATCGCGCCAAGCGCGCCGGATGCGCCGGTCGCCACGGCGCGCACGTCGTCGTCGTTGCCCACGCACATCATGACGAACTCGGCGTCGCGCGCAGCGTCGGCGGGCGATGGGGCGGACGTGCCCCCGTGCTCGGTCAGCCAGCGCGACGCCTTGGCGTCGTTGCGGTTGTAAACGGTGACGTGGTGTCCCGCCTTGGCCAGGTGACCGGCCATCGGGTATCCCATCACGCCCAGCCCGAGAAACGCGACACGATGCGGCATCGGCGGAGTGTTCCTGGTGGAGTTCAGATCTAGCGGGGAGGCAGCGACGCGCGCGCGGCGGCGATGGCCTTCGCCACCTGCGCCGGCGCAGTGCCGCCTTCGTGTGCGCGACTCGCGACGGAGCCTTCCAGCGTCAGCACGTCGTAGACGTCGTCGCCGACGCGCTCGCAGAAACCGCGCAGCACGTCGATCGAAAGCCCGTCGAGGTCGACGTTCTCGCTTTCCGCATGACGGACCGCGCGCGCGACCGCCTCGTGGGCGTCGCGAAACGGCACGCCGCGACGCACGAGATAGTCGGCGAGATCGGTCGCGGTGGCAAAGCCCTCGCGCGCCGCGTTGCGCATCTGCGCCGCGTTGGCCGCGATCCCGCTGCCCACGAGATCCGTCACGATCGCGAGAACGTCGGCCAGCGTGTCGACCGTGTCGAACAGCGGCTCCTTGTCTTCCTGGTTGTCCTTGTTGTACGCCAGCGGTTGCGCCTTCATCAGCATCAGGAGCGCGACGAGATGACCGGCGACGCGCGCGGACTTGCCGCGCACGAGCTCCGGCACGTCCGGGTTTTTCTTCTGCGGCATGATCGAGCTGCCGGTGCAGAACCGGTCGGCGAGCGTGACGAAGTGGAAGCGAGGATTCGACCACAACACGAGCTCCTCCGCGAAGCGGGACAGATGGATCATCGTGATCGCGGCAGCGGCCTCGAACTCGATCGCGAAGTCGCGATCGGAGACGGCGTCGAGCGAGTTGCCGCACAGGCCCTCGAAGCCGAGGTCGCGCGCCACGGCCGCGCGGTCGATCGGAAAGCCCGTCCCGGCGAGCGCGGCGCTGCCGAGCGGCAGCTGGTTCACGCGCTTGCGGCAATCGGCCAAGCGCGCGTGGTCGCGCGCGAGCATCGCGTCGTAGGCCATCAGGTGATGGCCGAACGTGACCGGCTGCGCGACCTGCAGGTGCGTGAATCCCGGCATGATCGTCGCGACGTGCCGCTCGGCAAGGTCGAGGAAAGCGTGCCGCAGCGCGACGAGCTGATTCGCGAGCGCATCGATCGCGCCACGCAGCCACAGGCGGAGGTCGGTCGCGACCTGGTCGTTGCGCGAGCGCGCGGTGTGCAGCCGCTTGCCCGCGTCGCCGACCAGCGCGGTAAGGCGGCGCTCGATGTTGAGATGCACGTCCTCGTGCTCGCGCGCCCAGACGAAGTCGCCGCGCGCGATCTCCGCGCCGATCTGCGAGAGGCCGCGCTCGATCGCCGCGAGATCGTCGCCGGTGATGATGCCTGCCGCGGCGAGCATGCGCGCGTGGGCGGCGGAGCCTTCGAGGTCGGCGCCGGCCAGGCGCCGGTCGAAGTCGACCGAAGCGTTGAAGCGCTGCATCCGCTCGGTCAAGGGCTCGGAAAATCGTCCGGACCAGGTGCCGCCGGACGGCAGTGTGAGCGCGCCGGACGCGCCGGCGTCGTTCACAGGGTGGCTTTTCGGGGACGGTGCGTCGGGCATCGCAGGATTGTGCCGCGGCTTGCTTGCGCCGCGAGAGGGGGTTGCCGAGAATGAGCGGCGATGGGCCGGCGAATTTCCCGCACTGATCGATCGGCGCCCGTGCCCGGGACGTCGGCGCGACAGGCATGATGCTTGCATGTCCACGCCGGTATGCGGGGAATTATAAGGCAAAAGGCGGTCCTGCCCATGCTGCCTGACCTGCGGAATCTCGGCACGATCCTGCGCGTCCTGTTCGCGGTGAACGCGGCGGCGCTGATCGTGGCGTTTGCACGCGAGCAGCGGGGAGGCGCGCTTGTCGACGAGTGGATCGCGCTCACGAGCTTTGTCGAGCCGTATCTGCTGGCGGTGCTCGCCGTGCTGGCGATGCTCGCGCCTCGTCTCGTCCGGCTTCCGTATCGGTACGGCGTCGCGGCTGTCGTCGCGGTGACGATTGCCGTCGGCGTTGCGTTGCACGCCGCGATGACACGGATCCTTCCCGGCTTCGCCGGATCGCTCCTCCAGCAGCTCGTGTGGGCGCTCGCAGCCGCTGCCGCGCTGCTCTATTATTTCCAGCTGCGCATCAAGGCGCTGTCGCCGGCGATCGCCGAAGCGCGGCTGCAGGCGTTGCAGGCGCGGATCCGCCCGCACTTCCTGTTCAACAGCATCAACGCGGTCCTGTCGCTGGTGCGCAGCGAGCCGCAACGCGCCGAAGCCGCGCTCGAGGACATGGCCGAGTTGTTTCGTGTGCTGATGCGCGACAATCGCGAGCTGACCCCGCTTGCCGACGAGGTCACGCTGTGCAGGCAATATCTCGAACTGGAGAAGCTGCGCCTGGGCGAGCGCCTCATCGTCGACTGGAACGTGAAAAGCATGCCCGCCGACGCGCTGGTGCCCCCCCTCGTGCTGCAGCCGCTGCTCGAGAACGCCGTTTATCACGGCATCGAGCCCGCCAGCACCCCGGGCACCGTGTCGATCAACCTGTTCCTCTCGCGCGGCGAGGTGCACGCGATCCTCAAGAATCCGATCCCCGCCAACGGTCGCCGACATCAGACCGGCAACAAGATGGCGCTCGACAACGTGCGCGAGCGCCTCGCACTGCATTTCGACGCCGAGGCCGGGCTCGAATCGCGCGTCACGAAAGACGTTTACGAAGTTCATATCCGCATGCCTTACCGCGCCGTCATCCCCGCCGAGGCCGCGCCGGCCGCCGCGGCGGAGACTGGGCGGCCCGAGCGGCGCGGCAGCGACGCGCAGCGCTCGTTTGCACCCGCGCCGGCGCTGCAGGGCATGCCCCATCCGGGAGTGGCACGTGGTTGACAATGCGTTACGCGTACTGATCGTCGACGACGAGGCGCCGGCGCGGCGCCGTCTGCGCGAACTGCTCGACGACTGCACTGCCGCGCTCCCGCTCGCGATCGTCGGCGAGGCGCAGCACGGCCGCGAGGCGCTCGACCTTTTGCAGACGACGCCCGCCGAGCTCGTCCTCACCGACATCCACATGCCCGACATGGACGGCATCGAGCTCGCGCGCCACCTGCTCAAGCTGCAGCATCCGCCCGTCGTGATCTTCACCACGGCGTTCCACGAGCATGCGCTGCAGGCCTTCGAGGTGAACGCCATCGATTATCTGGTGAAGCCCGTGCGCGTGCAGCGGCTGCTGTGCGCGCTGCAGAAGGTGCCGCGACTGAAGCCGGTGGGCAACGACAGGCTTTCCCACCTCCCCACCACGGCGCGGCGCTTCCTGTCGGTGACGGAGCGCTCGCGCGTGGTGCTCGTGCCGATCGAGGACGTCGTCTATCTGAAGGCCGAGCTCAAGTACATCACGATCCGGACCAAGGACCGCGAATACCTGCTCGAAGAGTCGCTGACCAGGCTCGAGAGCGAGTACGGGGCGCGCTTCGTGCGCGTGCACCGCAATTGCCTGATCGCGCGCGAGCACATCCGCGGCTTCGAGCGGCGCGTCGGCAACGACGGCGATGCGCACTGGGAAGTCCTGCTGAACGGCGTCCTGGAGACGTTGCCCGTATCGCGGCGTCAGCAGTTCATCGTCCGCGACATCGGCCGCGAATCGATCAACGGGGCGATCGCCTAGAGCGGAGCGGGGTCCGCGGTCATCCCGTAGCACCGGCGATCGCGCCGCGCACACCGGCGCGGTAGACTTGCGCGCCCGAATCGCGCATCAGCACGCCGTTTCGCGACCGCCCTTCCTCCACATGCAGGACACGCCATGCGCACGCTGATCTGCGGCTCGCTCGCCTACGACACCATCATGGTGTTTCCCGACCGCTTCGCGCGGCACATCCTGCCCGAACAGACACACGTCCTGTCGGTGTCCTTCCAGATCGCCGAGATGCGCCGCGAATGGGGGGGGTGCGCGGGCAACATCGCGTACAACCTGCAGGGACTCGGCGGCGAGCCGGTCGTGATGGCAGCGCTTGGCCACGACGGCGCAGACTATCGCGAGCGCATGGCAGGTCTCGGCATCGCGATCGACGGCGTGCGCACCGTTGCCGAGACGTTCACCGCGCAGGCCTTCATCATCACCGACCTCGACGACAACCAGATCACCGCCTTCCACCCGGGTGCGATGAATCATTCGCACGCGAATCACGTCGGCGACGTCGGTGCCGTCGGGCTCGGCATCATCGCGCCCGACGGCAAGGAAGGGATGATGGCGCACGTCCGCGAGTTCGCCGAGGCGGGCGTCCCTTTCGTCTTCGATCCGGGACAGGGGCTGCCGCTGTTCGACGGCGACGAACTGTCGGCGATGATCGAACGCGCGACGTATCTGACGGTCAACGACTACGAGGCGAAGCTCCTGTGCGAGCGGACGGGGCTCACGCTCGCGGGACTCGCCGAGCGGGTGCAGGCGCTCGTCGTCACGCTGGGCGCCGAGGGCTCGATCATCCATGCGGACGGCGCGACCTATGCCATTCCCGCCGTCAAGCCGGTGGCGATCGTCGACCCCACCGGCTGCGGCGACGCGTACCGCGCGGGCCTGCTGTACGGCATTGCGCAGGGCTGGGACTGGGATCGCACGGGCCGGCTGGCGTCCGTGATGGGCTCGCTCAAGATCGCGTCGCGCGGCGGGCAGAATCACGTCGTCAACCGCGACACGGTCGCGGCGTTATACTCGAAAGCGTTCGGTGAGGAAGCGTTTCAGGTCGAGACATGAGACAGCGCACACTCCGCAACTCCGCCCTCGTGGCCGCCGCAGCGACGATCGTCGCGCTGGGCGGCTGCGCCACATCCGTCCCGCCTCCTTACTACTACGGAGAGCCGATACGCGCGCCGTCGGTGGCGCTGGGTGTCGTGGACGACGTGCGGTCGATCCAGTTCCAGGGAGCCGACACGGGCCTCGGGACGCTCGGCGGCGCGGCGCTCGGCGGCTGGGCGGGAAGCGGCATCGGCAGCGGCTCGGGCAACGCCGCCGCCATCGTCGGGGGCGTGCTGCTCGGTAGCCTCATCGGCAACGCGGTCGAGCGCGAAGCCAACCGCCGTCCCGGCGTCGAAGTCATCGTGCGGCTGGACGCAGGCCGGACGATTGCCGTCGTGCAGGACGACACCGGCGAGGCGTTCCGTCCCGGCGATCGCATCCGTGTGCTTTCCGACGGATACCGCACCCGCGTAACGCGGTAGCAGGTGTCCGACGGCAACGGCGGGGGGCTGGCCGCGTCGATGACCGGCGGCGGGCGCGTCACGCCGCTGCCGCTGCGTCTTTACCGCGTTGCGCGCACCGGCGTCCACCTGCTCGAAGGCGTCGCGACCACGACGCTCGTATTCCCGCTGATCACCCCCACCGCCCGTCGAAAGGCGATCCGCGGCTGGAGCCGCCGCCTACTGCGCATGCTGAACGTCGACGCGCGCCTGCATGGCGAACCCGCGGTTGGCGGCAACGTGCTAATCGTCGCCAATCACGTGTCCTGGCTCGACATATTCGTGCTGAACGCGGTGTCGCCCGTGCGCTTTGTCGCCAAGGCGGAGCTTTCGCGCTGGCCGGTGGCGGGCCGGCTGATCCGCGACGTCGGCACGCTGTTCGTCGAGCGCGAGCGACGCCGCGACGCGCGGCGCGTCAACGGGCATGCCGCGGCCGCGCTCGCGCGCGGCGACGTCGTCGCCGTATTCCCGGAAGGCACGACGACCGATGGCACCGCGCTCCTGCCGTTCAAGAGCTCGCTGCTGCAACCGATCGTCGACGCACGCGGCCGGGTGCAGCCGATGGCGATCCGCTATCGCGCGGCGAACGGCGAGCCTTCGCGCGCGCCGGCGTACGTGGGCGACGACACCTTTCTCGCATCGTTCTGGCGCGTGACGGGTGCTCGCTCGCTCATGGTCGACCTGCATGCGCCCCCGGCCCTCGCCGCAGGCGGGTCGCATCGGCGCGAGCTTGCGCGAAGCGCCGAAGCGGCTATACGGACGGTTTTGGAAGCGGTGCCTGTCGCGACGGCACCTGGTACACGTGCCGGTCGGGGAGGCGGATCGCCGTGAGCGGTCCGCCCCAGACGCAGCCGGAATCGAGCATCGCGACGTTGGGCGCGAGCATCAGGTCGAGCGTCGACCAGTGGCCGCAGATCACCGTCACGCCCGCGCTTTGGCGATTGTCCTGCGCGAACCAGGGGCGAAAGCCGTCCGGCGCATGCAGCGGCCCGCGCTTTTCGCGGAACTCCATCGCGCCCCCGGCCGTGCAGTAGCGAAGCCGCGTGCAGACGTTGACGATCGTGCGCAGGCGGTCGTCGCCTGCAAGATCGTCGCGCCATTGCGCCGGCTCGTCGCCGTACAGAACCGCGAGAAACGCGCGCCGATCCGCGCCTGCCATGACGGCCTCGACTTCGCCCGACAACGAAAGCGCGGCGGACGGCGTCCACGAAGGCAGCAGGCCAGCGTGCACCATCAGCCAGTCGCCCTCGGCGACGACCAGCGGTCTGCGTGCGAGCCAGTCGGTCAGCGCGTCGCGGTCGGGGGCGGCGAGCACGTCGTCGAGCGTATCGCCGCGGTGCGGCCTGCGCAGATCCGCGGCGAGCGTCAGCAGATGGAAATCGTGATTGCCGAGCACGGTCGTCGCAGCGTCGCCGAGCGCCATCACCTCGCGCAGGACGGCGAGCGAAGCGGGGCCGCGGTTCACGAGGTCGCCGGTAAGCCACAAGCGATCTTCGCCCGGTGAGAAGGCGACGAGTGCGAGCAGCTCGCAAAGCTCGGCGTGGCACCCCTGGACATCGCCGATTGCATAGAGGGCCATGAACGCTCGCTGGGATTCGGGTTGGATTTGGCGCGCGGCGTCAAGACTGCCCCGATGCGCAGCGCGTTGCTAGACTCTCGCAACAGATTCTAGCAAGCCGATGTCGTTTCCTCTCAATCCATCGCAGCGCGCGGCCGTGAATCACACCGCGGGACCGCTGCTCGTCCTCGCGGGCGCGGGGAGCGGCAAGACGCGCGTGATCACGGCCAAGATCGCGCACCTGATCGGCCAGGGGATCGACGGCGCGTCGATCGCCGCGATCACGTTCACGAACAAGGCGGCGCGCGAGATGGCGGAACGCGCGCGCGAGCTCCTCGCCCGGCAGGGGACGGCGGGCGCGGCGAAGGCGGTGGCGATTTCGACGTTCCACGCGCTGGGCCTGCGCATCGTGCGCGCCGAGGCGAAAGCGCTGGGCCTGCGCCCGGGCTTCTCGGTGCTCGACCCCGGCGATCTCGAGCCGATCGTCGCGGAGCTCTGCGCAACCGCCGATCGCGCGCGCACCCGCGCGGCGCAGTGGCGCATCAGCGGCTGGAAGAATGCGCTCGCCACGCCGGCGCAGGCGCTGGCGGCTGCGAAGTCGCAGGACGAGCTCGCTGCGGCGCGCGCCTTCGCCCAGTACGCCGACGCGCTCGGGGCGTACCAGGCGGTCGATTTCGACGACCTCATCGCGCTGCCGGTGGCGCTCTTCGAACGGGACGCGGATGCGCGGGAGCGCTGGAGCCAGCGCTTCGCGCACGTGCTGGTCGACGAATATCAGGACACCAACCCGGCGCAGTACCGGCTGTTCCGCCTGCTGGTCGGTGCGGCGACGCCGTTCACCGTCGTGGGCGACGACGACCAGGCGATCTATGGCTGGCGCGGCGCCACCGTCGAAAATCTCGCGCAGCTGCCGCACGACTATCCCGCGCTCACGGTGATCAAGCTGGAGCAGAACTATCGCTCGACCGTACGGATCCTGCGGTCGGCGAACGCGCTGATCGCGAAGAATCCGAAGCTCTTCGACAAGAAGCTGTGGAGCAATCTCGGCCTGGGGGACACGCTGCGCGTGGCGCCCGCAGCCGACGACGAGGCCGAGGCCGAAGCGGTCGTCGCGCGCATCCTGGGCGAACGCTTCCTGCGCCGCGCCCGCTACGCGGACTTCGCGATCCTCTACCGTGGCAACCACCAGGCGCGCGTGTTCGAGGCCGCGCTGCGCGCGCGTTCGGTCCCGTACGAAATTTCCGGCGGCACGTCGATCTTCGACCGCACCGAGATCCGCGACATCGTCGCGTACCTGCGCGTCATCGCCAACGAAGACGACGATCCCGCTTTCGTGCGCGCGTCGACCACGCCGCGCCGGGGCATCGGCGCAACGACGTTGGCGCGCCTGTCCGAGATCGGCGCGGCGCGCGGCGTGAGCTTGTTCGGCGCCGCCTTCGATCCCGCCTTCGCCGCCGCGGTTCCTGCGCGGCAGCGCGAAGGCATCGCGGAGTTCTGTGCGCTGGTGAATCGCCTGCGGCATCGCGCGCCGCGCGAGCCCGCTTCCCGGCTCCTCGCCGAGCTGGTAGCGTCGATTGGCTACGAGGAATGGCTCGCGTCGACGCTGGACAAGCGCGACGCCGCGGAGCGCACGCAAAGCGTGCGCGACTTCGTCGGCTGGCTCGGGCGCAAAGGCGAGAGCGACGGTCGCAACGTGCTTGAGCTCACGCAGATGGTCGCGCTCATCACCCGCCTCGACGATCGCGAGTCAGAGGACCCGGACGCGGTGCGGCTGTCGACGCTGCACGCCGCGAAGGGCCTCGAATTCGCGCACGTGTTCATCGTCGGGCTCGAGGAGGGGTTGTTGCCGCATCGCGAGGCGGTCGAGACCGGTGACGTCGACGAGGAGCGGCGGCTCCTCTACGTCGGGCTCACCCGTGCCCGGCAGACGCTGCAGCTCTCGTACTGCCGGGTCCGCAAGCGCGCAGGAGAAAAGACCGCTGTCGCGCCCTCGCGCTTCCTCGCGGAGCTGGCGCAGGACGACCTGCGCTACATGGACGCCCCTCTCGCACCCGACGAGGCCGCGCGCGAACGCGCTGCGGGGACCGAGCGGCTCAAGTCGCTGAAGGCACTGGTGACCCGGGCGCCTTGATCGACTGGCCGGCGACGTCACGCGCCGCGAATGAGGTGCAACGCGTGTTACTTGGCAGCCGCGGCCATGTAGTCGACCGCGGCCTTCACTTCGGCGTCGGAGAGCGCGGCGTTGCCCCCCTTGGCAGGCATCATCCCGGCCTTGCCGGT
>JBDSLT010000009.1:0-4543 GCA_039916265.1 Casimicrobiaceae bacterium | reverse complement strand
GGTGCTGCGGCGGAAACCGCCGGCCTGCTCGGCGAGTACGCGCGCTACGTCGAAGGTGCCGGCGACTACAGGGCGGCGCTGGCGCTCGTCCATCGCGAGCGCGCGCTGTACGACCGGATTTCGTCGGACGCGCACAACCGCGCCGTGCTGGAGCTGCAGGGACGCTACGAGGCGGACCGGCGGCGTCTCGAGATCGAGCGGCTCAATCAGGAAAATGCGGTCAAATCGGCGGAGCTGAAGCAGCGCGAGTTCACCGAGCGCATTCTCTGGCTGCTGGCGGCGAGCCTCGCGGCATTGTTCGTCGTGGTCGTCGCGCTATACCGCAAGCTGCGGGTGATCAACGCCCTGCTCGCGGCGAAGAACCGCACGCTGCAATCGCTCTCAGGCATCGACCCGCTGACTTCGCTGTTCAACCGCCGGCATTTTCAGGACTTCATCGACGCGGAGCCGTTGGCGGGCGATCGGCGGAGACAGGGGATGGGTGGAGAAGTCCAGGGCCTGTTGCTGATCGATCTCGATCACTTCAAGGCGATCAACGACCGCCACGGCCACGCGGCGGGCGACGCCGTGCTGGTCGCGATGTCCAGCCGGCTGCGCCAGGCGCTGCGCGAAGAAGACATGATCGTCCGCTGGGGCGGCGAGGAATTCCTGGTGTTCGTTCCCGCCGTGTCGGTCGGGCGGCTCGACGACATCGCGCAGCGGATCATGCATACCGTCGCGTCGGAGCCGGTGATGCATCGGGGCGAAACGCTGCGGGTCACGACGTCGATCGGCTACGCGCCGCTGCCGCTGCCGCCCCACGACGTGCCGCTGACGTGGGAACGCGCGCTCGCGCTCGTGGACAAGGCGCTGTACATGGCGAAGCTGCACGGCCGCAATCGCGCCTGCGGCATCGCGGCGCTGCACGCCGACGACGCGGCGGCGCTCGACGCCGCGCTTGCCGATTTCGAAGCGGCCCGCCGCAGCGGGATCATCGACGTGCGCGTATCGGTCAACGGCCTGCGCCCGGTGTCCTCGACGGGAAAGCCCGCCGGCCTCGATCTCGCCGCCTGACAGGCGAGCGCACGCTGCGCGCGTGCTAGTATCCTGATTTGACGCACGTTTCGCCGCCGCGGCGGCGATCCAGCATGCCGGCGCCGCCACCCAAGCACTTCCTGCAGTTTCGCGACTTTTCGCGCGACGAGTTCGCGTGGCTGTTCGAGCGCACGCGGTGGATCAAGGAGCGCTTCAAGCGCTACGAGCTCTACCAGCCGTTGCGCGACCGCACGCTCGCGATGGTCTTCGAAAAGGCGTCCACGCGCACCCGCGTTTCGTTCGAGGCCGGCATGAACCAGCTAGGGGGCATCGCGATCAACCTGAACCGCGGCGACACGCAACTGTCGCGCGGCGAGCCGATCGAGGATGTCGCGCGCGTGGTATCGCGGATGGTCGACGTCGTGATGATCCGCACCTTCGAGCAGTCGATCATCGAGCGCTTCGCCGCGCACTCGCGGGTGCCGGTGATCAACGGCCTGACCAACGAATACCATCCCTGCCAGATCCTCGCCGACGTCTTCACCTACGTCGAGCTTCGCGGCTCGCTCGCCGGAAAGACGGTGGCATGGATCGGCGATTCCAACAACGTCTGCAACACGTGGCTGCAGGCGGCCGCCATCCTCGGGTTCACCGTGCGCGTATCGACGCCGCCCGGCTACGAGATCGACCCCGCGGGCGTCGAGGGCGCGGGCGAGTTTCTCGCGTTCGACGATCCCAACGAGGCCTGCCGCGGCGCCGACCTCGTCACCACCGACGTGTGGACCAGCATGGGCTTCGAGGCGGAGAACGAGGCACGCTGCCGCGCCTTCGAGGACTGGCAGGTCGACGGCGACATGATGCGCCAGGCGAAACCCGACGCGCTGTTCATGCATTGCCTTCCCGCTCACCGCGGCGAGGAAGTCGCCGCCGAGGTGATCGACGGCCCGCAGAGCGTCGTCTGGGACGAGGCCGAGAACCGGCTGCACGCGCAGAAGGCGCTGCTGGAATACGTCGTCTGCGGCCGCGTCGACGCCTGACGCGCTCGTTGGGAGAATTCTCGCGATGATCGATCACGCCGGCGTCACCGTTCGCGATGTCGTCAGGTCGACGCGGTTCTACGCGGCCGCGCTGGCGCCGCTCGGCTATACGCTGCTGATGGAATTCGAGGCGTTCGCCGGCTTCGGCGTCGCCCCCAAGCCCGACTTCTGGATCGGCGAGGGCGCGCCCAACGTGCCGCCGATTCACGTCGCCTTCCGCGCTGCGTCGCGCGGCGAAGTCGACGCGTTCCATCGCGCTGCGCTCGCGGCCGGCGGCCGCGACAACGGCGCGCCCGGGCTGCGACCGCATTACCACGCGAATTATTACGGTGCGTTCGTGCTCGACCCGGACGGCCACAACGTCGAAGCGGTTTGCCATGCGCCGGCCTGACGCCGCGCCAAGTCACCCGAGGAGGAAATTGCGATGATCGATGAACGCCTGCGCCGCGCGCTGCTCGCCGTGACGTTGCTCGCGCCCGTGACGTTGCTTGCGCTCGCACCCGTGGCGAGCGCACAAGCGTGGCCCGAACGCCCGATCAAGTTCATCATGACCGCGCCGCCGGGCAGCTCGATCGACACGCTCGGTCGCACGATCGCCGAAAAGCTCGCGCCGCGTCTCGGCCAGCCGGTTGTCGTCGAGAACAAGGCGGCCGCCGGCGGCACCGTCGCAACCACCGAAGTCGCGCGCGCAGCGCCGGACGGCTACACGATGCTGCTGGGCTATCCCGGCCCACTCGCGTTCTCGCCGCTGCTCCAGAAATTGCCCTACGACGTGCAGAAGGACCTGGCGCCGGTCATCACGACCTCCAACCAGCCGTCGGTGCTCGCGGTGAACGCGGAGCTTCCGGTGAAGAGCGTCGCGGAGCTCGTCGCCTACGCGAAGGCGAATCCCGGCAAGCTCAACTACGCGTCGGTCGGCAACGGCAGCTCGTCGCACCTGACGATGGAGCTGCTGAAGGCGGCCGCCGGCTTCGACGCAGTGCACGTGCCGTTCAACGGCTCGCCCCCCGCGGTCACCGCGACGATCCAGGGCGAAACGCAGATGCTCCTGGCCGTGATGCAGCCGTTGAAGGCACAGATCCAAGCGGGCAAACTGCGCGCGATTGCGGTCACGACGGCGAAGCGCTTTCCGCTGCTGCCCGATCTGCCGGCGATCGCCGAGTCCGGCTATCCGACCGTGCAATCGGACGCGTGGAACGGCATCGTCGTCCCCGCGGGAACGCCGAAGGCGATCGTCGACAAGCTGAATGCCGAAATCAACGCCGTGCTGAAAATGCCCGACGTCGTGCAGAAGATGCAGGCGCAGGGCTTCGATCTCGTCGGCGGCACGCCCGAAGCGTTCGGCGCGCTGCTGAAGGGCGAGGTCGACCGCTGGGCGCCCGTCATCAAGAAAGTCGGCCTCAAGGTCGACTGACCCCTTACCGATCCCGATCCCGATCCCCGATCCCTATCCCCAACCTCATGCCCGACATCAAGAAAGTCGTCCTCGCCTATTCCGGCGGCCTCGACACGTCCGTGATCCTGAAGTGGCTGCAGGACGTCTACGGCTGCGAAGTCGTCACCTTCACCGCCGATCTCGGACAGGGCGAGGAGGTCGAGCCCGCGCGCGCCAAGGCGCTGAAGATGGGCATCACGAAGAAGGACATCTACATCGAGGACCTGCGCGAGGAGTTCGTGCGCGATTTCGTGTTCCCGATGTTTCGCGCCAACGCCGTCTACGAAGGCGAATACCTGCTCGGCACGTCGATCGCGCGCCCGTTGATCGGCAAGCGGCTGGTCGAGATCGCGCAAAAGACCGGCGCCGACGCGATTTCACACGGCGCCACGGGCAAGGGCAACGACCAGGTGCGCTTCGAGCTGACCGCCTACGCGCTGATGCCGAACGTGCGCATCATCGCGCCGTGGCGCGAATGGGACCTGCTCTCGCGCGAAAAGCTGCTCGCCTACGCCGACAAGCACGGCATACCGGTCGACTTCAAGAAGCGCACCGCCGCCAACGCCAGCGGCGCGCCGTACTCGATGGACGCCAATCTGCTGCACGTCAGCTACGAGGGCGGCATCCTCGAAGATCCCAACTTCGCACCCGAGGAATCGATGTGGCGCCTCACGGTGTCGCCGGAGAAGGCGCCCGACAAGCCGCAGGTGGTCGAGCTTGGATACAAGCAGGGCGACATCGTGGCCGTCGACGGCAGGAAGCTCACGCCTGCGAAGGTGCTGGCGAAGCTGAACGAAATCGGCGGCCGCCACGGCGTGGGGCGCCTCGACATGGTCGAGAACCGCTACGTCGGCATGAAGTCGCGCGGCTGCTACGAGACGCCGGGCGGGACGATCATGCTGAAGGGCCATCGCGCGATGGAGTCGATCACGCTCGATCGCGAGGTGCTGGCGCTGAAGGACGACCTCATGCCGCGCTACGCGCGGATGATCTACAACGGCTACTGGTACAGCCCGGAGCGGCGCCTGCTGCAAGGCCTGATCGACGCATCGCAGGA
>JBDSLT010000008.1:0-2583 GCA_039916265.1 Casimicrobiaceae bacterium | reverse complement strand
GTCGACGAGCGCGTGATCTCCCGCTACAACGGCAAGCCGTCGCTCAACATCGGCGTCATCAAGCAGGCGGTCGCGAACCCGCTCGAGCTGTCGAAGGCGGTGCGCGCCGAGGTCGCGCGGATCAACGACAACCTGCCGGAGAACATGCGGCTGACCGTCGCCTACGACACGTCGGTGTTCATCGAGCGCTCGATCACGTCGGTCTTCGAGACGGTCGCCGAGGCCGTGGTGCTCGTGGTGCTGGTCATCTTCTTCTTCCTGCGCAGCCTTCGCGCGACGCTGATCCCGATCGTCACGATCCCGGTATCGCTGATCGGCGCGTTTGCGCTGATGTACCTGTTCGGCTTCACGATCAACACGCTGACGCTGCTGGCGCTTGTGCTGGCGATCGGGCTCGTCGTCGACGATGCGATCGTCATGCTGGAGAACATCTGGCGGCACATCGAGGAGGGCGTGCCGCGCAGGGAGGCGGCGATCCGCGGTGCGCGCGAGATCGGCTTCGCGATCGTCGCGATGACCCTGACGCTCGCCGCCGTGTTCGCGCCGCTGGCGTTCGCGACCGGCCGCACCGGGCGCCTGTTCATCGAATTCGCGCTCACGCTCGCCGGCGCGGTGATCGTCTCGGGCTTCGTCGCGCTGACGCTCTCGCCGATGATGTGCTCGCTGCTGCTGAAGCACGAGAAGAAGCACTCGTGGCTCTACAACCTGATCGAGGGCTGGATCCAGCGGATGACCGCCGGCTACAAGCACTCGCTGACGTGGCTCCTTCATCACCGGTGGATCGTCGTGGGCGCGTGGGTTGCCGTGCTCGGCGCCGGGGTGCTGCTGTTCACGCAGCTCAAGTCCGAGCTCGCACCGCTCGAGGATCGTGGCGTCGTGTTCGGACTGGTGGCCGCGCCGCAGGGCTCCACGCCCCAGTACACGGCCGACATGCTGAAGCCCATCGAGGATCTCTACGCGACGTTGCCGGAATCGGGCGCCTACACGGCGATCTCGGGCTTCCCGACGGTCGTCGACGGCAATGCGGTGCTGCGGCTGAAGCCGTGGGAGGAGCGCAAGCGCACGGCGCAGCAGCTCGCCGAGGTCGTCCGGCCCAAGATGATGGCCATTCCGGGGGCGATCGCCTTTCCGATCACGCCGCCGTCGCTGGGCCAGCGCTTCCGCTCGACCCCGATCGAATACGTGGTGATGTCGCAGGTGCCCTACGCGGAGCTGCAGCGGCTGGTCGACAGGTTCCTCGATGAGGTGCGCAAGTATCCGGGCGTGCAGAACCTGCAGATCGACCTGCGCCTCAACACGCCCGAAGTGCGCGTGAGCATCAAGCGCGACAAGATCTCGGACGTCGGCGTGCAGGTCGAGAACGTGGGACGCACGCTGGAGACGATGCTCGGCGGGCGCCAGGTGACGCGCTTCAAGCGCGAGGGCGAGCAGTACGATGTGATCGTGCAGGTGTCGTCGACCGACCGTTCGTCACCGGCCGACATCAGCGACACGTACGTGCGCGGGCGCGACGGCGGCATGGTGCAGCTTTCCAACCTCGTGGACGTGCGCGAGGGCGTGGCGCCGCAGTCGCTCAATCACTTCAACCGGCTCCGCGCGGTGAAGATCACCGGCACGCTCTCGCCGGGCTACACGATCGGCGACGCGCTGAAGGCCATGGACGACGCGGCCAGGATCGCGCTGCCACCGACCGCGCAGACGAGCGTCGACGGTCAGTCGCGCGAGTTCCGCGTGTCGGGCGGCGAGATCTACTTCACGTTCGTGCTTGCGCTGATCTTCATCTACCTGGTGCTGTCCGCGCAGTTCGAGAGCTTCGTCGATCCGTTCATCATCCTGCTGTCGGTCCCGCTGTCGATGACCGGCGCGCTGCTCACGCTGTACCTGTTCGGCGGCACGCTCAACATTTACAGCCAGGTGGGCCTCGTCGCGCTCGTCGGCCTGATCTCCAAGCACGGCATCCTGATCGTCGAGTTCTCGAATCAGTTGCGCGCCAAAGGCGAATCGCTGACCCAGGCGGTGGTCGATGCGTCCGCGCAGCGCCTGCGGCCGATCCTGATGACGACCGGCGCGATGGTGCTGGGCGCGCTGCCGCTGGCGCGCGCGGTGGGCGCCGGTGCGGAGTCGCGCATTCCGCTCGGCCTGGTGATCGTCGGCGGCCTCGTCGTGGGAACGCTGCTGACGTTGTTCGTCGTGCCGACGGCCTACACGCTGCTCGCGCGGCGGCATCGCGAAGACGAACCTCTGGAGCCTGTCGTCGATAGTCGGGTCCCGCATCCCGCTGCCGGCGACTGAAGCCGCAACCCCGGAATCGTGGTCGGTCCCCGACTTTGAACGAATTGCAATAGAATTGGTACGCCCAATAGGCATTCTGCCCATTTGTCCCATACGAGGAGGAACCATGTCCCATCGCCTTTCGCGTTTCGTGCGCTTCGCCGCGGCGCTTGCCGTCGCGGGCCTAGCGACCGCCGCGCAGGCCGTCACCGAGATCCAGTGGTGGCACGCGCAGACCGGCGGCAACAACGATCGCATCAATGCGCTCGCGAAGCGCTTCAACGAGAGCCAGTCCGAGTACAAGGTGAACGC
>JBDSLT010000007.1:0-9542 GCA_039916265.1 Casimicrobiaceae bacterium | reverse complement strand
TGGCTTCCACGCAGCGCCGCGTCGGCATCATCGGCGTCGGGTTCGGCGCGCAGGTGTATGTGCCGGCGTTCCAATCCGAAGGCTGGCAGGTCGGCGCGATCTGCAGCCGCGATCGCGACAAGGCCGCGAAGGCGGCCGAGGCCGCGGGCGTCGCCAATGCCTGCACCGATCCGCACGAGCTGATTGCGCGCGACGACATCGACGCGGTCGCGATCACCACGCCACCGGCCGCACATCGCGAACTGGCCATCGCGGCCTTGCGCATCGGCAAGGACGTGCTCTGCGAAAAGCCGTTCGCGCTCGACGCCGCGCAGGCGCTCGAAATGCGCGACGAGGCGGAGCGCAGCGGCCGCACGGCGATGGTGGGTCACGAATTCCGCCACACTCCGCAACGCGCCTACGTCAAGCAGCTGCTTGACGAGGGTTACATCGGCCGGTTCAGGATGTGCACGATCGAGCTCTTTCTCGACCGTTACGTGACTCCCGACCCACGGCCGCTGAACTGGATGGCCTACGAATCGGAGGGCGGCGGACTGTTGGGCGCGCTCGGCTCACATTACATCGATGGCCTGCGGTACTGGTTCGGCGACGTTGCCACGGTATCGGGGCGGCTCGCGACGCTGCGGCCGGACCTGGTCAATCCGGCGACCCGGGCGATCGTCCAGGCGGAGACCGACGACACGTTCTGGTTCACGCTGGAATTCGAGAACGGCGGCATGGCGACGATGATCGCGTCGTTCGCAGCGACGCCGACGCGCGGCGTGAAGATCGTCGTCATGGGAGATCGCGGCACGCTCGTCACCGAGCAGGCCGGACCCAACCCGACGGAGGACGGCGTCGTCGTCGCGAGCCGCGACGGCGCGCCGTTGCAGCCGCTGATCACGCCTGCCGCGTACACGCCGTTCACCGACGCGCGCGATCATCGCCTGATGGCGTTCCGCCTGCTGGTGCGAGAGTTCACGCGCGGCATCGAGGCGCGGACCTCGCCGTCGCCCAACTTCACCGACGGCCTGCGCTGCCAAGAAGTGATGGACGCGGTGCGCGCGTCGTCGACGTCGGGGACGACGGTCCGGCTGCGCTGAAGCGTCGCGCCGCCGCCCCCTCGGATTTTCGGCCGGCGGGGTACCTCCGGCTCAGCGTTGGTCCTACGCGGATGAGGCGTGGGCGTCAGAACTTGGGAATGCGCAGCGTCTTGCTGATCATCAGCGACCCGGACAGCACGAACAGCAGCGCGAGCGGATGCAGGTCGGCAGGACCGATCGTCCACGCGCCGCCATACAACGACGAGCCAAGCCGCCCGTGCCACGCCGCGAAGGCGAGGATGCCGGTCAGCACTACGCTGGTGGGAATCGGCGTGCCTTCGAAATACCTGACCTTGGCGTCACCGCCGGAAAGCTGCTCGGCCGTCACATTGAAGCGCGCGAGGCGGCTGACCCCGCAGCAGACGAAGTAAATCAGCGCGAGCCAGTCCCAGCCGCCGTCCAGTCCCGCGGCGAATCCAAGTGCGGCAGGCGCGAGGCCGAAGGAAATGACGTCGGCGAGCGAATCGAGTTCGCGGCCGAGCGCCGAATGCTGCTGCCGCTTGCGCGCGACGCGCCCGTCCAGCACGTCGAAGACGAAGGCCGCCGGCGCGAGCGCGGCGGCGGCGTAAAAGTATCCGAGCGACTGGGTGGCGAAGAACTTCATCGCGCAAAAGACTGCAGCAACGCCGCAGGCGGCATTCGCCAGTGTCAGAAAGTCCGCGAGGTGAAAGTCGCGGATCATCGAGAAGTGCCTGGCGGAGACGGTCGGCGGAGTCATGGCAGCGGCCTGTGGAGTGGGGGGGGCACACGAGCGCCTGCGTATCGGCGTCGACGGGCAGCGCGTGTCCCGAGATGTTGGCGCCGTTCTTCGACGCAAGGAAGACGATGGCGTTCGCCACGTCGTCAGCTGTCACCATGCGCTTCAGCGACGTCCGTGCGATTGCCTCGTCGCGCACGGCGTCGAGCGCGACGCCGCGCAGCGCCGCGCGGTTCGCGAGCACCGCGTCGATCCGCGCGCCCGCGACCGAGCCGGGGCAGATCGCGTTGACGCGGATGCCCTGCGGCCCAAGCTCGATCGACAGCGACTTGGTGAAGCCGATCACGCCCCACTTCGACGCCGCGTAAGGCGTGCGGTTCGGAAAGCCGAAGCGTCCTGCCGCGGACGACAGATTGGCGATGCTGGCGTTGGAGCTCGCCTTCAGCAGCGGGATCGCGCGCTGCGCGCACAGAAACTGACCGGTGAGGTTCACCGCAAGCGTGCGCTCCCAGTCGTGCAGCGCGATGTCGGCGCATGGCGCCGTCGGGCCTGCGACGCCGGCGTTGTTCACCAGCGCGTCGAGGCCGCCCAGCGTCCCGGCCACTTTGTCGAATAGAGCGTTCACCGCCGCGGGGTCGGCGACGTCGCAGACGCTGCTCGTCAGCACCGCGTCGCTCGTCGAGAGCGCCTCGAGCGCCGCTTCGTCTACGTCGCAGACGTGGACGCGGGCGCCTTCGCGAGCGAACGCGCGCGCCGTCGCGAGGCCGATGCCGGAGGCACCGGCCGTCACCAGCACGCGCAAGTCACGGATACCGAGGTCCATCGCGTGTTCTCCAGGAAAGCGACGCGGCGCACTACGCCGAGCCGTACGCCATTCTAGCCGTGGGGCACAATACCGCCTGATCATCGAGACGCGCAGGACTTGCCGGCGCGCCGCCTTCAGCGAGAACCGCCATGGCCGAAGTCCGCAAAGTCATCATCACTTGCGCCATCACCGGATCGATCCACACGCCGTCGATGTCGCCGCACTTACCCGTGACGCCGCGCGAGATCGCGGATGCAGCGGTGGCGGCCGCCGATGCGGGTGCCGCCATCGTGCACCTGCACGCGCGCGATCCGGTCGACGGCCGACCGACGCAGGACCCCAAATACTTCCGCGAGTTTGCGCCGGAAATCAAACGCCGCAGCAACGTCGTCGTCAACGTCACGACCGGCGGCGCGGCGACGATGACGATCGACGAGCGGCTGCAACCGGCGCTGCAGCTAAAGCCCGAGGTGGCGTCGCTCAACATGGGCTCGATGAATTTCGGCCTCTTTCCGATGCTGAAGCGCTTCACCGAGTTCAAGCACGACTGGGAGCGCGACTATCTCGCCGGCTCGGAGGAGCGCATCTTCCGCAACACCTTCAAGGACATCGAGCACATCCTGACGTCGTGCGCCGACAACGGCACGCGCTTCGAGATCGAGTGCTACGACATCGGGCACCTGTATACGGCGCATCACTTCTTTACGCGTGGCATAGTCAAGCCGCCGCTGTTCATCCAGAGCGTGTTCGGCATCCTGGGCGGCATCGGTGCGCACCCCGACGATGTCGCGCACATGAAGCGCACGGCGGACCGGCTGTTCGGCGACCAGTACCGCTGGAGCGTGCTCGGCGCAGGCCGCCATCAGTTGCCCATTGCCGCGATGTCCGCGGCGATGGGCGGCAACGTCCGCGTGGGACTCGAAGACAGCCTGTGGCTGGGCGCCGGCAGGCTCGCCGAATCCAACGCCGCGCAGGTGCACGCAGCGCGCCAGATCATCGAGGGCCTCGGGCTTGCCGTCGCCACACCGGACGACGCGCGGCGCATCCTGGCGTTGAAGGGCGGCGCGAACGTCGCGTTCTGAATCGCCGTCAGGCGGGCGGCGCGCGCCGCGCCGGCGCCTCGCCGAGCACCGTGCAGCGACGCACGACGCGGCCCTGCGTGAACGGGTCGTACGGCGTCGCGCGGTGCATGACGCAGCGGTTGTCCCAGACCAGCAGATCGCCGACGCTCCAGCGATGCTCGTAGCTGAGGTCGGGATGAACGGCGAGCGCGTTCAGTTCCTCGATGAGCGCGCGCCCCTCGTCGTAGGGCATTCCGACGATGTATTCGGCGTGGTCGCCGAGGAACAGGCACTCGCGCCCGGTCTCCGGATGCGTGCGCACGACCGGATGGTCGACCGGCGGCGTGGCGAGCCGCTGCGCCTCCGACATGGGATCTTCACCGTGCCGTCGCGTGCGCGAAAAGTCCAGGTTGTGGACGGCGCGCAGGCCGCCGATGCGCGCCTTCCAGCGTTGGTCGAGCCGCTCGTACGCGCCGTACATGTCGCAGAAATGCGTCTCGCCGCCGCTGCCGGCGACCACCTCGCCGTAGATGATCGTCGCGTGGCCGGTGACGGGTCGCCACGAGCCGTCGGTATGCCAGGCGATCGTTCCGCGGTCCGGATGCTTGCCGTTGGGTTTGCCGTCGGGGTCGAGATTGGACAGCCGATAGAGTTCGGGAAAGCCGTCGGCGTGGTACTGGTTCATCACGTGGACCTGCACCTCGCCGAAGCGCCGCGCGAACGCCACCTGGCGGGCGGGCGGCAGATCGAGCGGCCCGAAGCGCAGCACCTGATGACGCAGGAAGGCAGCGTAGATCGCATCGAAGACTTCGTCGTCGACATCCTGCGCGAGATCGACGCCCGTAATCCGCGCGCCGAGCCGCGGCGTGAGCGGATGCACGTCGAGCGACACGGTTTGCGCCAACGCGTTTTCCATGATGCTAAGCTCCTCGCAGATTCGTGGGCAGCGTCGCCGCAACAGCCCGCGCCTTCAACGGCTACAGGTGCCTCGTGAGCAACGGCGTCGATTCACACTGCCACGTTTTCGATACTACGCTTTTTCCCTATTCGCCCGACGCGGACTACCGGCCGCCGCCGCAGGAGGCCGGAACTCCGGCGCAGCTCGCGGCGGTCCTCGATGCGCACGACTTGTCGCACGCGGTGCTGGTCAACCCGACCAGCGGCTACGGCGACGACAATCGATGCATGGTCGCCGCCTTGCGGGCTTCGGGAGGGCGCTTCAAGGGCATCGCGCGCGTCCGGCCCGGGGCGGCGTCGCGAACGCTGACGGATCTCCGCGACGCGGGCGTCGTCGGTTTCCGTCTCGATCTCATCACCGACGGGGTGGCCGTGCTGCACGACGCCGCGATGCCCGGTCTTCTCGCGCAGGCTCGCGACATGCGCTGGCTGGTGCAGGTCCAGTGCGAGGGCGAGCAGCTCCACGACGCGCGCCCGCTGCTGCGCGACGCGCGGGTGCCGCTGGTGTTCGATCATTGCGGTCGGCCCGACGCGCTGCGCGGTATCGATCAGGCCGGGTTCCAGGCGCTGCTGGAATTCGGCCGCGAGGGCCATCACGTGAAGCTCTCCGGGCCGTTCCGCTTTGTCAACGCGTTTGCCCCGGCCGCAGCCGTCGAGCCTTTTGTCGCCGCGCTGCTCGACACGTTCACGCCCAAGCGCTGCGTCTGGGGGTCCGACTGGCCGTTCCTGCGCCTGCCGTTGCGCATGGACTATGGCCCCGTGCTGGCCAATCTCCACCGCTGGCTGCCGGACGACCGCGACCGGCGCGAGGTGCTGCGGGAGGCTCCCGCGCGGCTGTTCGGCTTCGCCTGACACGGCGCGCCGCCGTCACACGCCGGGGCAGATGCACCCGTTCCGAACCGCCGCTGCCGCTACATCTCGATCAGCGTCTTGAAGCCGCCCCAGAACATCCGCTTGCCATCGAAGGGCATGGTTTTGGGGTCCATCATCTGTGCCAGTCGGGGGTCCTTCATCACTTTCGCGTTGACCTTGTCGCGCTGCGCCCGGGATTTGTAGAGAATCCACGAAAACACCACGACCTCGCCCGCCTTGAGCTTGACGGCTTGAGGGAAGGACGTGTGCTTGCCCGGCTTGACGTCGTCGGCGACGCACTCGATGTATTCGAGCGCGCCGAACTCGCGCCAGACTTTGCCGGCCTTCTGCGACATGCGCCGATAGGCTGCGAGGTTTTTCCTGGGAACGGGAACGACAAAGCCGTCGACATAGTGAGCCATCGTTGTCTCCTCGGTGTGGATGGTGACGGTAGCGCCGGATGCAAGAGCGGCGAACGCCCACCGGTGCGGCTTATCGCCTTGCGGCGGCCTCGGCGCGCAGGCGCGCCTCCTGCTGTTGCAGCTCGGGGGTGAAGTTCTCGCCGAAATCCTCCGATTCGAAGATCTGCCGGATCTCGACCTCTTCGTTCGTGAAGGGCGCCTGCTTGAGCCAGTCGATCGCCGCCTGCCTTGAGGCGACCTGCCAGATCCAGAAGCCGGCGACGAGTTCCTTCGTCTCGGCGAACGGCCCGTCCGTCACCGTGTTCCGTCGTCGCCTTGACCAATACCGCGAATCTCATGTCGATCTCCTTGTGTCGCTTCCCCCGGGGAAGTCTTCATGCCCTTGTCGAATGGATGCCGGCCGGATCGACAGGTTCCAGAAAAACAGGCTACGCGGCGCCGAAATCCATCAAGGACCGGGCGTAGGCGGGCGCCGTCGGCTCGTGCATGAAATACGCATGGATCGCATGCCACGACGTCGCCTCGAGCCGTCGCGCCCACTGCCGCAGGTCGTCGTCGCTGTAGGTCTCGAGGCGCAACCGCACGTAGCCCCACGACGTCGTCTCGACGAGCGGAGGCGGCGCGTTGTCCTCGCGCTCGGAGAGCACCAGCGCCGCGCCCGCCGCCTTCAGCGCGTCGTAGACGTCGTCGGCGAACCACGTGTCGTTGCGGAATTCGAACGCCGCGCGGTGGTCTTGCGGAAGCAGCGCCAGGAACGCCGTCAGCCGCGGCAGATCCTTTTTCAGGTTGGGCGGCAGCTGGAACAGCACCGGTCCGCGCTTCGCGCCGAGCGCGTCGAGTCCGCGATACAGATAGCCGACGGGCTCGGCTGCCGTGTCGGCCTTGAGTCGCGCAATGTGGGTGATCCGTCGCGATGCCTTGATGGCGAAGTGAAAGTGCTCCGGCACCTGCGCCGCCCACGCGTCCAGCACCGCGGTCCTGGGCATCCGGTAGAACGTGTTGTTGATCTCGACGGTGGGCAATCGCGCGGCGTACCACGCCAGCATCTCCTCGGCCTTGAGCTTCTCCGGGTAGAAAGCACCCTTCCATTCCTTGAACGAATAGCCGCTCGCGCCGGCCAGCAATCGCGATGTCGTCATGGGATCGCGTTCCTCGTCGTTGTCGTCATCTAGAATGCCGTCATGGCCCACGGCAGCCTCAAAGAATACTCTGCCAAGCGGACGTTCGCGGCCACGCCCGAGCCGCCGGCGGTCGTCGTCGCCTCCAGTGGCGGGCCACTGCTGTTCGTCGTCCAGCAGCATTCGGCGCGCCGGCTGCACTACGATTTCCGGCTGGAATGCGACGGCGTGCTGAAGTCGTGGGCGGTCCCGAAGGGACCGGCGCTCGACCCGCGCGAAAAGCGCCTCGCGGTCGAGACCGAGGACCATCCCTACGACTATGCATCGTTCGAAGGCGTGATTCCGCCGGGCCAGTATGGCGCGGGCGAGGTGATCGTTTGGGACTGCGGCGTCTACTCCCCCGACGAAGGCGGCGTCACCTGGTTTCACGATCGCGCGCGCGCCGAACAGGAAGTCCGCGAGGGGCTCGCGAAAGGCAAGCTCGGCTTTCTGCTGCGTGGCGAGAAGCTCAAGGGCTCGTTCGCGCTCGTGCGCACCAGGGAGGCGAGGCAGTGGCTGCTGATCAAGCACAAGGATCGCTTCGCGGTGAATATCGACGTAACCGCACGAAACGTCTCGGTGCTCTCCGGCGTGACCGTCGACGCGCAGAAGTTCGTTTCGGCGCAGCGGATCGCTGCGGCGCGGCTCGCGCCGTCGGGCCAGGTCGTGGCAATACCGGCGAAGCTCGCGCCGATGCTCGCCGAGTCCGGCGACGCGCCTTTCGAGCGTGCCGACTGGATGTGGGAGCCCAAGCTCGATGGCTATCGCGTGCTCGCATTCGTCGACGAGCGCGGCGTCAGGCTGCGCTCGCGCAACGGTCTCGAGCTCGCCGACCGCTTTCCGCAGGTCGTGGCGGAACTTGCGCGCCAGGCGGTGAACGGCATGATCCTCGACGGCGAGCTCGTCGCGTTCGGCGCCGAGGGCAAGCCGTCCTTCGCCGCGCTGCAGGATCGTGCGCAGCTCAGGACGTCGCGTGAGATCGCCGCTGCGGACGCGGCGAGGCCGGTCGTCTACTTTGCGTTCGACCTGCCGTACTTCGCCGGCATCGACCTGCGCCAGGCGCCGTATCGGGACCGGCGCCGCTACCTCGCGCAGTGCCTCCTTCCCGCGCCGCTCGTTCAACTGGTCCATGCCGCCGACGACGGCATGGCGCTCTACGCCGCAGCGCTCGCCAGCGGCTTCGAGGGCGTGATCGGCAAGCGCAAGGAGAGCCGCTACGAGACGGGGCGGCGCTCATCGTCGTGGCTCAAGATCAAGCCCACCGCCACGGCGGATTTTGTCGTCGGCGGCTACACCGCGGGCAAGGGCGCGCGCGCCCCGCTCGGCGCGCTCCTCGTCGGCTATTGGGATCGCGCGAAGCTTCGCTACGCCTCGCACGTCGGCTCGGGCTTCGACGCGCGCACGCTCGTGCAGGTGAAAGCTCGCCTCGAGAAGCTGTCGCGCAAGACGTGTCCCTTCGTCGAGCAGCCCGAGCTCAACGGTCCCACCACGTGGGTCGAGCCGAAGCTCGTCGCCGAAGTTGCGTTCCATAGCTGGACCGAGGACGGCGCACTGCGCGCGCCGGTGTTCCGGCGGCTGCGCGACGACGTCGACGCGAAGACCGTGCAGCGCACCGACGGGCTGCGCGCAGCCGCGGCCGCGCCGGCGCGCGACAGCCCGATCGACGAAGTCATCGCGCAACTCGACAACGCGAGATCCACGCTGACGCTGGCCGTAGGCGTGCACCGAATCAGCCTCACGCACCTCGATCGCGTGTACTGGCCCGCCGACGCGACGCTCGAGCAGCCGGCGCTGACCAAGCGCGACCTGCTGCGCTACTTCGCGCAGGTATCGCCGTACATCCTGGCGCACCTCGCCGACCGGCCGCTGACGATGATCCGCATGCCCGAGGGCATCGGCGGACAGCGCTTCTTCCAGAAGCACTGGGAACAGGCGAGGCCGGCCTTCGTCGAGTCGGTCACCGTCTTTTCCGGGTCCAAGGACGAGCAGCACGAATACCTTATGTGCAACAACCTGCCGACGCTGCTCTGGCTCGCGCAGTCGGGCACGCTTGAATTCCATATCTGGCATTCGCGCGCAAGCCCAGGGCCCGATGCCGTGTCGGCGAGTACCGATTACGCGTCGTCGCTGGAGTCGCTCGAAGGCTCGGTGCTCAACTATCCCGACTACGTGGTGTTCGATCTCGATCCCTACATCTACTCGGGCAGGGAAGCCAAGGGCGAGGAGCCCGAACTCAACGCCGTGGCGTTCGAGAAGGGCAAGGAAGTGGCCTTCTGGCTGCGCGAGCTTCTTGCCGGGATGTCGCTGGAGGCGATCGTCAAAACGTCGGGCAAGACCGGCCTGCACGTGTTCGTCCCGATCCGGCGCGTGATCGACTTCGATGCTGCGCGGCATGTCTCCGAACTGGTCGGGCGGCACCTGATGCGCCTCCATCCGAAGGACATCACCCTCGAATGGAGCATTCCCAAGCGTACCGGCAAGATCTTCATGGACTACAACATGAACGTCC
>JBDSLT010000006.1:0-3672 GCA_039916265.1 Casimicrobiaceae bacterium | reverse complement strand
ATTTCATCGCCATTTTCTCCAATACGCGTGTCCGGTAAGTGCTGACGGTCTTGACGGACAAGTTGAGCTCGGCAGCGATCTTCGACACGGCGGCGCCCGACGCCAGCTTGCAGAAGATCTGAAATTCACGCTGCGAAAGCTCGGCGTGCAGAGGATGATCCGCGTCGCCTGACACGCCGTCGGCCAGGATCTGCGCCAGCGACGGACTGACGAACTTGCGGCCCAGCACAACGGTGCGGATGGCACCGACGAGTTGGGACGAGGCGGCCTCCTTGTTGAGGTAGCCCGCTGCGCCGGCCCGCAGCAGGTTCACCGCGTACTGGTCCTCGGCATATGCCGACAACATCAGCACGGGGAGTTCGGGTCGAACGTGCTTGATCGTCTTCAGCGTGTCTATGCCGTTCTTGTCCGGCATGGAGATATCGAGCAAGACGACATCGAACTCCTGTGCACGGACGGCGGCGATCGCTTCGGTGCCCGTCGCCGCCTCTCCCGCCACCTGCATGTCCGCGTGGTCGGAGATGAACTGCTTAAGCCCTGCCCGCACGATGGCGTGATCGTCTGCAATGAGGATTCGTATCATCGTTCGTGCCGAAGAGAGTGGACGGGACGCCGGGGCGTCGAGGGTGCCGGTCTGCATCATGTCAGCCCGGAGCGCCGATCGATTGAAGGGTACGCCCGGCGGGCGGCTCGGACTGATACGCCGCCAGGCGGTTGTACAGCGTCTTCAGGCTGACGCCAAGGATCTCGGCGGCCCGGCGCTTGTTGCCGGCGCAGTGATCGAGCGTCGCGAAGATCGCCTGTCGCTCCATCTCCGCGAGCGACGTGCCGATGGGAACGCGCAGGCACTCACCTTCCAGCGGCGGGCAGGCGAGGCCGGCCAGATCCATTTCGACGACATCGTCAGCCATGATGAACGCGCGATGCACGGCGTTGCGCAGCTCGCGGACATTCCCCGGCCAGTGATGCGTGCGGATCGTGCCGATCGCGGTCCGCGACAGACGCTTTTCGGTGCCGGATTCTGCGTTGAACAGCTGCAGGAAATGCTCAGCCAGGAGCTCGGCGTCGCCGTCGCGATCGCGCAACGGCGGGAGCACGATCGGGAATACGGCGAGACGATAAAGAAGGTCCTCGCGCAGGCGTTCGTCGCGCACGGCCTGGTGCGGATCGCGATTGGTCGCGGCGATGATGCGCACGTCGTTACGCAACTCCAGATCGCCTCCGACACGGTTATAGCAGCCGGTTTCGAGCACGCGGAGCAGGCGCACCTGCATCTCCAGGCTCATTTCGGTGATCTCGTCGAGCAGCAGCGTGCCGCCTTCCGCGCGTTCGAAACAGCCACCCCGCGTGCGCGTCGCACCGGTGAAGGCGCCCTTCTCGTGGCCAAACAATTCGGCCTCGATCAGGTTCGCAGGAATCGCACCGCAGTTGATTGCGATGAAGGGACCGCGCGATCGGCGGCTGCGTTCGTGGATCGTGCGCGCGACCAGCTCCTTGCCGCCCCCCGACTCACCGGTGATCAGCACCGTCGCGGAGGTCGGCGCAACCTTGTCGATCCTCTGGTATATCTCTTGCATCGCGGCAGAGCTGCCGTAGAGAGGACCGAAGCGACCGAGGGCGGGAGCCGACGCCTTGCTCGCCACCGCGAGGAACGGCAGTGGCACTACATTGTGGCGGTCGCAATTCGGGTCTTGCAAATCCATTGCTGGCTCCGAGTCATGTGCCGAGAATAGATGCATCCTATTGGAAAACGTTGCAAATCCCCTATCGGCCCCCGCCCGATGCGACTGTCGCGGTTTGTCCTACGCTGATCCCGAGGGTAAAGTGCCCCCGGTGCCGCACTGGGCGCCCCGCGTCGAAGCTCGATCCGCAGATGTACCCTACCGTTTTCTCAAAATGACCGAGACTTCGCTTGTGCCGATGATCCTCGCCGGCGGCGCCGGCACCCGGTTGTGGCCGCTATCGCGCGAGTCCGCGCCGAAGCCGTTCATGCCACTGCCGGACGGCGAGACATTGCTCGGCAAGACCGCGCGTCGCGCGCTCGCCCTGCCTACGGCGACACGGCTGCTCACCATTACCAATCGCGACTATTACTTCCACACCAAGGACGTCTATGACAGCGCTGCGATTGCGCCGGCCGACGGCGCTTCGTACCTGCTGGAGCCGTTCGGACGTAACACTGCCCCCGCCGTCGCGCTTGGGGCGCTGTACGCGCAGGCGAGGGGATGGAACGACGCCGTGCTGCTGGTGCTCCCCGCGGATCACCTGATTCGCAACCAGGCCGCCTTCGCCGCTGCGGTCGCTCGCGCGATCGAACTGGCGAAGCGCGGCCTGCTGGTCACCTTCGGCATTGCACCGACGCATCCGGAGACGGGCTTCGGCTACATCGAGTGCGGCGAGCTGGTGCTACCGGCGGCGCAGGAGCGCCCGCCTGCGTATCGCGCGCAACGCTTCGTCGAAAAGCCCCCGCTGCTGACGGCACGCCACTATCTCGCCGAAGGCAACTACGTCTGGAATTCGGGCATGTTCGCGTTCACGCCCACCGCGATCGTCGCGGCCTTCGCACGACATGCGCCCGGCGTGCTGGCGGCGACGCGCCCGATCGCCGCGGCGTTCGCCAATTCGGTCACGGGCATGGTCGAAGTCGATCCCTCGCTCTTCGCCGCCGTGCCGGACATCTCGATCGACTATGCGGTGATGGAGCCGGCCGCAACGGCCGGTGAGGTCGCCGTGGTACGCGGATCCTTCGACTGGAGCGACGTGGGGTCGTGGCAGGCCGTCGCCGCACTGACCGAGGCCGACGAACACGGCAATGCGGGACAGGGGGAACGGGTGGCGATCGCCACGCGCGGCACCTACGTCCATTCGGAGGATCGCGTCGTCGCGACCGTCGGCGTGGAGAACCTCGTGATCGTCGACACCGCAGACGCCGTGCTCGTCGCGCACCGGGATCACCTGCAGCGCGTCAAGGACGTCGTCGGGGAGTTGAAGGCGCGCGGCCACGAGGCGTACCGGCTGCATCGCACCGTCGCGCGTCCGTGGGGTGCGTACACGGTGCTCGAGGAAGGCCCTGGCTTCAAGATCAAGCGCATCGAGGTGAAGCCTGCGGGGATGCTGTCGCTGCAGCTGCATCACCGCCGCAGCGAGCACTGGGTCGTCGTCCACGGCACCGCGCGGGTCACGTGCGGCGATAACGTGTTCGAGATCGGCGCCAACCAGTCGACCTACATCCCTGTCGAAACGCGCCATCGCCTCGAAAATCCCGGCGCTGGGCCGCTCGTCATGATCGAGGTGCAGTGCGGCGACTACCTCGGCGAGGACGACATCGTGCGGTTCGACGACAAGTACGGGCGCGCGTCCGGCTGAGGCGCGTGCGCCCGGCCAGGCGGATCGTCGCCACCGCATCGCCCCACCCCCCTACTCCGGTGCGGCCGGTACGGGCGCGGGGGTGCGCCGGCTGGTGATCATGATGCCGGTCAGGATCAGCGCGATGCCCACGATGTGATACGGGAGCAGGCGCTCGCCGAGGAACAGCCACGCCAGAATCACCCCGAACACCGGCATCAGGTGGATGAACAGTCCGGCGATCGGCGCGCCCACGGCCTCGACGCCGCGATTCCAGAAGATGTAGGCAAGCACGGAAGAGAACAGCGCGACGGCGACGAGCGCGGC
>JBDSLT010000005.1:0-3593 GCA_039916265.1 Casimicrobiaceae bacterium | reverse complement strand
TCGAGATTGCGGAAATTGCGCGCGTCCCATACTTTCACCGCCGAGCGCGCGCCGCCACCGTCCTGCCCGACGCGGATGCCCTCGGGGTTGTAGCCGTACGCGCCGAACGGGCTCGTCCCGCCGGTGCCGATCCACTTCCTCCCGCCCTGATGCCGCCCCTTCTGCTCCTCGAGGCGGCGCTTGAAGGTCTCGAGCAGCTTGTCGAGGCCGCCCATCGCCTCGACGCGCCTGCGATCCTCTTCGGAGAGATGGAGCAGGAATTCCTTCTTCAGCCACTCGTCGGGAATCTGCGCGCGGATGTCGAATATTCCTTCGATCCCCTTGAAGAACGCGCCGAACGCGAGGTCGAAGCGATCGAAGTGCTGCTCGTCCTTGACGAGGGTGAGGCGCGCGAGCAGATAGAAATCGTCGAGCGAAAGCGACACCACGCGCTTGTCCAGCGCCTCGACCAGCGTGAGGTACTCGCGGGTGCTGACCGGCAGCTTGAACGACTTCAGGTGAAGGAAGAAATCGACGAGCATCGTGGCGGCATTGCGCAGAACAGCGCGTTAATGCTCCATCATAACGCGTGAACGGGAGCGAGCGGATGCGTATCATGCCAGTGCGACCCGCAAGCGCCCCGCCTCGCCGAGATCTGCATCACGATGCGCCCACTTCCCCCGCTGCTCTGCGTCGGTCACGCCGCGCTCGATCTCATCTATCGCGTCGACGCGTTTCCCGCGCGGCCGACCAAGGTGCCGGCGTCGAGCCTGGCGCTCTCGGGCGGCGGCATGGCGTCCAACGCCGCGTGCGCCATCGCGCGGCTGGGCGGGGATGTGCGTTTCGCCGGTGCGGTCGGCGACGACGTCTTCGGGACGCTGGTGGCGGATGACCTGCGCCGGCATGGCGTCGACATCGCGCAGCTCGCGCGCATCGAAGGCGCGAGCACGTCGGTGTCGAGCGTGGTGGTCGACGCCGCAGGCGAGCGGCTGGTCATCAACCATCGCGGCAGCGCGCTCGACGCGGCGCCGCCGGATTTTGGCGACGCGCTTGCCGAAGCCGCGGTGCTGCTATGCGACGTGCGCTGGCTGCGCGGCGCGCGCGCGGCGTTCGCCGCGGCGCGCGCGGCGGGCGTGCCGTCGGTGCTCGACGCCGACGTCGCTGCGCCGGCGATCCTCGGCGAGCTCGTGCAGCTCGCCGACCACGTCGTTTTTTCCGAGCCGGGATTCGCGTGCTGGGCCGGACAGGCGATCGAGGCTGACGGCGCGCAGCGCAAGCTCGAAGCGCTGGTCGGCGCGCACTGCGCGCTCGCCGCGGTGACGCTCGGCGAGCGCGGCGTGCTGCATGTGACCTCGCGCGGCACCGCCCGGCTGCCCGCCTTTGGCGTCGACGCCGTGGAGACGCTGGGCGCCGGCGACGTCTTTCATGGCGCGTACGCGCTGGCGCTCGCCGAACACGCGTCGATCGATGAAGCGCTGCGGTTCGCGTCGGCGGCGGCGGCCGAGAAATGCCGGCGCGCCGGGGGGCGCGCTGCGCTGCCGGTACGTTCGGACGTCGAAGCGCGGATGCGACGCGGCTAGCGTCGCGTCTTCAGGCGTCGCGGGGCTTCGCGTTGCCGGCGCGCGGGCGCGCGAGCTGCCATTCGAGATGACGCTTCACCGCCGCCCACTCGCCGTCGAGGATGCTGAACACGACCGTGTCTCGGCGCGAGCCATCGGCCAGGAGCGCGTGGTTGCGCAGCACGCCATCCTGCTTTGCGCCGAGCCGCAGGATCGCCTCGCGGGAGCGGTAATTGAACCAGTGCGTGCGGAATTCGACGGCGATGCATCCGAGCGCCTCGAACGCATGCGTCAGGAGCAGCAGCTTGCAATCGGTGTTGATGCCGGTGCGCTGCGCGCGCCTCGCGTACCACGTGTGGCCGATTTCCAGCCGGCGGTTGGCGACGTCGACGTTGAAGTAGCGGGTGGAACCGACGACATCGCCGCGCGCGGCGTCGCGGACGACGAAGGGCATCGCGCCCTGCCGCTCACGCATGTCGAACGCGATGTCGAGCCAGGCAGCCACTTTGTCGGGCGCCGGCACCGAGGTGTACCAGAGGCTCCACAGCTCGCCATCGGAAGTCGCCGCCTGCACCGCTTGCGCGTGCTCGCGCGTCAGCGGCTCGAGCGTCGCGTGCCTCCCGGCGAGCGTGACGGCCTCGATGAACCGCGCGTCCACTCAGCGCCCGGCCCGCGCCATGAAGACGACACGCTCGAACAGGTGGACGTCCTGCTCGTTCTTCAGCAGCGCGCCGTGCAGCGGCGGAATCACCGTCTTCCTGTCGCTGCTGCGCAGCGCCTCGACCGGAATGTCCTCCGCCAGCAGGAGCTTCAGCCAGTCGAGGAGCTCGGAGGTCGACGGTTTCTTCTTCAGCCCAGGCACCTCGCGCAGGTCGAAGAACACTTCGAGCGCTTCGGCCAGCAGCGCCTTCTTGATGCCAGGGAAATGCACGTCGACGATCCGCGTCATCGTCTCGCGGTCGGGAAAGCGGATGTAGTGGAAAAAACAGCGGCGCAGGAACGCGTCGGGCAGCTCCTTTTCGTTGTTCGATGTGATCACCACGAGCGGGCGGTGCTTCGCCACGATGGTCCGCTGCGTCTCGTAGACGTAGAACTCCATCCGGTCGAGCTCGCGCAGCAGGTCGTTGGGAAACTCGATGTCAGCCTTGTCGATCTCGTCGATCAGCACGACGCTGGGCTCGTCGCTTTCGAACGCCTCCCACAGCACGCCGCGCTTGACGTAGTGCGCGATGTCGCCGACGTGGCTGTCGCCGAGCTGCGAATCGCGCAGCCGCGACACGGCGTCGTACTCGTACAAGCCCTGCTGTGCTTTGGTCGTCGACTTGACGTGCCACTGGCGGAGCGGCCGCGACAGCGCGTGCGCGACCGTCTCCGCGAGCAGTGTCTTTCCCGTCCCCGGCTCGCCCTTGACGAGCAGCGGCCGCTCGAGCGCCAGCGCCGCGTTGACGGCGAGCTTGAGGTCGTCGGTGGCGACGTAGGTGTCCGAGCCTTCGAAACGCATGGGATATCCGCCGGAGCGCGCTAAATGCTGCGGCTCATTATAATGGGGGCTCAGGGCGTGGCGGTCGTCACCGCCTGCAACAGCCACAGCGCTGCCATGCCGGCGCCGAGCGTCTTCAGCGTGCTGCGGGTGAACCACGCGACAACGCCGGCAACAAGGGCGGCAAGCACCTTCGGCGACACGACGTCGGGCATCGCGAGCGGAGGCCCCGGAAGGACCATCGGCACGATCAGCGCGGTCATCATCGCCACGGGCACGTATCGAAGCGCGCGTGCGAGCGTCGGCGGGATGCTGCGGCGCGCGAAAAAAGCGATGAACGACAGGCGTGAGAAATAATTCAGCGCGCCCACGACGAGTATCACCAGCCAGAGCTTCAGCGTCGGGTCCATCGCGCCTTCGCAATTTCGATCGTCGTGCCGGTCACGATGCCGACGACGCCCGCCGCGATCAGGTTGAGGCGCATCGGCAGGCCGTCGAGTGCGACGACGGCGACGCCGGCGAGCACGCCCGCGCCGATCTGCGGCGCGCTCCTCAGATGCGGCGCAATCAGCGCA
>JBDSLT010000004.1:0-4900 GCA_039916265.1 Casimicrobiaceae bacterium | reverse complement strand
CGCGCGCACTCGGGCTCGCCGACGAGGCCGGCAGCCTCGAAGTCGGCAAGTCCGCCGACTTCGCGCTCTACGACATCGCGCGGCCGGCCGACCTCGCCTACGCCGTCGGCTTCAATCCCTGCGCCTCGACCGTCAGCGCCAGCACCGATAACTAGGGATAAGTAGGGTCAGAGACGACTTACGGGTTAAATGGGGTCAGACACCATTTATTGGGTTTTCCCCCGCCGTTCGCGGCTGGGCGCTTGCTGCTGACTGCGCTTATCCGTCTATCCGTCTGCACATACCGTCCGACCCGCTACGCTCATTCGGCTGTCGGTGAGGGCGCGCGGCGCCCGGCACTCGTAAAGGGACGCCCGCGCGGCATGCGCCCCGTGCGCCGTCCTATTCTGGCCTCGACGCTCTCGCGAAAAGCCGGGCTACCGAGCGCCCACTCGTGCTGGGTCGCATCGCGGATCGTAGCGATCGCGTCGCGATCCAGCACGTCGTCGAACAGTCGCAAGTAGGTTTCATGGCGCGCGCCGGCAGAAGCACCCAGCATCAGAAAGACCGGGTGTGGCGTCACGACAGGATCGATGCCTTCACCCGTGTTGGCCCAGAAGCTCGACCATCGAAATTCAGCGGGATGTCGCACCATCCCCGCGCGCACTGCGTTGAGCTCGATGTAGCGCATGCACGTCAGCAGGTAGCCGTCGCTATCCACCAGCGCCGCTCGGTAGCGGCCCTCCCAAAGCGTGCCTGTCCTTTCATGCACAAAGTTGAAGCGCCCGACGTAGCGACGCCCGAGCGATTGCATCATCCGCGGTGCCGAGTTTTCATTGTGGGGAGAGACGAGCAAATGCACATGATTGGACATCAGCGCGTACGCATGGATGTCGACGTGATGCGCACCGGCCGCCTCCCCGAGAGCGCCAAGGAAAAACGTGCGATCGCCGGCGTCCTGGAAGATCGTGCGACGATCGGTGCCGCGCTGCACGATGTGAAGGACGGCACCGGGGAAGAAGAAACGCGGCTGACGAGGCATAGTGCCATCATGAAACACACCGCGCCTGGAGCTCCATCGTCCGAAAGTCGGTACCGACGGCCACGTTCGGTGGCGCCGAAAGCGCTAAGTCGTCTCTGACCCCACTTAATCGATTCCGCCAATAAATCGTCTCTGACCCTACTTAGCGGGGGCGCGCGGTGGCGACGCCTACGGCGATGAGCGCCATGCCGGCCAGCGCCAGCGTGTCCAGGCGCTCGCCGAACAGCAGGAACGCCATCACCGCGGTCACCGGGGGCACCAGGTAGAAAAGCCGCGCGACGTCGGCGGCGGCGCCGTGGCGCAGCAGCCAGTACAGAAGGCTGATCGCGCCGACCGACAGCACGAGCACCGACCACCCGAGCGCGAACGCGAACTCGAGCGTCCAGTCGACGGGACGCTCGCCGGCGAGCAGCACCAGCGGCAGATAGACGAGCGCGCAGGCCCAGAACTGGATCACCGCGCCGCTGCGCAGATCGACCCCGCTGCAGTAACGCTTCTGGTAGAGCGTCCCGATGCTGATGGCGAGCAGCGCGATCACGATCGGCGCGAAACCCGCGAGGTCGCCGCTGAAGTCGACCTTGTGACGGACAACGAAATACACGCCCGCGAGCCCCATTGCGAGGCCGATCCATTGCAGCGGAACGACGCGCTCGTCGAGCCAGAAACGCGCGATGACCACCGTGAGCAGCGGCTGCAGGCCCACCAGCATCGCGCTCGTCCCCGCGGGCATGCCATGCGAGATCGCGACGAAGACGCCGCCGAGATAGCACGCATGAACGAGCCACGCCGCGACGGCGACGTGCAGCACCTGCATCCACGACTTCGGCCACGTCGCGCGCGTGACGAGCGCGACGAGGGTCATCAGCGCTGCGACGCAGGCGAAGCGGATCAGCAGGAACTTGTAGGGCGGCGCGTACGGCAGCCCGTACTTCGCCGCGATGAAACCGGTGCTCCAGAGGACGACGAACAGCGTGGGGAACAGCGCGTACAGGCCGCCGCGCGGCCCCGGTCCTGAACCCGATCCTGGCCTCGATCCCAACCGCGCCCCCGCCGCGGCTCGCGCGCCTGCGCCCGGCGCCGCGTACGTCAACTCGCGCGGCTGCGCGCCGCGATTTCGTATCGCGTTGCGCTCTCGAGGATCTCCTTCTTCGCCTCGTCGGGGCCCACCCAGTCGGCGAGCCTCACCCACTTCATCGGCTCGAGATCCTTGTAGTGCTGGAAGAAATGCGCGATCTGCGACAACTGTATTTCGGGCAGGTCGGCGTGCGTCTCGATGCTGCGGTAGAGCGACGACAGCTTGTCGATCGGCACGGCAAGGATCTTCTCGTCGCCGCCGGCCTCGTCCTCCATCTTGAGCATGCCGATCGGGCGGCAGCGGACGACCACACCGGTGATGAGCGGCATCGGCGAGAGCACCAGCACGTCGCAGGGGTCACCGTCGTCGGACAGCGTGCGCGGGATGTACCCGTAGTTGCACGGGTAATGCATGGCGGTGGACATGAAGCGGTCGACGAACACTGCGCCGGTCGCCTTGTCGACCTCGTACTTGATCGGGTCGGCGCGCATCGGGATCTCGATGACGACGTTGCAGTCGTTCGGGATGTCCCTGCCGGCGGGGACACGGTCGAGGCTCATTGAGGCAGCACCGGAAACAAAAAGGGTACGTTATCATGCCGCACGCCCGTCCGCGGGCGCTCATGCCGCCGGCATGACGCGACGCGGTCACTTCCCGAGCCGCCGCCACCATGCGCCCACCTGTCCTTGCCTTTTGCGTTGCGTTCGCCGTCCTGCCGATGTGCGGTGCAGCGCACGCGCAATCGACTAGCGCTGCATCGCCCGTCACGCCGTTCTCGGCGGCAAAGCCGGGAACGGCGCCGCCGCAGGGCTGGTCGCCCGTCAAGATCAACGAGCAGAAAAAGCCGACGGTCTACGAGTTCGTCGACGACCAGGGCGCGACGGTGCTCCACGCGACGGCCGAAGCGGCGGCGAGCCTGCTGGGCTACAAGACGACGTTCGATCTCGACTCGGCGCCGATACTCCACTGGCGGTGGAAGATCAGCCGGCTGATCGAAAGCGCCAACAACACCGTCGCGTCGAAGGAAGACTCGCCGGTTCGCATCGTCCTCGAATTCGAGGGCGACAAGTCCAGGCTGTCGCTGTCCGACCGCAGCACGATCGCCGCGGGCAGGGTGCTGTCCGGACGCGAGTTGCCCTACGCAACGCTGATGTACATCTGGTCGAACAAGGAGCCCGTCGGCAAGGTCGTAGCGAATCCGCGCAGCGCGCGCGTGCAGATGGTCGTCGCGTCGAGCGGCGCCGGCGGCGTCGGCGCGTGGCAGACGCTCTCGCGCAGCGTGGTCGACGACTTCAAAAAGGCGTTCAACGAGGATCCCGGCAAGCTGACCGGCGTCGCCGTGCTCACGGACACCGACAACACGGGCGAAAGCGTCGAAGCCTGGTACGGCGACATTTCCTTCCGCGCGAAATGAACCGGCGGCGGCGCCCGCGCGCCGCAGCGCTTCAGCCGCCGCGGTAGGCGCGGGTGTAGCGGACGTACACCTCGGCGGCGCGCGAGAAGCCCCTGCGATCGTCGGCGCGCATTTCTCGGAACGCCTTGGCGGGCCGGCCCGCCCAGATCCATCCCGACCTGACGACCGTGCCGGGAAGCACCAGCGCGCGGCCACCCACGCAGGCGCCCGCCTCGACGACCACGCCGTCCCCCAGCGTGGCGCCCATGCCGATCAGCGCGTCGTCGCCGATCGATCCTGCGCCCATGCGCACGTTGTGGCCGATCGTGACGGCGCAGCCGACGCTAAGGTCGCCGCGCGTTGCGTCGGTGACAAGGAGCGCGTTGTCCTGCACGTTGGTTCCCGCGCCGATCGCGACGGTGGCGCCGCCGGCGATCACCGCGCAGGCGAAGTAGACGCCGGCGTCCGCCGCAAGCGCGACGTCGCCACTGACAGCGGCGTTGGGCGCGATGAAGGCGTCTGCATTCGTCCCGGACGTGGCGAGAGTGCTCGCGGCGCCGTCGGCGCGCGCGTATGCGCCGTTGTCGAGCGGCGGCAGGTCGCCGTCGCGGACCAGCGCTGCCTCGCCCCCGTGCCGCAGCGCGCGCGCCGCCGCATCGAGTTCGTCGCGGCCGACGGCGCGCACCCTGACCGCCGGGTTGCCGGCATACAGCGCACCCCCCTCGAGCTTCTTGCGCGGCGCGACCAGCGCGCCCGCGGCGATCAGCGTCTCCGGGCCCACCTCGGCACCGTCCATCACGACCGCCGCGTCGCCCACGACGACCCCGTCGCCCAGCGTGCACGCGTGAACGAGCGCGTAACGCCCGACGGTGGCGTGGTCGCCGATCACCGCCGCCAGCCGGCCGTCGACGATGTGCACCGTCGAGCGCTCGGCGAAGAACGCGTCGCGACCGATGCGAATGACCTCGCCGTCGGCGCGCAGCGTAGCGTAGTCCCGCAGCACCAGGCCGGGACCGGCGGACACCCGTCCCGCCACCGCAGCGCTGGCGGCCACGTCGTACGGCGGCGCGAGCGCGGGGACGTGGCGCAGGTAGGGCACGAGCATCCGGTGCATACTAACTCGCGGGTCGGGCGAATCCGCCGGGCCGGCTCGCCGCATCCAAGCGAACAGACGTCTTCCGCGAAAGCCTTCCATGCGCCGCGCCACCCTGCCCCTGTTGATCCTCGGCTGCATCGTCGTCGCCGCTGCGCTCGCGTGGTGGACGCTCAACCGCGGCGGGAACAGCGGCACCGGCGGCGCTGCGGTGGTGACCGAGAACCGAGCCGTGGGGTCGTTCCGCAAGCTCGACATCGCCGGGAATCTCGACGTCACGCTGGTGCCCTCGGCGAGCGAGGAGGTCGTCGTCGAGGC
>JBDSLT010000003.1:0-3647 GCA_039916265.1 Casimicrobiaceae bacterium | reverse complement strand
CTTCGGGCGGCGTGTTGATGTTCGTGTCGATCATCGGCATGTCGAAGCCGAGCATCATCGCCGCAATCTTGGGGCTGATCAGCGCGCCGCCCAGCAGCACACCGAGGATGATCGACGCGACCGTCGTGCCCTCGATCCACCCGTTGGCGACGACGAGCTGCTGCGGCGGCAGGAGCTCGGTCAGGATGCCGTATTTGGCGGGCGAGTACGCCGCGGCGCCCAGGCCGACGACCGCGTAGGCCGCCAGCGGATGCAGTTGGAACAGCATCAACGCGCAGCCGACGAACTTGATCGCGTTGGTGAAAAGCATCACGCGCCCCTTGGGCATCGAGTCGGCGAAGGCGCCGACGAGCGGGGCAAGCACGACGTAGGATACGACGAAGCTCTGTTTCAGCGCCGGAGTCATCCACGCCGGCTCGTGCATTTCCCGCAGGAGCGCGATCGCGGCGATCAACAGCGCATTATCGGCGAGCGACGAAAAGAACTGCGCCGCCATGATGATGTAGAAGCCGGGTTTCATCTCGTCTTATGCCGACCGCGCGCTGCGGGCGGCGCGAAGCGGCGGCAGCCCGTGCGCGACCGCTGTCGAATCCTCCGTGCCGCGCCGGCCCGCTTTATACCATGATTGGGAGTCCGTCCCAATCCGGCGGCGGGGCAATGGCGCGGGCGCGTCCTGTAGCGCACATGCACCGCGCCGCGCCCGCGTTCTCCTATACTTTCGCCGATGGCACGCCCGATCTTCGCGCAGATCAATCTCGCCGCGCTCGCCGCCAACGTCGCGCTGGCGCGAAGCCGCGCGGCGGGCGCGCAACTCCTCGCCGTGGTGAAGGCCGACGCGTACGGCCACGGCCTGCTGCGTGTGCTGCCGGCCCTCGACGAGGCGGACGGCCTTGCGCTGCTCGAGCTCGACCGTGCGGTAGCGCTGCGCGAGCACCACTACACGCGCCGCATTCTGCTGATCGAGGGCTTTTTCGAGGCGCGCGAGCTTCCCGAGATCGCGCAGCGGCGGCTTGCCATCGTCATCCATCACGACGGGCAGCTCAGGATGCTCGAGGAGGCTTCGCTGGTGCGACCGCTCGAAGTGTTCGTCAAGGTGAACACGGGCATGAACCGGCTCGGCTTTCGCGGCGCGCAGGTGGCCGACGCCTGCGCG
This sequence comes from Casimicrobiaceae bacterium, assembly GCA_039916265.1. Classification (GTDB taxonomy): domain Bacteria; phylum Pseudomonadota; class Gammaproteobacteria; order Burkholderiales; family Casimicrobiaceae; genus VBCG01. The sequence continues at coordinate 2,494 of JBDSLT010000003.1, read as the reverse complement.
CGGCTGTCGCGCTCGCCGAACGTCGCGGCATTGCGGGTGATGATGCATCTGGCGCGCGGCGAGGACGACGACGGCCTGGCCGAGCCGCTGGCCGCGTTCGAGGCGGCCTGCAAGGGTCTCCCTTATCCGCGCTCGATCGCCAACTCCGCAGGCGTCATCCGCTACGCGGAAGCGGGCGGCGACATCGTGCGTCCGGGCATCATCCTTTACGGCGCGACGCCGTTCCCGTACGCGAGCGCAGCGGAGCTGGGCCTCATGCCGGTGATGACGCTGCGCTCCGAGATCATCGGTGTGCAGGAGCTCGGCGCCAACGAGAGCGTCGGCTACGGCGGCGCGTACACCGCCACGCGTGCGCACCGCATCGGCGTCGTCGCCTGCGGCTATGCCGACGGCTATCCGCGGCTCGCCCCCAACGGCACCCCGGTGCTCGTCTGCGGCAAGCGTGCGCCGATGGCGGGGCGCGTGTCGATGGACATGGTCACCGTGGATCTCTCCGACATTCCCGAGGCGCGCGTCGGCAGCCCGGTGGTGCTGTGGGGCGAAGGACTGCCGGTGGACGATGTCGCCAACGCGGCGTCCACCGTGGGTTACGAGTTGCTGTGCGCAGTGGCGCCACGGGTGCGCTTCGTCGCGACAAGAGTCGGAGCGCTCGACCTCGAGCTGTAGCAACGGACAGGGACGCCATGTATATCGCAGTCACCGGCGCGGCCGGCTTCATCGGATCGAACCTCGTTCACGCGCTCAACGCGCGCGGCGAAACGAACATCATCGCCGTCGACAACCTGGAGAAGGCGGACAAGTTCCGCAACCTCGCCGGGGCCGACATCGCCGATTACCTCGACCAGGACGAATTCGCGGCGCGTCTTGCCGCGGGCGACTTCGACGACGACCTCGCGGCGATCCTGCACGAGGGCGCCTGCTCGGACACGATGGAGAGTGACGGGCGCTACATGATGCGCAACAACTACCGCTACTCGGTGGACCTGCTCGCGTATTGCCAGGACAACGACGTGCCGTTTCTCTACGCGTCGAGCGCAGCGGTCTACGGCGGCGGCGGCGCATTTCGCGAGGAGCGCGCGTGCGAGGCGCCGCTCAACATCTACGGCTACTCGAAATTCCTGTTCGATCAGTACGTGCGTCGCGTGCTGCCCGAGCGCACCGCGCAGATCGCCGGGTTCCGGTACTTCAACGTGTACGGGCCGCGCGAGGCGCACAAGGGTCGCATGGCGTCCGTTGCGCTGCACTGTTTCGACGAGTACCGCGCGCAGCGCAGGGTGCGCCTCTTCGAAGCGTCGGACGGATACGCGGCGGGGGAGCAGCGGCGCGACTTCGTTTTCGTCGACGATGTCGTCGCGACGAAGCTGGACTTCCTCGACCACCCCGAGCGCTCGGGCATCTTCAACCTCGGCACGGGGCACGCGGCGAGTTTCAACGACGTCGCCGTCGCGACGATCAATGCGTGCCGCAGCGCCGAGGGCATGGCGCCGGCGACGCTCGCGGCGCTCGTCGATGCGGGCGAGATCGTCTACATACCGTTTCCGCCTGCGCTCGCGGGCAAGTATCAGAGCTTCACGGAAGCCGACCTCGCGGCGTTGCGCGCGGCGGGCTGCAAGACGCCGTTCGCCGACGTCGCGCAGGGCGTGTCGCGCTACGTCGAACGTCTGATATCGGGATCGGCGGCCACTCCTTAACGTGAGGGTGCGTCCGAGCCCGGCACATTTGTGCCGCGGCGGTCGGCCGAGGGTCACCTACCGCAAAGGAGAATCACCATGCTTCGCTGGATCGTCGCGGCCGCGCTCGCGCTCGCTGTCACGCTGCCCACGCAATGGGCGGCGGCTGTCGTCAATCTCAACACCGCCACCAAGGACGAACTGATTGCGTTGCCGGGCATCGGCCCGGCGAAGGCGCAGGCGATCCTCGACTACCGCAGCACCAACGGCGCGTTCAAGTCGGTCGAGGAGCTGAAGGACGTCAAGGGAATCGGGGCCAGGCGGTTCGAAAAGCTCAAGGCGGAGCTTACGGTCACGGCACCGCCCAAGGCTGTCGCCGCCGCGGGCAAGCCCGAATCGAAGGCAGACGCCGCGAAGCCCGGCGCGTCCGCGGCAAAAGGCGAGATCCGGCCGGTCGCGGACGCCAAGAGCAAGAAGTAGCCTGCCGGCAACCCGATGAATCGGGTTGGGTCAACCCGCTGGATGTGCGCCGCGTTGTATCGGCGTCCGGCCCCCCGTAAGGGGCCGGCGCTGGTGCGGCATTCCGCACATCACCTCGGGAGAACCACCAATGAAACGCCTGCTGTTCGCGCTCGCGGCGCTGCTGTTTTCGGGCCTCGTGGCCGCGGCCATCAACATCAATACGGCCACCAAGGAAGAACTCGACGCCCTGCCGGGCATCGGTCCGATCAAGGCGCAAGCCATCATCGACGATCGCAAGGCGAACGGGCCGTTCAAGTCGCCGGAAGACGTCATGCGGGTCAAGGGCATCAAGGAAGGCGAGT
>JBDSLT010000002.1:0-2821 GCA_039916265.1 Casimicrobiaceae bacterium | reverse complement strand
AGTAGATCGCTTAAGCGAGCGAGCCCCCCGTCCTGCCGTCGACAGTCACCCAGTAGTGCGGAAGCCCCAGCGTCGCCAGCCACGCGGGACCGTTCCCCTCCTTGAGCATCGCGATCGTCGACGCGCTGCCCGCCACGACGCACAGGCTGCCGATCACGCTCACTGCAGCGAGGTGGCGCACCGGCCACCCCGTGCGCGGATTGAGGATGTGACCGTAGCGAACGCCGTCGACGACGATGCATCGCTCGTAGTCGCCGCTGCTTGCCAGCCCGCCTTCCGCAAGGCCCACGACGCGCGCCACCTCCCCTGACGCGCGCGGATGCGCAAGTCCGATCCGCCACGCGTCGCCGTCCGGACGCGGCCCGACGATCGCGATGTCGCCGCCCAGATTGATCATGCCGCTCGCGATGCCGTTGTCCCGGCAGATCCCGGCCGCGCGGTCCGCGGCGTACTCCTTGACGACGCCGCCGAAATCGAGCTCCATGCCCGCCACGGGAAAGCCGAGGGACGGCGGCGTCCAGCGCAGCTTCTCCCAGCCGATGCGCGTTCGCAACGCGTCGACCGCGACGGGATCGGGAAGCACGCCCTCGGAGAAGCGCCAGGCGCGGCGAAGCAGGCCGGAGCTGATGTCGAACAGGCCGTCGCTTTCACGAAAGCACGTCGCGGCGTAGTTCAGCAGACTCGCGGTCTCGCCGTCGACATCGACGCTGCCTCCGGCGGCGGCGACGCGATTGATCGCCGACAGCAGGCTGCTGTCGCGATAGCGCGAGTAGCGCTGCTCCAGTCGCTCGACGTCCGCGACGACTGCGCCGATTGCGCGCCGCGCGTCGTCCTCGCCCGCTGCGAAGAGCTGCACTTCGCACGGCGAGCCCATTGCCTTGAAGGCGTGGAGGAAGTGGGCGGTGCGCACGCGTCAAAGGCGGTGCGTCATGTCGGCAAGCGCGAATCCCGGCCACGCGATGCCGTCGCTCCGCGCGAGCGCCAGAACCTTGAAGAGCTCGCCCATTTCCGCGGGAGACGTCAGCGTCTGCACGGCGGCCGCCTCGCGCAGGTATGCGGAGGAGTCGGGCGGCCCGACTGCGACGAGCCGGTCGAGCATTCCGCAGCCCAGCAGGAACGCCGCCTGCGACGCGAAACCCGCGACCGACAATCCCGCACGCTCGCCGGCTTCGGCGATCGCGGTGAAGTCGACGTGCGCGGTGAGGTCGGTAAGTCCCGGCCAGCGCAGCGGATCGCCGTGCGCGCGATGCCGGTAGTGCGCCATCAGCGTGCCGCTCGCGCGCTGCGGATGGTAGTACTCCGCGTGAGGAAAGCCGTAGTCGACGATGAGCATCGCACCCGCGCCCAGGCGCCGCGCGAGGTCCTCGACCAGCGCCTCGGCCGCAGGATTCAGCTCGCTTGCGTAATCGCCCGCGGCAAAGCGCGCCCCCGCGAGCGCGCGCAACCGCGTATCGTCGAGCGGCCGCCATGCGAGCGCGAGCGTGCCGTCATCGCGCATCGCGACACCCTGCTCGCGCCATTCGTCACCTGCACGCGCGACGATCGACGGCGGCACCGCGTCGAGCACCTCGTTCATCACGACGGCACCGTCGATGCGATCGGGCGGCGCTTGCAGCCACTCGACGCGGTGGACTTCGCCGGGGACGAGGCGCGCGATCGTCGCGCGCTGGCGCAGCACGAGTTCCGGGCTGACTTCGACGATCCGATAAACGCGCGGCGACGCATTCGCTTCGACGAGCGCACGCAGCAGATCGGCGGCGAGCTTGCCGCTGCCCGCACCAAGCTCGACGATCTCGCGCGCGCCGGTGGCGTCGAGAATCGCCGCGACCTGCCGCGCCAGCGCCGCGCCGAACAGCGGCGTCAACTCCGGGGCGGTCACGAAATCGCCCGCAGCGCCGAATTTGCGCGCGCCCGCGACGTAGTAACCGAGGCCCGGCGCATACAGCACGAGCTGCATGTAGCGATCGAAAGGCAGGAAGCCGCCTGCGCGCGCGACCGCGCGCGCGACGGCCGCAACGACGCCTGCGCTGTGCGCACGCGCATCGTCGTCGGGCTCGGGCAGGTCGAAATTGCGCGGGATCGGCACGGCGCTTGGCGGGGGTCCGCGCGATCGAGCGCCGCCCCGGACGTTGTGCTAGATTGACCCGATTCTAACGGGGGTCGGGGGCGTCTTGCACGACAAGGTCGCGTTGATCACCGGCGGCGGCAAACGCGTCGGCGCGGCGATCTGCCGACGGCTTCATGCAGCCGGCGCCCTGTTGATGCTTCACTACCGCTCGTCCGCCGGAGAGGCGCGGCTGCTGCAGGCGGAGCTCAACCACCAGCGCGCGAATTCAGTCGCGCTGATCCAGGCCGATCTCCTCGACGTCGCCAAGCTTCCGTCGCTGGTCGAGCAGACGCTGCAGACCTTCGGACGCATGGACGCCCTCGTCAACAACGCCTCGTCGTTCTACGCCACGCCGGTCGGCGACATCACCCCGGCGGTTTGGGCCGATCTCGTGGGCACCAACCTGCAGGCGCCGCTGTTTCTCGCGCAGGCGGCTGCAGCGGCGCTGCGCAAGTCGCAGGGCGCGATCGTCAACATCACAGACATCCACGCCGAGCGGCCGCTCAAGAATTACGTCGTCTACTCGGTCGCGAAGGCGGGACTCGTCGGCCTGACGCGCTCGCTCGCGCGCGAGCTGGCGCCCGAGGTGCGCGTCAACGCGGTGGCGCCCGGGCCGATCCTCTGGCCCGACGACGCGTCCTTCGACGAGTTGTCGCGCCAGCGGATCATCTCCCACACGCCGCTGAAGCGCGAAGGAACGCCGGAAGACATCGC
>JBDSLT010000001.1:0-3620 GCA_039916265.1 Casimicrobiaceae bacterium | reverse complement strand
TCATCCGTTTTGCGACTTCGGCCGCAGGGCCTCCGAATGCGACGATAAGATCGACCTTGCGCGCCAATAACTCGGCAGTGAGTCCGTCCAGGCGCTCGTTACGCCCTTCGCTCCATCGACCCTCGTAGGTGACGTCCTTTCCTTCAGCATGGCCTAGGACCTGGAGCGCGTCGCGCAAGGCGCGGGGCGGCGCGCCATCCTGAGGACGAGCACCGCTCGCGAGGAAGCCCACGCGCCATAGCTTGCCTGCCGGCTGCGCTCCCACGATGGGAACGCAGCCAAGGAAGCCGCTTCCCGCGACGCCGATGAACGTCCGCCGCTCCATCAGCCGAAGGCGCAGCCCCAAAGCGGCACGGGCCGAATGTCGATGCGTGAAGAGCTCCGCCTCACGCGCGAATCCTGCGGGCCGGAATTCCGCACCTATTGCCAGCGCGTGCAGCTGGGGCCATGGGATCATTTCTCCAGTAGTAGATGGGGAAGAAACGTCGTTACGGCCGGCCATACGGTGATGAGCGCGAGCACGGCGATCAGCGCCCACAGATAAGGCATCGTCGCGCGCGCCAGCCGGTCGAAGGGCACGCCGGCGACCTTCGCGGTCACGAACAACACGACGCCCACCGGCGGCGTGATCGTCCCGATCATGAGATTCAGCACGAACACGATGCCGAACTGCACCGGGTCGATGCCGAGCTTCATGGCGGTGGGAACGAGGATCGGGATCAGCACGAGCATCGCCGCCAGCGCTTCCATGAAGCATCCGACGACGAGCAGCAACACGTTGACGATCACGAGGAACACGAGCGGATTCGACGACAGCGCGGTGAGCCAGCCGCCGAATTCCTGCGGGATCCGTGCGACGGTCAGGCAGTAGCCGAGGAGCGAAGCCGTCATCACGAGCGCCATCACCACGCCCGTCGTCTCGACGGTGGCGAGGATCAGCTTGGGCAGCTCCTTCCACGTGAATTCGCGGTAGACGTACAGGCCCAGCACCAGCGCGTACACGACGGCGACCGCCGCGGCTTCGGTCGGCGTGAACACGCCCGAGAACATCCCGCCGAGCAGGACGAAGGGCGCGAGCAGCGCCCAGAAGGCGCGCCGGAACGCGCGCCACACCGCTTTCCAGCCCTCGAACGGATGCCGCGGGAAGCCGCGGCGGATCGCCAGGCTGCGCACCATCACCATCAGCGCGACCGCCATCAGCAGGCCGGGAATGACTCCGGCGATGAACAGCGCGCCGATCGACGTCTCTGCGGAGACGCCGTAGACGATCATCGGCAGCGACGGCGGGATGATCGGGCCGATCGTCGCCGACGCCGCGGTGATCGCGCCGGCGGTCTCGCCGTCGTAGCCGTTGCGCTTCATCGCCTCGATCTCGACGGTGCCGAGTCCCGCGGCGTCGGCGACTGCCGACCCGCTCATGCCGGCGAAGATCACCGAGCCCAGGATGTTCGCGTGGCACAGGCCGCCGCGCATCCACCCGACGACCGCCTTGGCGAAATCGAAGATGCGATAAGTGATGCCCGAGGAGTTCATCACGTTGCCCATCAGGATGAACAACGGCGCGGCGAGCAGCGGAAACGAATTCGCCGCCATCGCGATCTTCTGCGGAATGACGATGCCCGGAATTCCGGAGAGGACCAGGAACGCGAAGCCCGCAAGCCCCATCAGCGCGTACAGCGAGGGCCCGAGGAACAGCGAGACGAACCACGCCGCGAGGATCGCGGCCATCAGCGTGGTCACGCGGCGCCACCTTCCGCGGAGCCCCAGCGCCGCAGCGCCGCGAGCGCATCGACGATCGCGTGGAGACCGACCGCGACCGCGGCGACCGGCACGATCGCATAGACGACGCCGAAGGTGAAGAACAGCGCGACCGTGTCGATGTCGGCGTTGCGCCACGTGATCTGCAGGCCATACCACGCGAGGATCGCGCAGAAAACGATCGTCGTCACGGCGCCGGCCAACGCGAACAGCGCCTGGCCGCGCGGACCCAGCTTGTCGGAGACGAGGTTGATCGAGAGGTGCGCGCGGCGCCGCGCGGCGACGATCCACCCCAGGAACGCGCACCAGACGAACAGGTAGCGGCCGAGCTCGTCGCTCCACACGAGCGGCCGGTCGAAGCCGTAGCGCAGCACGACCTGCACGATGACGCACAGGAACATGCCGGTGAAGGTCGCGACGGCGAGCGCGTCGATTCCCGAGTTCAGGCGAGAGGAAACCGAGGACAGCAACGACGTCCCCTGTGTCGACCGATGCCCCGGCTCCCGATTCTCGATGGCTGGCCGCCCGTGCCGATCCCTGATCCCGGACCGGTGGCTACTGAACCGCCTGGATCTTCTCGAACATGCCGGCGCCCCACTTCGCTTCGAACATCTTTGGCACCTTGGCGAGCACCGGCGCACGGAAGATGTTGATGTCCGGCGCGATCACCGTCATTCCAGACGCCTTGAACTGATCGACCAGCGTTTTCTCCTGCCGGATCAGTTCCTCGTTCTGCCACACGATGCCGGCCTTGATCGCGTCGCCGACGATCTTCCGATCCGCGGCGGGCAGGCCCTGCCAGAACGCCTCGTTCACGACGACGAGTCGCGGCGTGATGATGTGCGCCGTCAGTACCAGGTACTTCTGCACTTCGTCGAACTTCCCGGACTTGATCGTCGGCAGCGGGTTCTCCTGTCCGTCGACGACGTTCTGCTTGAGCGCGAGATACAACTCGCCGAAGTTCATCGGCGTCGGCCGCGCGCCCCACGCTTCGGCCATCGCCTTGAAGACGTCATTCTCCGGCACGCGAAGCTTGAAGCCGACCAGGTCCGCGGGCGTCTTCACTTCCTTGCTCGTCGTGGTGATGTGGCGCGTTCCGTAGTACGTCGTGCCGAGGATTCGCATGCCCCGCGCCTTGACGAGCTGCTCGTTGTATTGCTCGCCGATGGGGCCGTTCATCACCTTGTCGAGGTGCGCGGCGTCGCGCCAGATGTACGGCGCTTCGACGATCGAGATCGTCGGCAGCCACGCGCCGAAATTGGCGGCGCCTTCCGTCACGATCTGCTGCACGCCGTTGGCGGTGGCGTCGATCATGTCGCGCGAGCCGCCGAGCTGCCCGCCGGGAAACGCCTGGACGACGACGCGGCCGTTGGTCTTCGCCTTGACGTCGGCCGCGATGCGCTCGATCATCTGCGCCGACGGGTGCGTCGCCGGCACCACGTCTCCCCAGCGGATCGTGACCTGCGCGTGCGCGGAAAAGGTCGCAGCGGCAAGCGCGACGAGCGTCAGCATGCGTTTCATGGAACCTCCGTGGCGTGGCGCGAGGCGCGCCTTGGGTTTTTTGTGCGCCCACCATGTTAAGAGCAGCTTGTGCAAACATCAAGCGCGCACGAGAGTAGATCGCTTAAGCGAGCGAGCCCCCCGTCCTGCCGTCGACAGTCACCCAGTAGTGCGGAAGCCCCAGCGTCGCCAGCCACGCGGGACCGTTCCCCTCCTTGAGCATCGCGATCGTCGATGCGCTGCCCGCCACGACGCACAGGCTGCCGATCACGCTCACTGCAGCGAGGTGGCGCACCGGCCACCCCGTGCGCGGATTGAGGATGTGACCGTAGCGAACGCCGTCGACGACGATGCATCGCTCG